>JAYVTU010000199.1:0-26335 GCA_043788485.1 Planctomycetota bacterium
GAGGCGATCGACGCGATGCTCAAGGCGGCGAACGTCGAGCTGGTCAAGACCGTGCCGATCGGCGGCGCGTACATCACGGCGGTGGTCAAGGGCGACGTCGGCAGCGTGAAGGCTGCGGTCGACGCCGGCGCCGAAGCCGCGGGCAAGGTCGGCGAGCTCGTCGCCGCCCATGTGATCGCCCGGCCGCATGAAGGGCTGCTGGAAAACTTCTGAGAAAACAGAGGTCAGAGGTCAGAAGTCAGAGGTCAGTAGGACCGCTGCCTTCCGTGCCTTTGCTGACCTCTGATCTCTGACCTCTGACCTCTGCTCTGGGACTTCCATGCTCGTCCTCGTCGCCAATCTCGGATCGACCAGCTTCAAGTACAAGCTCTTTGACATGAGCAAGGCTGAGGCTGTGCTCGCGCAGGGCGCGGCCGATCGCATCGGCGCGGCGGAGAGCGTGTGGTCCGTTGAGATCGGCGGCAAGAAGACCGAAGGCAAGGCGAAGCTGCCCGACCACGCGGCGGCGATTGACCTGCACCTGGCGGAGCTGATCAAGGCGGGCGTGATCGCGACGATCCACGACATCGAGGCGGTGGGATTCAAGGCGGTGCACGGCGGGCCGATCAGCGGCGCGGTGATCGTGGACGATCACGTTCTTGAGATTCAGCAGCAGTTCGCCGACGTCGCCCCGGCCCACAATCCGCCGTACATCGCGGCGATGAAGGCGTTCGCCAAGAAGCTGCCGGGCGTGCCGCAGGTGGCTGCTTTTGAGACGGCTTTCCATCAGACGATTCCCGCGAGCCGGACGACGTTTGCGATCCCGCACGAGTGGACGCAGATGGGCGTGCGGCGATACGGGTTCCACGGCGCCTCGCATCGCTACATCGCAACGCGGCTTGGCGAGATCGCGCCGGCGGCGAAGCGCATCATCAATTGCCACCTCGGCGGGTCGTCGAGTTTGTGCGCGATTCGTGATGGGCAGAGCGTGGCGACGACGATGGGACTGACGCCGCAGAGCGGGTTGCCGCAGTCGGGCCGGGTGGGCGATTTTGAGATCTACGCACTCTTGAAATTGAACAATGCGGGCATCAGCACGGACGATGTGCTCAAGCGACTCGGCAAGGAATCAGGGCTGCTGGGGTTGAGCGGCGTGTCGAGCGACATGCGCGACATCGCCAAAGCGGCGGCGGAGGGGAACGCCCGCGCTCAGCTCGCACTCGATGTCTTCACCGAATCGATCCGCCACTACATCGGCGCGTACATGGCAGTCCTGGGCGGCGTCGATGCGATCAGCTTCACGGGCGGGATCGGCCAGAACCAGCGCGACCTGCGTGCCGCGGTGCTCGCCGGTTTTGAGTGGGCTGGCGTGCAGCTCGATCCCGTGAAAAACGCCGCGGCGAAGAACTGTGACGAGACGCGCATCGATACGGCGGGCAGCAAGGTGGCGGTGTGGGTGCTGCCGACGAATGAGGAATTGATTGTTGCACGTCAGACGGTTGATGTGCTGAAGAAACAACACGCCGCAAGCGGTGCTAAACGAAACTGACTACTGAACTCTGACCTCTGTTTTCTGGAGCTCCCCATGGCCTCTCAAGCAATCGGAATGATCGAAACCAAGGGCCTCGTCGCGGCGGTTGAAGCGCTGGACGCGGCGCTCAAGGCGGCGAACGTGAAGTACACGCGTCACTGGAAGCCGGGCAGCGGCCTGGCGTGCATCCAGTTCACCGGTGACGTCGCGGCGGTCAAGGCCGCCGTCGACGCCGGCGCCGAAGCGGCCGGTCGCCTCGGCACGGTCGTCAGCACGAACGTCATTGCTCGTCCGCATGACGATGTGATCAAGGTCTGAAGGGAGGGTTCAGGGTTCGGGGTTCAGGGTTCAGGCCAAGGCAGGCCGAGCCGCGAACTTCCGTTCTGTCCTGAACCCTGAACCCTGAACCCCGAACCCTTTCCCGAGGTGCGCATTGTTCCTCGCCCGTGTACAAGGCAGCGTCGTGGCGTCGCAGAAATCCCAGGCGATCTCCGGGATGAAGCTGCTGATCGTCGAGCCGCTGAAGGTCAATTACCCCGAGTCGGGCGGCGGTCAGTTCGAAGCGACCGGCCGGGCGATCGTCGCCATCGACCGGATCGGCGCCGGCGAGGGCCAGCTCGTGCTCATCGTGCAGGGCTCCAGCGCCCGGCAGATGGAGGGCTGCGGCAAGATGCCGATCGACGCGATCGTCATCGGTCTCGTCGACGAGGCGACCGTCAAGGGCAAGAAGATCGAGCTCGGTGACAAGGGCTTCTAAACCGAACCGCAAGACGCTCACTGCGAGACGCTAATTATGGACCAGGCCACGCTGATTCAAACCGTCGTCGAGCGCGTGCTCAAAGAGATGGGCAAGAGCAACGGCTCGGGCTCCAAGAGCCAAAGCTCCGGCGCGTTCGGCATCTTCAAGGATGTCAATGCCGCCGTCGCCGCCGCCACCGAATCGCAGCGGCAGCTCGCCGACGCCGGCATGCACGTCCGCACCGAGATCTGCGCGATGCTCCGCGCCATCCCCCGCGCCAACGGCGCCGCGTGGGGCAAGATGGAGCTCGAGGAAACCAAGGTCGGCCGGCTCGACCACAAGATCGCCAAGCTCGAACTCCTCGCCAAGCTCCCCGGCACCGAATTCCTCAAGACGCAGGCCCACTCCGGCGACGCGGGCATCGGCCTCGATGAAGCGGCGCCGTGGGGCGTCATCGGCGTCGTCACGCCCGTCACGCACTCCATCCCGACGCTCACCGCCAACGCCATCGCGATGATCGCCGCCGGCAATTCGATGGTCGTCAACGCCCATCCGTCGGGCTACAAGTGCGCGTCGCACGCCGTCCAGACCTACAACAAGGCGATCGCCGAGCGCTTCGGCATCGAGAATCTCATCTGCGTGATCGATCCGCCGACGCTCGAGTCGGCCAACGCGATCTTCAGCCACCCCGACATCCCGCTGCTCGTCGTGACCGGCGGGCCCTTCGTCGCGCGTGCGGCATTGGCGCAGGCGAAGCGTGCGATCGTGGCGGGCCCCGGCAATCCGCCGGTCGTCGTCGACGAGACCGCCGACCTCGATGTCGCGGCCCGCTCGATCATCAGCGGCGCAAGCTTCGACAACAACCTGCTGTGCATCGGCGAGAAAGAAGTCTTCGTCGTCGATTCCGTGTTCGACAAGATGATGGACGCGATGAGCCGCGCCGGCGCGGTGCGTCTCAACGCAGCCCAGGTCGACAAGCTGACCAAGGCCGCGTTCGCGTGGAAGGACAACCACTGGGCGGTGCAGAAGGATCTCGTGGGCAAGGATTGCTCCGTGCTCGCCGCGGCGGCGGGGATGACGATCGGGCCCAATGTCGATCTGCTCTACGGTGAGACCGATGAGAGCAACCCGTTCGTGCCCGAGGAGCAGATGATGCCCTTCGTGCCGTTCGTCCGCGTGCGCAATTTCGACGAGGCGCTCCGCATGGCCATCAAGCACGAGCACGGCTTCGGCCACACCGCGATCATCCACTCCAACAATCTGGCGAACATCACCGAGATGGGCCGGGCCGTGAACACGACGATCTTCGTCGTCAACGGGCCCTGCACCGCGGGCCTGGGCATCGGCGGCGAGGGCTTCCCTAGCTACTCGATCGCCACGCCGACCGGCGAAGGCATCACGAGCCCGATGACCTTCACGCGATTCCGCAGGGCGACGATCAGCCAGTCGCTCAGAGTGATCTGATTCTCCGGCCCCCTCTCCCTCCTAGGGAGAGGGCTGGGGTGAGGGTCAAAACACTGGGACACCCTGTGCGACTCGCGCGAGCGCACATTGAAAATCTCAACGTCTCACCCTCACCCGGCTCGCAGACTCGCCGACCTCTCCCTGGGAGGGAGAGGTGGAACCAAAACCTCGAACCCCGAATCCCCATGATTCTTGCAAAGGTAAAAGGCCACGCGACCTCGACCGTGAAGCACCGCTCGATGAGCGGGCAGAAGCTTCTGGTCTGTCTGCAGCTGGACCTGAAGGGCAAGGCGAGCGGGGATGTGCTGCTGGCTATAGATCGGCTCGGCGCGGGCGTCGGCGAGACGGTGATGCTCAGCTCCGATGGCAAGGCCGTCACCGAGATGCTCAGCGACACGAACACGCCGGTCCGCTGGTTCACGCTCGGGCTCATCGACGAGGGCCAGCTTCAAGTGGCCGGGGCACAATAAACGGTGGCAACCACAGACGAACAACTCGTGCAGCTCATCACCCAGCAGGTCCTCGCGGCCCTGGCGGGTGCGGGGGCGTCGCACGGTCAGCGCGCGGAGATCCATCCGCCGATCGGCGTCTGCACCGGGGATTATTCGAAGTTTCCCGAGCTCAAGGACAAGCACATCGGCGCGGCGCAGCCCGCCGCGGCTCCCGCACCGGCACCGATCGCGGCCCCGGTTCCGGTCGTCGACGCCGGTCCGGTTTTCAGCGGCGTGATCGTCGCCAAACAGATCGACAAGATCCGCGGCACTCTGCGGCTCGCGGAAAACGCGCGGCTCACGCCCGCGGCGCAGGACCTCGTGCGTGAACGCAAATTGAAGATCGAACGCGTCGCCGGTGGCGCATCCGCTGTGTCGGCCAGCGCAGCGCCAGGCACTCCGAGCGCTAAGCCGCAAGCGGCGAGCAAGTCGGAATACGTCTGGTGGATCGCAGGTTCCTGCCCCGTGGTCGACAAGGTGATGCCCGTGTTCCGCACGGAGATGTCGCCGCTCGCTCATATCCGCCAGCCTAGCGCGCTCGTCGGCGTCGTCCGCGAGATGGCCAAGCGCATCGGCAGCGGCAGGGCGGCCGGTGGCGTGATCTTCGTTCCGACCGCCGCGACCGCCGCGTGCTTCGCCAACCGTTGCGCGAATCTGCGGGCTGTCGTCGGCACGTGCACCGGGGCTGTCGAAGAGGGCATCCGCCAGATGGGCGCGAACGTGCTCATCGTCGAATATCCGCAGCATGGCTGGCAGGCGATCCACGAGATGCTCGACCGCTTCGTCAAGGAAGCGCGGCCCGCGCTGCCCGAGATCGAGCGTCAACTCCAGGAGCTCGGAACATGCGCTTAGCACGTGTCCGGGGCCGCGTGACGCTCCACAAACAGATCGATCAGCTCAAGCCCGGCGCCTGGCTGATCTGCGAAGCGCTCGATGAGAAGAGCATGATGGACCTGACCGGCAGCACGCCGCGCCGCACACCGATGCCCGAATCGCTGGTCGTCTTCGACCACCTGGGCGCCGGCGAGGGCGACCTGATCGCCGTCTCTGAAGGCGGCGAAGCGACGAATCCCTTCCGGCCCTCGAACGTCCCCATCGACGCCTACAACGCCGCGATCATCGACCAGATGAGCGTTCAATGAAAACTTTACTGACCAAATCCCAAATCCCAATGACCAATGACGGAGGGGAAAATCCCTTTCCGACATTGGGATTTGGGATTTGGTCATTGGTCATTTCCTAGGAGCCCCCCATGCAACACAACCTGTTCAAACTCAAAGAAGAGATGTGCGTCGTCGGCCAGCGGATCTGGACCAAAGGGTTCTGCGCCGGCAACGAGGGCAACCATTCCGTGCGCATCAGCGAGGACCGTGTGCTGTGCACGCCGACGGGCGTCAGCAAGGGCTGGCTCAAGCCGGACATGATCTGCACCGTGGATATGGACGGCAAACGGGTCGATGGCTCGGGCATGAAGTGGAAGCGCACCAGCGAGGTGCTCGTCCACCTGGCGATCTACAAGAAACGCGCGGACATCAAGAGTGTGATTCACAGCCATCCGCCGCACGCGACGGCTTTTGCCATCGCCGGCATCCCGCTGCCGCAGGGGATTCACCCCGAGGCCGAGGTGTTCCTCGGCACCGTGCCGACCGCTCCGTACGCGACGCCCAGCAAGCAGGACCTGCCCGACAGCATCACGCCGCTCATCGGCCCGCACACGAACACCGTGCTGATGGGCAACCACGGCGTCGTCTGCTTCGCTGATACGCTCGAAAACACTTATTACAAGCTCGAAATCGTCGATGCCTACTGCCGCATTCTGATCCTCTGCAAACAGCTCGGCCACGCGAACGTGCTCAATCCCAGCCAGATGACCGAGCTGCTCCAGGTCAAGGCGAAATTTGGCCTGCCCGATGAACGCCTCGCGTGTTCCGCGCAGGGATGCGTCGGTGAAGCCGCGCAACCCTTCCTCGCCACGTTCGACAAGACCGCCAGCGCGAGCTGCGATTGCGACAGCGGCGATGTGCACCACTGCACCTGCGAAACCGGCGGCGGCAAGACCGACCCGGCGTTCGAGAAGATGGTGCAGACGATCACCGACCAGATTCTCGCCAAGACGAAATGATTCGCACCGTCCCCGTTTAGCGACGGCCCTTGGGCCGTGTTCCCCGATTCGGCGCACGAATGCAAAAAACTCTCGACACGAAGATCGCCAAGCTCCTCGCCGACCCCAACTGCGGCGAGTTCATCCTCGCCGACGCGAAGGACGCCGACATGGCCGGCGGGCTCGCGTCGTGCGGCAAGAGCCCGGAGCATCACGCGGTCGAGGGCCGCTTCCGCAGCCTCGCCGAGTACCGCCGCATCATCACGGAGAATGTGCAGCAGGGGCTGATCGACATCATGCTCATGAGCGCCAGCACGAACGAAGTGCTGACGATGGAGAAGCGGCTCTTCGACAACAGCCACGTCACGCCCGCTATCCGCGCCAACGACACATCCGACATCTGGCTCGCCGCCGGCAGTCAATATCGCACGCAGCCGGCACGGCCCTTTCGCACGGCGACGATCGACCACGCGATGTGCGGCAAGATGATCTGTTCACCCGTGGAGCGCAAGCTCGGCGCCGACCTCGGCCTGTTCAGTGTGACGTTCAACAACGATCTCGCGCTCGACCACGAGATGCTCACGGCTTACAAGGCGTTCTGCGAAGAGGCTGAAATCAAGGGATTTCGGCATTTCCTGGAGGTCTTCGATCCTAACGCGTGCGGCGGCAACTGCCCGCCGGACCTCGGGCGGTTCATCGCCGACAATGTGGTGCGTGCGCTGGCCGGTGTGACGAAGAAGGGCCGGCCCACGTTCCTCAAGATCCCGTATCACGACCCCGCGTCGATGGAGATGCTCGCCGGTTACGACCGCTCGATCATCGTCGGCATCCTCGGCGGCGCGGCGGGCACGACATACGACGCCTACAAGCAGCTCATGGACGCCCGCAAGCACGGCGCCCGTGTCGCGCTATACGGCCGCATGATCAACAGCGCCGAGCATCAGGCCAGTTTCATCCAGCATCTGCGCTGGATCTGCGACGGCAAGATCACCGATCCCGCCGAGGGCGTGCGCAGCTATCACGCGGCGCTCGAGAAGCTCGGCGTCCGCCCGTACCGCGCGCTCAATGATGATCTGACGCCCACGCTGCGCCAGACTGCGTATGGCGGCGTCGGCGGCGTGAAGACGCAGGCGGTCGTGCAGGGCGGCAAGCCCGCGGCTCAGAGCGCTAAGCCGCAAGCGGCGGAGGCGAAGACGGCCAAGCCCGCGAACAACGGCAAGCCCGACTTCGCCAACATGACCGCCGCGGACCGTCTCAAGTATCACCGTGAGCGATTGAAGAAAATTTACGGATGATCCGCGACCGCGCGGAAGCTCCACATGCTCATCGTCGAACGCCAACACCGCCTGCTCGAGATCCTGCGTGAGCAGAAGACTGCTGACCTCGACACGCTCGCCGGCGCGCTGGCGGTGTCGGGCTCGACCGTTCGCCGCGACCTCGATGCGATGGAGAAGCAGGGCCTGATCGAGCGGACGCACGGCGGGGCCGTCTACCGCGGCGAGCACCGCCATCCGATCGCCTTCTCCGAGCGCATCAACGAGCACGTCGATGCGAAGAAAGCGATCGGCCGCTTCGCCGCCAGTCTCGTCCAGCCGCACATGACGCTGCTTCTCGACGGCGGGTCGAGCGTTTACTTCGCCGCGCAGCAGATCGCCGCGCGGCCGCTGCAGGTCGTCACGCCGAGCCTGCTCATCGCCAATCTTTTTGCCAACGATGAGCAGGTCGAGCTGCTGGTCATCGGCGGCGCGCACTACCCGCGCACCGGCATGATGGTCGGCCCGATCGCGACCGCCGCACTGACCAACCTGCACGCCGACCTCCTGTTTTTCAGCCTCGCGGGCATCTTCGACGACGAGGGTTTCAACCTGAATCTTGAGCAGGCGGAACTGGAGCGCCTGATGATCCGCCAGGCCGCGCGGGCCGTGCTGCTGATGGACTCCAGCAAGTTCGGGCGCAAGAGCCTGGCGCATGTCTGCCGGACCGATGAGGTGGAGATGGTCGTGACCGACGCGGAGATCAGTGAGAAGTGGACCCGCCGCCTCGGCGACCGGCTTGTTGTGGCGACGTGATTGGTTAACGCTTTTCTGATGCCGCGGCCGGTGCGATATTCCGCGGCGTTTACTACAATGCCGCCCGATGAAACCCAGAATATTGAAAGTCGCGTTGCTGCAGCACGCCTGCTCGCCGGACCGCAGGAAGAACATCGAGCTCTGTGAGTCGATGATCCGCGAGGCCGCCGGGAAGGGGGCGCAGCTCATCGTCACGCAGGAGCTGTTTGCCAGTCAGTATTTCTGCCAGACGGAGGATGACATGCTCTTTGCGCTGGCCGAGCCGATCCCGGGGCCGACGAGTCAGCGGCTCTGTGCGCTGGCGAAGAAACTGAAGGTGCACCTGAGCGCCTCGCTCTTCGAGAAGCGCACCGCGGGCGTGTATCACAATACGTCGGTCATGATCGGGCCGACCGGCAAGATCGTCGATCGCTACCGCAAGATGCACATCCCCGATGATCCGCGGTTCTACGAGAAATATTATTTCACGCCCGGCGACCTGGGCTTCCGCGCTCAGCCGCTGCTGTTCGGCAAGTCGCCGGTGACAACGGGCATGCTCGTCTGCTGGGACCAGTGGTACCCCGAGGCGGCCCGCATCACCGCGATGAAGGGGGCGGAGGTGCTGCTCTATCCGACGGCGATCGGCTGGTGCACGCACGAGGCGCCCGGCGGCAAGGCGGGCACGGCGGGCGAGACCGCTGAGACGCGCATGCAGCAGCTGGAAGCCTGGAAGACGATGCAGCGGAGCCACGCGATCGCCAACGGTGTGTTCGTCGTCGTGCCCAACCGCATCGGCGTCGAGGGCGACCTGCGATTCTGGGGTCACAGCTTCGTCGCCGATCCCAGCGGAACCATCATCGCCGAGGCCCCGGAGGATGAGCATGGTGTGCTCATCGTCGACTGCGACATGAACAAGGTGGACGATCAGCGCCTCGGCTGGCCCTTCTTCCGCGACCGGCGGATTGACGCCTACGACGGCCTGACGCACCGGATGCTCGACTGAGCCCGTTCGCTCCGCAATTTCAAATCTCAAATTTCAAATCTCAAATTTAAAACCGCCATGCCCAATCACCCCCGCACCGATTTCGTCGCCGAGCTTCAGCGTCCCCGCAAGTCCGCCGCGGAGTTGGGTTACGTCATGCCCGGCGAGTTCGAGCCGCTCGATGCCGTCTGGCTCACGTTTCCGCGCAACGATGAGACCTGGCCCGGCTGTTTCGACAAGGCGTGCTCGCAGTACGAAAACTTTGTCAAGCAGCTGCGCAAGTTCGTGAAGGTCGAACTGATCGGCGGACCGAAGAAGCTCACCACACGCCGCTGGAAGGCCAACGATTCCTGGATCCGCGACTATGGCCCGACGTTTGTCGTGAATCGCGCCGCGAAGAAACTCGCTGCCCACGACTTCATCTTCAACGGCTGGGGCGGGAAATACGGCGGTGACACTGATTTCTACCGCGATGACAACGTCATGCCCCAGCGCATCGCCAAGCTCCTCGGCTGCCCGATCTGGATCCACGACCTCGTCCTCGAAGGCGGCTCGATCGATGTGAATGGCCAAGGCACCGTGATGACGACCGAGCAGTGCCTGCTCAACAAGAACCGCAACCCGCGGAAGTCTCGCAAGCAGATTATTGATGAGGTCCACGCCGCGCTCGGCACGCGCCACACGATCTGGCTGCCCGGCGGCATCATCGGCGATGACACCGATGGCCACATCGATGACATCGCCCGCTTTGTGAATCCGACGACCGTCGTCGCCTGCCACCCCGGCAAGAGTCACCCTGACTTTCCCGTGCTGTCGAATAATTTCGATGTGCTCAAGAAGGCGAAGGATCAGGATGGCAAGAAGCTCAACCTCTTCGAGCTGCCGCACCCCGACCCGATCATCTATGACTTCCCGGCCGACCGTTTCAGCGCCGGCGGCAAGAATCCCGTCCCGGCGAGTCACGCGAATTTCCTGATCGCCAACGACGCCGTACTCGTGCCGATCTTCAACCAAAAGTCGGACGACAAGGCCTTGCGCGTGATTGAGCGTGCCATGCCGGACAAGACCGTCATCGGCGTCCGCAGCGAGACACTCGTCGTCGGACTCGGCTCACTGCACTGCCTGAGCCAGCAGCAGCCGGCGGTATGAATAAAATTCAGATTCACAGGCTAAGTCTCTGTGAATAATATATTTATCTGACTATCGCGTGGGCGTTTCTGTCTGTTTTTACTACCAAGACCTTGCATTAAAGATTTACACATGCTTAAATAGTATTTGAGGCATGTGGTAACTGGAACTACTCTAAGGGTGACCGGTATGAGGCGAAAACCAACAACTCTTTGGGCGACCGCGCGTCGGGCACGTGGCGCAGTGGCGTTGGCCATTTTCGCGTGTGTCGCGATGGCCACGGCGACAGCAATCGCCGCCATGCCGGAGACGGACGACTCGGCGTACTTCGGCCCCGTCGATGAGTCGCCGATCAATTACCTCACCGCGCCGCTGCACGATCCGATCTCGCAACTGCAACGCCGCATCAACGCCGGCGAAGTGAAACTCGAACACGACCCGCGCCGCGGTTACCTCCCGGCTCTGCTCAAGGCTCTCGATGTCCCCGTCAGCTCGCAGGTGCTCGTCTTCTCCAAGACGAGTTTTCAGAACGACCACATCTCGCCGCGCACGCCGCGCGCCGTCTACTTCGGGGGCAACGCGTACGTCGGCACGGTGCAGGGCGGCCCGGTGCTCGAGGTCGCATCGGTCGATCCGGCGCAGGGCACCATCTTCTACACGCTCTCGCAGACCAAGAAGGACAAGCCGCGCTTCGAGCGGAACGATCAGCAGTGTCTGACGTGCCACCAGAGCCGCGGGACGCTGGGCGTGCCCGGGCCGGTCGTGCGCTCGGTGTTTCCCGACTCGTCGGGCTTCCCGCTGCTGAACATCGGCTCGTACATCACGACGCACCGCTCGCCGCTGATCAAGCGGTGGGGCGGCTGGTACGTCACCGGCACGCACGGTGAGCAGCAGCACATGGGCAACCTCATCGTCAGCAACACCGAGGACCCCGAGTCGATGCTCAGCCAGGCCGGCTCGCCCGGCTCGAACATCACGGACCTCAGCTCGAAGATCGACGTCGCCGCCTATCTCTCGCCGCACAGCGACATCGTCGCGCTGCTGGTTCTCGAGCACCAGACGCGGATGCAGAATCTCTACACCCGCGCGAGCTTCGAGGAGCGGCTGGCCCGTACGCAGCAGCGCACGCTCAATGAGGCGCTCAAGCAGAAGGGCGAAGAGCTGAGCGACGGCACACGTCAGAGGCTCGACCACATCGGCGAGATGGTCGTGCGCTACATGTTCATGGTCGACGAGACAAATTTCACCGATCACATCAAGGGCACCAGCACGTTCGCAGACGATTTCGAGGCCGTGGGGCCGCGCGATCGCGCCGGCCGATCGCTGCGCGAGCTCGACTTGCATCGCTATCTCTTCAAATATTCGCTGAGTTTCACGATCTACTCGGAGCAGTTCGACAGCCTGACGCCGTACATGAAGTCCTACGTCTGGCGGCGCATCGGCCAGGTGCTCACCGGCAAGGACAAGTCCGACGACTTCTCGATGTCCACCGAACGGCGGGCGGCAATCCTGGAGATTCTGCGCGAGACGAAGAAGGGCCTGCCGGCGGAACTCGCCGCGAAATAAGCGGCGGGTTGCTGTAGGATGAGGTCGATGAGCAAGCAAGGCGGTTCCGAGGCGAGCGAAGCGGGGCTGATCGAACTGAAGGTGGACACGGTCCACGACCTGTTTCATGCGCTGGACCCGTCGCCGTTCACGGAGCGGGATCTGGCCCGGGACGCAGAGGAATTCATCGTAGGCTGGGCGATTGAGCACCCAAAGGATATTCCGCTTGAGCTGCGCGTTCATCTGAGCGAGACGATCACGTCGGACCTCGAGGCCCGGGTGCAGGACGCGATCCACAATTATTTTGAGTACAAGCGGGATATCACGGCGAGGCGTCTGAACCAACTGATGCGGCAGTCGTGGCTGAACCTTTTCATCGGCATAGTGTTCCTAGCAGTGTGTCTCGGAGGGGCGGACATGTCACGCCGGATGGGCGAGGCGCCGATCTACCAGATCGCCAACTACAGCTTCATCATCGCTGGGTGGGTCGCGATGTCGAGGCCGATGGAGATGTTCCTCTACAAATGGTGGCCGATCCGGCAGGAGCGATTCGTTTACGATCGGCTCGCCAGCGCGAAGGTGCACGTCGTGTCGGCAAAGGCATGAGTGCGGGGATCACCTGGGCTTATTGAGCATCTCGATCAGCGACTCTGCCGCGCGGTCGCTGTATTTCTCGCCGCTTTCGCCGTTCATGCGGCCGCTGCCGGGCAGGCCCTTTTTCACCTGTGCGGTGATCACGGCGGCGGCGGGTTTGGCAAGATCGCCGAGGGCTTCGAGTGTGTTGACTGCCAGTAGGGAGTCGCCGCCGGCGGCCGTGAGTTCGGCGACGAGATTCGTCAGGGCCTCGGCGTGACCGAGGCGCACGAGCGCTTCATCGGCGGCGATGCGCACGCAGGGCGTTGCGTCTTTCATGAGCGGTTTCAACGCCTCGGCCGCAGCGTTCGCCTTGCCGCCGCGCACGCAGCAACCGACCGCAGCCCAGTAACGCACGGCCGGATCGGTGTCGTTCATCAATTCGATGAGCTTCGGCACCGACGCGTCATCGCGCTGGCTCGCCATGTCTGCCGCGGCGAGGATGCGGTCGAAGGGGTATCGTTTCTCATCCCGCGTCACGGTGAAAATCGGCCCGCCCTTGGCGCGAGCGAGCATCTCCGACTCGGGCAGCAGACCGGCGTCACGGTTCTTGAGCAGTTGATCGTGGAGCGAGGCGCGGAGACGAGCGAGGATCTCGGCGTACTTGGGGTCGCCTGCGAGATTGTGCACCTCATAGGGATCGGCGGTCTCGTCGTAGAGTTCCTCGGTCGGTTTCTCGTGCCAGAAGATGCTCTGAGTCTCGTCGCACTTGCCGGCGAGATAGGCCTTCTGCCACGAGATGGTGGCGGGCATCTTCCAGAGGTAATCGAGATGCTGGCCGTAGATGCGGTGCGGCATGTAATTGTGGATAAGGCGGTACTGCTTGTCGCGGACGGTGTAGGAGAGATCGTAGCGCTCGTCCATGCGGCCGCGGAAACCGAAGACGTACTCCCGCGGCTCAGCGGCGGCGGGGCCGAGGAACGCCTGGCCCTGATGCTGCGGCGGGATCGGAGCGCCGGCCATGCTCAGCAGCGACGGCGCGAAATCGACGAAGCTGACGAGCCTGTCGAGCTTCGTGCCCGGGGCGGCGGGGGCGAACTGCTGCACGTTCTTGCCGAAGCGGATGATGAGCGGCACGTGCAGGCCGGAGTCGTAGACGAAGCGTTTGCTGCGCGGCAGGATCCCGCCGTGGTCGGAGTAGTAGAAGACGATGGTGTCGTCGGCCAGACCGTCCTTCTTGAGCTTGTCGATAATGGCACCGTACTCGGCGTCCATCTTCGTGATGTCGTGGTAATACTCGACCCAGTTGCTGCGGATCTCGGGCGTGTCGGGATGGTAGGGCGGGAGCGTGATGGGCTCTTTGAGAAATTCTGGATGGACCTTCGAGCCGTGCAGGCAGGATTCGTGCGTCGTCGCGGTGTTGATCACGAGCATCCACGGCTTGCCGGTCGGCGCATCCTTCCACGAGCTGCCCTTGTCCCAGTGCTGCTTGTCATTCCCGGCGATGTTGTAATCCGTCTTGCCGGGGTTCATGCAGTAGTAGCCGGCCTGCTTGAGATAGGTGCAGTAGAACGCGAAATCGGAGGGGATGGGATAGCGGCTGCGCATGTTCAGCGTGCCGAGGGTCGAGGCGTAGATGCCGGTGATGAGCGTGGAGCGCGACGGGGCGCAGACCGGGGCGTTGGAAAAGGCGTTGAGATAGAGGACGCCTTCGCTGGCGAGCTTGTCGAGGTTGGGGGTGCGCGCGAATTTGTCACCGTAGCAGCCGAGCAGCGGGTCGTTGTCCTCGCTGACGAGCCAGAGGATGTTGGGCTGCTTTTTAGCGGGGGCGTCGGCGGCGTGTGCGGATGTGACGGGCAAGAGCGCGAGGAGCACGGCGAAGATGAGGGAGGATTTCATGGGCGCCCATTTCTGCGTGCCACTGACAAGCGCAGTCTTCGGAGCTTGTCAGTGCGACTTGGTTAGTGCGATGCACATTCACTGACAACCGGAGGAACCGGTTGTCAGTGGCACACGGATACACATAGCTTAACGGTGGGGTTGGTCACTTATTGTGCGTGGCGTACTTCCTGAGCACCCTCACCCGGCCTCGGGGACTCGGCCACCCTCTCCCCGGGGGAGAGGGGTTTAGGAATTGGAACGGCGGAGCCATTCTTCTTCGAGGGGGGCGAGTTCGGTGGCGAGGGCTTCGCGTTGGGATTGGAGCTGCTTCACTTTGCCGCCGTCGCGGTAGATGCCGGGGTCGGCCAATTGCTTGTCGATCTCGGCGAGCTGGCCTTCGAGCTTGGCCATCTTCTGCTCGAGCTTGTCCTGGCTGAGCTTCGAAGCGGCGCCGGTGCCGGATTTCTGGGGCTGCTTCTGCGACTGCTGCGGCGCGGGCTTGTTTTCGACGGGCTTGGGTTTCGGCGCGGGCGCTGCGGCGGGCTTGCCGCCGGCTGCGACGGCGGCATCCGCGGCCGCGGCTTTCTCGCATGCCTCGACGTACTCGTGATACTTGCCGTAGAAGTGGCGGATGTTGCCGGCGCCGTCGAGGATCAGAAGCTGATTGACGAGCTTCTCGAGGAGCATGCGGTCGTGCGTGATGAGGATGAGCGAGCCGCCGCCCTGGACCTGTTCACCGAAGCCCTTGAGCTCCTGCGTGTAGGCGAGCATGGCTTCTTCGAGGCGCTCTGCGGAGGCGATGTCGAGGTGGTTGGTCGGTTCGTCGAGTACGAGCAGGTTGTGACCGCCGGCGACGAGACCGGCGAGGACCGCGCGGGCCTTTTCACCGCCGGACATCAGGCCGAGCTTCTTCTCCTGATCGAGCCCCGTGAAGAGAAACGCCCCGGCGAGATCGCGGGCGCTTTGCTCGACACCGGTGATGCGCCGCAGATACTCGACGACGGTGTCTTCCATCGGCAGGTGGTCTTGATTCTGGCGGTAGTAGCCGATCTCGACCTGCGATCCGACGCGGACGGTGCCCTCGTCGGGTTTGATGGCGTCGAGGAGGCAGTTGACGAAGGTGGTTTTGCCGGCGCCGTTGGGGCCGATGATGCCGACGCGGTCGCCGCGGCGGAGCACGAGGCTCAGCGGGCCGAAGAGCGGTTTGCCCTCGTAGCCTTTTTTGATGTGGTCTGCGGAGAGGACCATGTCGCCGCTGCGCGTCTTGGTGCGCAGCTTGAGCTGCATCGTGCCGCGTTCCTGCGGGCGTTCGAGGCTCTCGTCACGGATGAGACGGGTGAGACGTTTCTCGCGGCCCTGGGCCTGGGTGGCGCGCTGGCCGGCGCGGTAGCGGTCGATGAAGCCCTGCTCTTTTTTGATGCGATCCTGCTGCTTGTCGTATTCGTTGATGCGGAACTCGATGCGCTCGATGCGGAGCGCGCGGTACTTCTCGTAGCCACCGGGGTACTCTTCGAGCCGGCCTCGGTCCATCTCGTAGATCTTGCTGACGACACGGTCGAGAAGCCAACGATCGTGGCTGATGATGACGACGGCTCCGCGGTAACCGGCGAGGTAGCCTTCGAGCCACTGCCGGCCCGCGATGTCGAGGTGGTTGGTCGGTTCGTCGAGCAGCAGCAGGTCGGGCTCGGTGAGCAGGAGCTTGGCCAGCGCGAGGCGGCCCTTCTGGCCGCCGGAGAGGTCCTTGACTTTGACGTTGAAGAAATTGTCGGTCAGGCCCAGTCCGTGCAGCGTTGCGTCGATCTTGTGATCGACGGCGTAACCGCCAGCGGCCTCCATCTTCTCCTGCAGCTTCTGATACTTTTCGAGCAGCGCATCGAGCTGGTCGCCGGTGGCGTCCTGCATGTCGTGCGTGAGCTGATCGAGCTGGTGGTGGAGCTTGTAGAGTTCCTCGAACGCCTTGCCCGCTTCCTCACGGAGCGTGCTGTTGAGGTCGAGGTCCGGGTGCTGCGAGAGATAACCGGCGCGGGCGCCGCGCGCGAGCTGGATCTGTCCGGCGTCGGCCTTGAGGTTCTCGAGACCGGCGATCATCTTCATGAGCGTGGACTTGCCGCAGCCGTTGTGGCCGACGAGTCCGACGTGCTCACCGTGGTCGACGGAGAGATTGATGCCGTCAAGGATCTGGCGGTCGCCGAAGGAATGTTGCAATTGGGAGATGCTGAGGAGGGCCATAGGGGCGGATACTTTAGCAGAAATGCCGCTGAATAAATGTCTTGGCGATCAACTTTGTCGGTTTCAATCGCATTTTGCCGGCGCCCAGTGGCGGATCGCGCTGATGAGATCGTCGGACGGGCAGCCCTTGTTGAGGTAGGCGCTGGCTCCGGCTTCGGTCATGGCGGCGGCGATGCTGGGGCCCTCGTGCATGGAGAGGCCGATCACGCGGGTGTTGGGCAGTTCGTGGCAGATGCGGCGTGTGGCCTCGACGCCGCCGAGCTGCGGCATCGAGACGTCCATGAGCACGAGGTCGGGGTGCAGCTGGAGCGCCATATCGACCGCGGTCTGCCCGTCGCAGGCTTCGCCGATCACCTCGACGTCGCTCTGACCGCGGAGCAGGCCGGCGAGACCTTCGCGCAGGATCTTGTGGTCGTCGGCGAGCAGGACACGGATTTTGGCTCCGCGGCGCCGGGCGGTGCCGGACGCATGTACGACAAACTCGGGCTCGGACGGCTCGGGCCTGGTTTCGACGGGCGCAGCGTCGAGCGCATCGGCGTGGTTCTCGAGGGTCGGTGCGATGAGGCAGATGCGTGTGCCCTGACCCAGCGTGGACTGGATATCGACGCGGCCCCCGACGAACTCGAAGCGCTGCTGGACGCTGAAGAGGCCGAAGTGGTCCCGGTGTGCGGCGGAGGCGGCGAACTGTGCGACGTCGAAGCCCCTGCCTTGATCGGAGACGGCGACCTCGACATGGCCGGGATCGAGGCGGCGGACGGCGACGGTGGCGGCCTTGACGCCGGCGTGCTTGGCGATGTTGAACAGCAGCTCGCCGACGGATTGGAAGAGGAGGACGCGGACGTCTTCGGGCACGGGCTCGACGTCCGGCTCGACCTCCAGCCCGATTTCCATGCCGTACTGCGCGTGCTTGCTGGTGACGAGCCAGCGGAGAGCGCCCTCGAGGTCGGCGGCGTAGAGGACGGGGGGGCTGAGTTCAGCGGTGAGTGTGCGGGAGATTTCGACGGACTTTCCGAGCATCTCGTTGATCTGGATCAGCGATTCCTTGACCTCACTCATCCTTGTGCGGCGCTCGGCGAGGTGGACCTGCATCCGGGCGGCAACGAGGACCTGCTGGAGATGATCGTGCAGCACCTCGGCGAGGCGGCGGCGCTCGCGGAGCTCGGTGGTGCTCAGTTCGGCAGCGAGGGCGCGGAGCTGTGCGGCGCGTCGCTCGGCCTCGGCGGTGCGTTTGGCCAGGGCTTCGTTGGTCAGTCGCAGCTCTTCCTGCGTCTGCTGGAGCGCCTGCTCGGCCTGGCGCTGCTCGGTGAGGTCGATGATGGCGGTACGGCAGTGCAGCGGCTGCTCGGAATCGGGCGGTGTGTTGCGGCTGTAGAGCTGTGCGGGGATGACTTGTCCGGTGTGGGTCCGGATGCCCAGTTCGGTGATGATCGGCCCGCGCTCGCGGCGGCATCGGGCGAGGTGATCGAGAAAGGCGCGGCGATCGGGTGCGGCGATGTAGCCCAGCAGCGGGTGGCCGACGATGTGCGACCGCTGATTTTCGAGGAGCGCGGCGCCGGTGAGATTGATTTCCTTGATGATGCCGCTGGCATCGAGCGTGGCGTAAGCGACGGGGCCATACTCGTAAAGGTCGGCGTAGCGGTCGCGGGACTGCTCGATGAGCTCGTGTGCGGTGCGGAGTTGCTCGGTCTGGGCGCGGGTCTCCTCGCGGAAGACCTCCAGGTCGTGCGCGAGGCGTTCGGATTTGTCGGGGACAAGCGCCTGTGCGTGGGCGAAGCGCAGATCGGCAAGCAATTCCGCCTTGCTCTTGTTTTGGAGCTGGTCGCTCATTCGAGTGGCCCACCTGAATTGTTGCCGAGTGAACGCCGAAATTCCCCTCAACCCCCGAATCCGCACGTTTCACGATATCCCATCCCGTGAATGCGTCAAGGAATTTCCGGCGTCGGGAAAGCCCCTTCTATTGATGGGAGTCCCTGACTTCGTCGATTGCCAGGAGGATGGAGGGCTTGGCGTGGTCGCCGGCCTCGACGCGTCGGGCGGTGAGGATGAGAGCCTTGCGGCCGATGACGGGGAAATCGTGTTCGAGGCGGTAGGCCTCAATGCGTTTGTTCTTGGGCAGCACCTCCTCGAGCAGTTTGCGGAAGGCGGGGATATCCCATTGGCGGTCGCTGAGGTCGAAGATGTTGCGGTGCTGCGTGGAGGACTGATCGAGTTTAAAGAGGCTGCAGAAGGCGCGGTTGGCGTCTTCGATGCGCAGGTCGCCGTCGAGAACGAGCAGGGGCTGGCGGACGGTGTCGATGATGTTGCGCGCCAGGTCGCGGGCGATGCGGAGGTCGGCTTCATCCTGGTGGGATTTGGAGACGTCGAAGAGCGAGATGACGGCTCCATCGATCTTGTTCTCGACGTTCTTGTAGGGACGGATGCGGAGCGAGAACCAGTTGCCCTGCGGGTCGCGGACCTCACGCTCCAGCGGGGCGACGTTGTCGATGGCCTGGGTGATGAGCGATTCGAGATCGGGGCAATCTATGTTGGGTTTGATGTGGGCAATGGATCGGCCGACGTCGCCGGGGATGAGGTTCAGGGATTTTTCGGCTACGGGCGTGTAGCGGCGGATCTTCAGGTCCGCTGAAACGATGACGATCGCGATCTGCACGGAGCCCAGGAAATTGACGAGGTCGCTGTTGGCGCGGCTCAGCTCATCGTTGCGGGCGTGGAGTTCCTCGTTGACGGTGTTGAGCTCCTCATTGGTGGACTGCAGTTCCTCGCGCGCGGTGTCGAGTTCCTCGTTGGTGGACTGCATCTCCTCGTTGCTGGAGAGGATCTCCTCGTTGGCGGATTGGAGTTCCTGATTGGCGCCTTCGAGGTCCTCGATGATGGACTGGAGGTAATCGCGGCTTGCGGCCAGTTCCTGCTCGAGGTGGGCGATGCGGTCGGGCTTGGCGGCTTTGGCGCCCCTGGCGGTCTTGGCGTTTTTTTTGCCCTTGGAGCCGCTCTTTCCGCGGCTTCCGGGCAGATTGTGAGACTCGAAGAGCACGAGGAATTGGCGCTGGTTGGGTTCCCCGAAGGGGATGACCTGCACATCGGCGACGCAGGTCTTGCCGTGCTGGTCGCGGACATGGAGATTCTGGCGGCGTGCCGGGGCGCCGGATCGGCGTGCCTCGTCGATGGCGGTGCGGAGGCCGAAGAGCATGCCGGGTCGCGCCATCTTGAGGATGCTGTACTCGGCGTCGCCGGGGGCGGGCTCGAGGAACGTGCCGGTCTGGCCTCGGAACTGGAGGATCTTGAGGTGGCTGTCGATGACGACACCGGGGGGCGCGTATTTTTCGAGGACGAGGCGGTTGATGTCATTGATCGGCGGGATCACGGCCTGGCGCGTTGAGGGTTTGGCATCGCGTCGGGCGTCGGCGGTGCTGTAGGCGTGGCCCTGGCCGAAGACGATGCCGCCGGCGGTGGCGGCGTTTTTCTTGGAGTAGAGTCGGTGTTTTTTGTCGGCGACGGCGAAGAGGTCGTCGTGGAGGCCGACGGTCTCTGCGGCTCCGAGCATGAGGAATCCACCGGGCTGCAGCGCATAATGGAAGATGCGCATGAGCTTCTGCTGGAGGTTTTGTCCGAGGTAGATGAGGACATTGCGGCAGACGACGAGGTCGAGCCTTGAGAACGGCGGGTCGCGCGTCAGGTCCTGCCGGGCGAAGATGCACAGGTCGCGGACGGATTTATTGACGCGGAAGCTGCCATCGACCTGGGTGAAATATTTGCGGAGGAGATCGGGCGGGACGTCCTCGGCGATGCTGGGGGGGGAATGTTCCGGCGCGGGCGTGGTCGATGGCCGGATCGCTGACATCGGTGGCGAAGATCTGGATGGGCGTGGTGACGGCTTTCTTGCCGAGGAATTCGAGAAGCGCGATGGCGATGGAGTAGGGCTCTTCACCGGTGGAGCAGCCGGGGACCCAGATGCGAATCGCCTGCTCGGCGGGACGTGAGTCGGCGATGTGGGGGAAGGCGGCGGTCGTCAGGGCCTTGAACGATTCGGGTTCACGGAAGAAGCGGGTGACGTGGATGAGCAGGTCAGAGTAGAGCGTGTGCAGTTCGCTGGTGTTTTCTTCGAGGAATCGGATGTACTGCTCGACGGTGGCGATGCGGTGGAGGACCATGCGGCGTCGGATGCGGCGGAGAATGGTGGGGGGCTTGTACTGGCCGAAGTCAACGCCGCTGGTCTGGCGGAGGAGCTGGAAGATCTTGTGGAACTGCTGATCGGGGATCTCGATTTCATCGCCGTCGCGGCGGGGACGGGCGTGTTTGACGTAGGGATGGTGCGCGATGCGTGCGAGCGCGGCGGCGATTTCATCGGGCGGGAGGATGAGATCGACGATGCCCGTGGCGATGGCGGCCCGGGGCATGCCGTCGAAGCGTGCGGTCTCGGGCTTCTGCGCGATGGTGATGCCGCCGACGGCTTTGATCTCGCGGAGCCCGGCTGCTCCGTCGGAGGCGGTGCCCGAGAGGACGACACCGATCGCGCGGCCCTGCGCATCTTCGGCGAGTGCGCGGAAGAAGTAGTCGATGGGCATGTGCTGCGAACGGTCGGTGGGGCGGGGCGTGACCTGGAGGATGCCGCTGCGGATACCGAGCTGGGCGTTGGGCGGGATGACGTAGATGGTGTTGGCGGCGAGGATGGCGCCATCGGTGGCTTCGATGACGGGGAGGGTGGTCGCGTCGGCCAGGAGTGTGCGGAGTGCGCTGTCGTGGGTTGGCGCCAGGTGCTGGACGAGGACGATGGCCATGCCGGTGTCGGTGGGCAGGGCCTGGAGGAGTTGGCGGAAGACGTCGAGTCCGCCGGCGCTGGCGCCGATGCCGGCGATGACCAGGGGCTGTGGCTCGGGCTTCGATGCGGGGATGCGGATCGGCTTTTGACGTGGCGGCGTAACGGCGCGACGCTTGGCGGCGGGGCGGGTCGTCGTTTGCTTGCGCTTGGATTTCTTCTTGACCGCCATCGGAGGTTCACTCACACGAGAAATTTGAAAAATTGGTTGGTTTGCCTCATCCGGCCATGGGTGAATTGCCGAGCGTGGGGTCGATAATATCCTGTTTTGCAAAAGTCCACGGGGTTGGCGGGGAAAATCATGTGCCCAATGTGGTTATTTCGGGCTTTTTCATTTACTCGGACTTGTGTTTCCGTTATTTTTTAATCGAGCTGCGGAGGCGGTCGCCGTTTCTGCGGTTGGATGTGAGATGAGGGGATTCGCAAACGCTCGTTGAGCTGCGCTGCGAATGTCAACGGAACCTGTGATCCCCGCGATGCCCATGGATGGGCATGGCGATTTCATTTTGATCGGTTGCGCTTCGCTTGGCATGTTGCCGGGCGAATCTTGGGGATGGCGAGCGTTTCGCTGTCTGATGATGAAGGCACTTTTGATTGAGGAGACTCTGGCATGACGACTCTGAAGGCTTTCTTGAAGGATGATCGCGGGTTGGAAACAGTCGAGTACGCGGTGATGACGGCATTGATCGTGGCGGCCCTGGTGACAGCGATCACGCTGCTGTCGGGCGCGGTCAGCGGCCGGTTCACGACCGTCAAAGGCACGGTTGACGGCATCCAGTAAAGAGAACATGGCGGAGCTCGGTAAACTGGGCACAAAATTGCGGTCGTAAGACCGCTTTTTTGCGGCCGGGAACGGGATATTATCGGATGTGGCACAAAATAGGGGTTTACCCGCGATTTTCGTTTGCACATTGGCCATTTGTGTATTAGGTTGAATCTGGATCGAGTCAATTGTGATTAAGTATTGGATCGAATTGAGTCGATTACACAGCCGGGTCGTGATGTGTGGAACGGGAGCTAGGTGTCGACATATTGAAAAGTGGGCATCGCTCGGGGTAGGGGCGATGCGGACGGTAGGTCTGAGCGGCGAAGCGCCAAGGAGCGTTTTGCAGGCAGGGCCGGGGCGACGGGGATCTCGAAAAGATTTCCTCGCATTGATATGCCAATTTCCGGGCGAGTGTTTCGCCTGGTCGATTTCGGGTTCGGCACGTGCGGGAGGGGAGACCTCCGAAGAGCGTGCTCAAGTTTAGGAGATCACCATGTTGCGCCTCGTGAAACGTTTCCTTGCGGATGATCGTGGGTTGGAAACCGTCGAATACGCTGTGATGACCGCGCTGATCGTCGCCGCGCTCGTCACTGCCATCACGCTGCTGTCCGGTTCGGTCAGCGGCCGGTTCACCAAGGTCAAGGGCACGATCGACGGCATCCCGTAATCTGAAGAAATCAGACGACCATGGATGGAACCGTCTTCCAGCACTTGCCGCTCCAGTGGGGCGTCGTCATCGGCGCCTCACTGGTTGCGGCTGCTCTGGACGTGTGGAGTCACCGGATCCCCAACGGCCTGACCGGGTCACTGCTGTTGAGCGGGCTAGTATGGTCTGCGTATTCGGGTGGCTTGGGCGGATTGGGGCTTAGCCTCGCGGCGTGCGTGATCCTGGCGTTGCCCTTTGTCGTCCTGTTCATCGTGGCCGGCGGCGGCGCGGGGGATGCGAAGATGATGGGCGCGATCGGCGCGTGGCTGGGGTTGTGGGCCGGATTGGTGGTGTTGGTCGGGGTGGCGATCAGTGGGGGAGTACTGGCGATCGTGTATGCGGTCGCCAAGGGGAGAGGGCTGGCGCTGGCGTCGAACCTTCGGGTGATGACCAGCAGCTGGACGACGGCGGCATTTGGCGCGACGCGATGGCAGGACGTGTCACGGGCCATGCCCCCGCAGAACCTCATGCAAGTCATGCCCTACGGCGTGGCGATTTTTACCGGAACCTGCCTGGCCGGGCTCGGAGTGTGGCTATGGCAAATCTGAAACGAAATTATCGGAACCGAGGGACAGTCCTTATTGAGGCGGCGCTGATCCTGCCGATTCTCGTGCTGTTGGTGTTCGGCGCGATGGAATACGGCTGGATGTTCGTCAAGTCCGGCGAGGTGACCAACGCGGCCCGGCACGGCGTGCGGATCGGAGTGTTGCCCGACTCGACAAGCGCCGATGTAACCAGCGACGTGGCGAGCGTGATGAGCGCCGCGGGACTGGCCGGGAAATACACGCTGACGATCAGCCCCGCGGACGTGACGACACTGACGCCGGGCCAGAAGCTGACGGTGACGATCACGGTGCCCTACTCGAATGTCACGCTGACGCACATGCCGCTGATCCCCGTCCCGTCGGCTCTCAAGTCGACGGTGACGATGGCCAAAGAAGGATCTTAAAGCCTCAAGCCTCGAAGGAGCTGGACGATGAAATGGTCATTAGCGGGTTTAGTGGTTGTCGGAATCATCGCCGCGGTTTCGGCGGCGTTGCTGGTTGCGACGATGCAGTCCGGCGGCGGCCCGACGGTCGCCCGGGAGATCACGATCGTCAAGGCGAAGCGTGATCTTAAGGCATTCACGGTCGTCCGCGCCGAAGACGTCGAAGAGGTCAAGGTCCAGCGCGGCAAGGAGCCCGAGGGCGCGCTGACGGGCATCGAAAAGGTCGTCGGCAAGCCGCTGATTTTCCAGATGTCCGAGGGCCAGACTTTCACCGGCAAATCCTTCGTCCCCGAGGGCGGCGGCGCGAATCTCGCCGCGATGCTCAAGCCCGGCATGCGCGCCGTCAGCGTTTCGCTGGCCGATTACGCCGGCCTCAACGGTCTGCTCTACCCCGGCGCCCACGTCGATGTGCTGGCCAGCTTCCGGCTGACCAGCGGCAAGACCAGCGGCACCGCCGTCTCCACGACGCTCCTGCAGGACGTCATGGTCCTGGCGATCGAGGATGAATCGGTCGTATCCGGTGAGCAGAAGCCCGAGGTCACCGCCCAGCGCAGCGCCGACCTGCAGCTCAAGGTCAACCGCAAGTGGCGCATCACGCTCATGGTGGACACCAAGCAGGACAAGGCCTTGCAGCTGGCAATGGAACACGGCCAGATCTCCTTCGCGATGCGCAATCCCACGGACAACAACAAGACCGACTCCGAAGCCACGCTGCTCAACGAGGGACAGCTCGCGCGTCTCTCGGCGGCACTTGCGCCCACAAGCACCAGCGACAACAGCCTTCAGGAACTGCTGGACCCCAAGGCCGCCAAGCCCGCCGACAAGATCACCGAAGAGCCGGCGCCCCAGCCGCCCCCCCTGCCCGTCGTCGAGCGCCCGACCCCGCCGCGCCCCACCTGGGATGTGACGATTATCCGCGGCGCCGATTCCGAGACGCGCAGCTTCCTTTACGAGGACAAGGATACGCCGAAGGTCGCTCGGCCCAACTGAAAATCAAAAGTTCGGAAGCGGAAACGGGTTCGGGTCTACGTCACGACTTACCAAGAGAAAAGCAGAGAAATATGCCAGCCAAACCCTGCAACCGACTGTTCGGAGCAATCTGCGGAACCGCGGCGCTGGTCCTGATGCTCACGCCGCTGGGAAGTTCGGCGGAGGAAAAGCCCGTCCCCGCGCCGGCCATCATGCCCGCCACTCCCGAGCCCCCGGTCATCGTCGGTAACACGATGACCGTGACGCTCGGCCACTCCGTCATCAGCTCGCCCAAGCGGCCGGTGAAGCGCGTTGCCATCGCCGATCCCAAGATCGCCGACGTGCAGGTGCTCTCACCGACGCAGATCATGATCGTCGGCAAGGCCGTCGGCTCGACGGATATCGTGCTCTGGGGTGACGACGACCAGGCATGGCAGACGCGCGTTCAGGTGGATATCGACGCCGGCGCCCTCCGCGATCAGCTCCACAAATTGTTCCCCGGCGCCAAGCTCGACGTGCTCCAGCGGCAGGACGTGCTGGCGATCACCGGCCAACTCCGCCGCTCCGATCACGTCAAGCAGCTCAACGACTTCATGGCCAGCACGGGCATCAAGTTCGTCAACATGACGAGCCTGGCCGGCGTCCAGCAGGTGATGATCCACGTGCGCGTCGCCGAGGCCAGCCGCGACGCCATCCGCGCCCTGGGCATCAACGTCGCCGCGGGCGGCACCAGCGCGTTCGGCGGATCGACCATCGGCACCAATCCCAACGGCATCGTCGTCGGCCCCCCGCCCACCGGCGGCACGCTCAGCAGCGCCACGACTCTCTTCGGCGGCGTCCCGTCGGCTGATCTTCAGGTCTTCATGGAAGCCCTCGCCGAGAACCAGTACCTCCGCATCCTCGCCGAGCCCACGCTCGTGGCCATCAGCGGTGAAGAGGCCAGCTTCCTGGCCGGCGGCGAGTTCCCCATCCCGATCGCACAGGGCTCGGGCGGCGGGACCGGCGGCACGACAATCACCGTGGAGTACAAGGAATTCGGTGTTCGCCTCCGCTTCCGCCCCACCGTGCAGGGCGACGGCACGATCCGCCTGGTCGTCGCGCCAGAGGTCAGCAATCTCTCGGACATCGGCGCCGTGACGATCCAGGGCTTCCGCATCCCCGCCCTGCAGACACGTCGCGCCGAAACGACGCTCGAGATGAAGGGCGGTCAAACATTCGCCATGGCCGGCCTGATCGACAAGCGCACCACCGCCATTTCCTCCCGCGTCCCTGGCCTGGGCGACATCCCGGTGCTCGGCTCGCTCTTCCGCTCGGTGCGCTACGAACAGGGCGACACGGAGATGGTCGTCGTGGCGACCGTCGAGCTCGTCGAGCCTTTGTCGATCACGGCTCCGCGTCCGCT
>JAYVTU010000200.1:0-2705 GCA_043788485.1 Planctomycetota bacterium
CGACGAGCCGACCACCGGGCTCGACCCGATCCGCAGCGACGTGATCAACCAGTTGATCATCAAGCTGCGTCAGGAAATGAGCGTGACGAGCATCGTCGTCACGCACGACATGGGCAGCGCGTTTAAAATTGCCGACCGGATCGTCATGCTCTACGATGGAAAAATCGTCGCCGACGGCACCGCCGACACGATCCGCAGCAGCGATCAACCGATCGTCCGCGGGTTCGTCGAGGGCCGCGCCGATGAGGCGCTCGAATCGAAGCTCAACTGATTTTCCCCGGTATGGCCGCATGAAGGAACGCACGCGCAACATCATCGTCGGACTCACCGCGATTGGCGGGCTGATGGGGCTGGCGCTCATCATCCTGCTTTTCGGGCTGGTGCCGAAGTGGATCGAACCGAGTTACGGCGTCGTCATCGAGCTCGACGACGCCACCGGCATCGCCACCGGAAGCCGGGTGCGGCTGGCCGGCGTCGACATCGGCGCCGTCGACCGTGTCCAGCTCAAGACCGATCCCTCCAAGGGCGTCGACCTTTACTGCAGGATTCAGCCTAAATTCAGCATCACGGCGGGCTCGACGGTGACGGCCGTCGCCGGCCTGCTCGGCGGCAGTGCACAGATCCACATCGACCCCGCTCCGCTCCCGGCCGACGCCCTGCCGCGCGACGGCACCGGCCGCATCGCCGGCCACGCCTCGAATGTCACCCGCGATTTCCAGAAGCTCGCCGAGCGCGTCGAAGCCAACATGAACGTTCAGCTCGCGCGCGTCGGCCAGCTCGCCGACCGCGTCAGCGCGCTCTCGGATGAGTTCCTCGCCGTCGGCAAGAAGATCAACGGGCTGCTCGAGCAGCGCAGCCCCGAGGACGTCGACGCGGGGAAAGCCGCCGCGAACGTCGCCACGATCCTCGCCCGCGCCGATTCGGGGTTGCGCGAGCTGAACCAGACGGTCAAATCCATCAACGCAATCGTCAACGACAACGACCTCAAGGCCGGGCTCAAGGACGCCGTCGCCGGCACGAAGCAGCTCACCACCGAAGCCCGCAAGAAACTCGACGAGCTCTCGACGCGCTACATCGCCCTCGCCGACGACATGAGCAAGACGCTCAGCAGCGCCACCGCGATGCTCGAAGACGCCCACAGCGGAAAGGGCACGCTCGGCAAACTCGTCGGCGACCCGTCGCTCTACAACAACATGCAGGACGCCGCCGGCCGCCTCTCCGATGCGCTCAAGGAGATGAAGCTGCTCATGCAGAAGTGGAAGGCGGAGGGCCTGCCCGTCCACTTCTGACCGCGGCGCTCCCCGTTAGGCGACGCCCCTTGTGGCACATTCGCTCGGAACTTCCCATGCACGCCACCATTTTCAACACGCTCCGAATCGCCTTGATTTTGGCTTTATTGTCGCCGAAGTTCGCCCTCGCGCAGGCGGCCAGCGCCACCGTCACCCGCGCCGCCGCACCCTCGATCGCGCAGGCCGAGCAGGTCGTCGACGACGACGCGATCAACAGCAAGATCACGACGCGCGGCGCCGCGCTTCTTGCCGACAAGAAAACCGTCGCGATGGAGAAGTTGCTCAAGCAGCTCGAAAAGGCGGCGAGCCGCGCCGTCGTCGCATTGCCCCCGGGCGCCGTCGCCGGACCCGCCGCCGCCCCGCTGACCCCCGCGCAGATTTATTCGCGGTGCCAGCCCGGCGTCCTCGTCATCGCCGGGCTCTACAAGGACAAGGAGACGGGCGATTGGCTCTCGAGCGTCTCGACCGGTTTCGCCATCAACACACGCGGGGCCGTCGTCACCTGCCATCATGTGATCAAGGCCAGCGATCAGGTCACCATCGTCGCCATGACGCGCGACGGCAAGGTGCTGCCCGTCACGCGCGTGATCGCCGCCAGCGTCGCCGACGACTTGGCGATCATCGAGGTCCCCGGGCTTGATGTCCCGCCGCTGCCGCTGGCCGTCGACCCGCCCGTCGGCTCCGATGTCTGCGTCGTCAGCCACCCGGATGGCCGCTACTACAGCCTCGCGCGCGGTTACGTCACGCGCTACTCGGTGATCACCGGCGAACATGGCCGCACCACGATCCTCGAAACCAGCGCCGAATTCGCCGGCGGGTCGAGCGGCGGGCCGGTGATCAACGACCGCGGCGCCGTCGTCGGCATCGTCGCCAGCACGATGGATGCCTACTCCGATGCCCCCGCTTCACCCGACGCCAACGCCCCCGCCGACCCCGGCTCCGAAAAGAAGAAGCCCGAAAAGCCTGACAAACAAGCCAAATCCGGCAAGCCCGACGACAAAGACAAGCCCGATCCCAATGCCCCGCCGCCGGGCCCCGAACTCCAGATGGTCTTCAAGGAATGCGTCCCCGTTTCCAAACTGCTGGCGATGCTCGAGCCCGAAGCGCCGGCCGTCCCGGCCCCGGCCACCCCCGCCGCCGCGCCCGCCAGCAAATGAGTTGAGCGCGTAATGCCTGAAACTTCGCAACCTCATTCATCCCTTGCTTCCGCGCCGCCGCCGACCGCCGATGCGCGGCGTTTCGCGCTCCCGCTGCTGGCCGCGCTCGCGTTCATCTTCATGCTCCTGCTCATCATCGCCGGAAGCTCGACGCTCTGGGACCGCGACGAGCCCCGCTTCTCCCGCGCCGCCGTCGAGATGGTCCAGACCGGCGACCACCTCGTTCCGAAATTCAACGGCAAGCTCCGCGCCGACAAGC
>JAYVTU010000201.1:0-7402 GCA_043788485.1 Planctomycetota bacterium
TGGATGGACGGCTCGACGTTGGTGACCTTGCCGCGGTAGATGTTGCCGACGTGGAGGTCGGCGCTGGCGCGTTCGGTGTAGAGCTCTTGAAGCTTGCCGTCCTCGGTGAATGCGATGCGGCATTCCTCACCGTGGACGAAGTTGATGAACATATCACGATCGGGCATTTCGAATCCGTTTCGGCCGGCGCTCCCGCAGCGACCATGATTGAATCACGGGTGGGGGCGACTGTATTTTCGGCCTTGTGTTGGGCGTCCACCGGTCCGCTCGATCCTTTCTAGGGGAGAGCGTCGGCGGGGCGGAGAGCGGGACTTGAGGCGTGCAAGGCTCGGATGCGTGACGACAATCGTCAAGCTAAACCGAGCGGGGCTTTACACGATGGCACGGCCATCGAACGCCTCGGGGAACAGTTTGCGAGTTTCCTCGCGTAGGTAGTTGACCACCTGCCTTTCTGAATCGTAGGACGCCGCCCGGCGGGCGACGCGTTCGCATTCCTTGATGGAAACCGCGCGGATCAATTGTTTCATTTCCGGGATCGCCTGCGAGGTCATCGACATGCACCGCAGGCCCATGCCCAGCAGCAGCATGGCGTATTCGATTTCACCGGCCATCTCGCCGCAGCACGAGACGTCCACTCCGCCGCGTTTCGCTGCGCGGACGACGTCCTTGATGAGCATCAGCACCGCGGGATGCGCGGGGCTGTAGAGGCTCGCCACGTGCTCGTTGCCGCGATCGACAGCGAGCGTGTACTGCACGAGGTCGTTGGTCCCGATGGAGAAGAAGTCGACCTCGTGCGTGAAGGCCTTGGCCATCAGCGCCGCGGAGGGGACCTCGATCATCATGCCGACCTGGATCGACGCGTTGAAGGCGATGCCCTGATCGTCGAGGTCTTCCATCACGTCGTTGAGGATCATCCGCGCCTGGCGGAGTTCCATGACGTTCGAGATGAGCGGGAACATCACCTTGAGCGGGCCGTGCGCACTGGCGCGGAGGATGGCCCGGAGGTGCGTCTTGAACATGGGGAGATTCTGCAGGCAGTAACGGATCGACCGGCAGCCGAGGAACGGGTTGCGTTCCTGCAGGGCCTGCAGCTTCTGCGTGAACTTATCGGCGCCCAGGTCGAGGGTGCGGATCGTCAGCGGCTTGCCCTTGAGGTGCGTCAGGGCACGCTTGAAGGCCTTGTACTGCGTCTCTTCGTCGGGTTCGGTTTCGGTGGACAGGAACAGGTACTCGGTGCGGTAGAGGCCGATGCCGGTGGCGCCGCGAGCCAGCGCATGGGGTATTTCATCGGAGAATTCGATGTTCGCCTGAAGGTCGATCGTCACGCCATCTGTGGTTATCGCCGGCAGGTCGCTGAGCTCGACGAGCTTCTTTTCGTGGATCTTGAAGCGGTCGAGGTAGCGTTTGTAGTCTTCGAGCTGATCGGGATCGGGATTGATGATCACCAGGCCGCGGTTGCCATCGACGATGACGATCTCGGCGGAGCTGACGACGGAGGTGATGTTCTCGAGGCCCACGACTGCCGGAATGCCCATGGCACGGGCGACGATGGCGGTGTGGCTCGTCCGGCCGCCGGCGTCGGTCACGATCGCCTTGATCTTGTTCTTGTCGAGCGACGCGGTCTGGCTTGGCGTCAGATCGTGCGCGACGATGATCGCCTCTTTGTCGAGGTGCGCCAGGTCGGCCCGCATGTCCTGGATCAGATGACGCAGCACGCGCCGTTCAAGGTCCCAGATGTCCGAGACGCGCTCGCGGAACATCTGCTCCTTGGAGTTGAGGAAGTTCTGGGCGAAGCGGCGCATTACGGTCGAGAGTGCGTACTCGGCGGTGACAGCCTCCTCGTCGATCATCTTGTTGACCGGACCGATGAGGTGTTCATCGTGCAGCATCGCGAGGTGGAAACCGATGATGCCGGCGACCTCGCGGCCGAGCTTCTCTTCAACGTCGGAATGGAGCTTGACGAGCTCCTCGCGGGCGCGGCCGAGGGCTTCGTCGAGACGGGCGTGTTGGTGGGGCAGATCGCGCCGGCGCACGACACGGCGCGGGACGTGCACATCTTCGGAGTCCAGCACGACCGCCGGACAGATCGCCACGCCGGGGGAGACCGGGATGCCCTTTTTAATTTCCATCAAACAGAATCAGTTTCGTTCCGAGCTTGCTTGTTAGGCCAAGGCGACCGCGTGGCGGCCGCAGCCGTTCTTCGCGGCCGGCACTCAGCGGCCCGCCGCTTTGGCGAGCTTGGCGGCCATGTCGGTCTGCTCCCACGAGAAGCCGGGTTTGCCGAAGTGGCCGTGATACGCGGTGTGGCGGTAGATGGGGCGGCGGAGGTTCAGGTGCTTGATGATCCCGCGCGGACGCAGGTCGAAGTTGGCGTTAACGGCCTGGCGGATCTTGTCGGGGGCGACCGTCTGCGTGCCGAAGCAGTCCACGTGGACACTCGTCGGCTCCGCCACGCCGATGGCGTAGCTGATCTGGATCTCGCAGACGTCGGCCAATCCGGCGGCCACGATGTTCTTGGCGACATAGCGAGCCATGTACGCGGCCGAGCGGTCGACCTTGGTCGGGTCCTTGCCGCTGAAGGCGCCGCCGCCGTGGCGCCCGCGACCGCCGTAGGTGTCCACGATGATCTTGCGGCCCGTCAATCCCGTGTCGCCATGCGGACCGCCGACCTCGAACTGGCCAGTCGGGTTCACGTGAACGATCACATCATCGTGCCAGAACTTCTTGGGGATCGAAGGCTTGATGATCGTGCGGATCACCTCGTCCTTGAGCTTCGCCTGATTCTTCTTGCCGTTCCACATCGGATGGTGCTGCGTCGAGAGCACGACCGTGTGCACACGCACAGGCTTGAGCCCTTCGTATTCCACCGTCACCTGGCTCTTCGCATCGGGGCGCAGCCCCTTGATCTTGTTCTTCCGGCGGGCATCGACGTGCCGGTCCATCAGCTCATGCGCCAGGCTGATCGGCAGCGGCATCAGCGACGGCGTCTCCTTGCACGCGAACCCGAACATCATCCCCTGATCGCCGGCGCCCTGATTATCGACGCCGATCGAGATGTCCGCCGACTGACCGTGCAGCGAACGCAGCACGGCGCAGCCCTCGCTGTCGAACTTCATCCCCAGATCGTCCGTGTAACCGATCTCCTTGATCGTCCGCCGGGCCGTCTCCTCGACGTTGTCCAGCGCCTTCTTCGCCTCGTCGTTGTGAACCGTGACCTCGCCGGCGATGACCACAAGTCCCGTCGTGCACAGCGTCTCACACGCCACGCGGGCCATCGGATCGTGAGCCAGCAGACTATCGAGCACAGCGTCCGAGATCTGGTCAGCGACCTTGTCGGGGTGACCCATCGAGACGGATTCGCTGGTGAACAAGTAGCGGTCGTTATTGCCGTTGAGCGACACGGGTTCTCCTTTGCGGGTTCTGGGCAGGGGAAGGGTGAAAATAGCCCTGTATTTATACTGGACTTAGCCCACCCCAGCAAATGACCCCGCAACCCTCCCGCACAAGAGCGTATCGAGTCTTGCGTCTCGGGTCTCGGGTTCAAACGCGAGACCCTCAATGCAAGACGCAAGACCACGTCCGTGCGCACAACCCCGTCGACCGGACATATCCACCCCCTCCCCCAACCCCCCGATTCCGCGCCTTAAGCCCTCGAATCCCATCACTTGCATAAACCCATCCGGGAAACCACCCGGACGTCCGGTTTCAGCACCACATCTGTGCGCGCCCGCAAAAATAGCGGGGCATGCGAACCTGAGTGTCTTTGAACATCCGAGCGCCCCGCACGACCGCTTGGGTTCCTCTGGCGCGGTCGTGCATTGTGAACTGGCGGGGTGACGGTCCGGTTGCCCGCGAAATCGCAAGCGGCTGTCTGTTTGTCGGCGGCTGTTTAATCGTCTGCCGAATCTTGTAGCATGCATCCTCGTCGGATACGTCACGATGACGGCCGGCAGGACTACAAGATAAAAGGGAACGATCATGTACGACATGAACAACCTGAAGAAGATGCGGCGATACGCAGAGCTCGCGCCGGCGGCGTGGAAGGGGTTTGTGGAGTTCGACAAGGCGGCGATGGCCGACGGCGCGATTCCGGCTCGGACCAAGGAACTGATCGCGCTGGGCGTTGCGATGACGACGCAGTGTCCCTACTGCATCGAGATCCACACGAAGAACGCCAAGAAGGCGGGCTGCACTGAGGCGGAGATCGCCGAGACGGTGATGGTGGCCGCGGCCCTGCGCGCCGGCGGGGCTGTGACTCACGGGACGCATTGCCTGGAGTGATCGACGGTAACCGATGGAAGGATTTCGATTACGAATTACGAGCACGAGCACGAGCACGAAAAGGCGTGCACGGGGGGATGGGCGGGGTGGCGGTCGTGCCATCGACTTGGCGCTCGACTATATTGTTCGGCGTGACGATTGACCTTGATGTGATCATATTCGGCGGGGGTTGCGCCGGGCTGTGGCTGGCCGATGAGCTGCGGCGCGGGGGGTGGCGCGTATTGTTGCTGGAAGCCGACCGATTGGGCAGCGGCCAGACGGTCGCGGCGCAGGGGATCATTCACGGCGGGCTCAAGTACACGCTCAAAGGCTCGCTCACCGCTTCGGCGCGGGCGATCCGAACGATGCCGGAGCTTTGGCGCAGGTGCCTGGCCGGTGAGGCGGAGCCGAATCTGTCGGCGACGAAGATGCGCGGCGACTTCTGCTATCTCTGGCATACCCAGTCGCTGCGCTCCAAGGCGGGCATGATTGGGGCACGCATAGGGCTCAAGGTGAAGCCGGTCTTGCTGCCCCAGAATGAGAGGCCCGCGCCGCTGGCGGGTGTGAAGGGTAGCGTTTATCAGCTCAACGAACAGGTCATTGATACGGTGAGCTTTCTCACCGCGATCGCCGCGCGCAACAAAGCCCATTTGCTGCGCATCGACGCCAGCTCGGGACTGCGCTTCGAGAATGGTGAGAGCGGCGTCAGCGAGATTCGGCTGACCGATGCGCTGAGCAAGTCGGAACTCACGCTCCGCGCAACACACATCGTCTTCGCGGCGGGGGCGGGCAACGAAGCGTTGCGAAAGCGCGCGGGCCTCACGACCGATGCGATGCAGCGGCGCCCGCTGCACATGGTGATGGTGCGCGGCCCGCTGCCGATGCTCAACGGCCACTGCGTTGACGGCTCGACGACGCGCGTGACGATCACCGCCAATCAGGATGGCGCGGGGCGCGTCGTCTGGCAACTCGGCGGTCAGATCGCCGAGCAGGGCGTGGCGCTGGAGCGCGAGGCGCTGATCGATTTGGCGAAGTCGGAGCTTGCGGCGGTGCTGCCGGGGTTTGATGCGGAAGGATTGGAGTGGGCGACGTATCGGGTGGATCGCGCGGAGGGTGCGATGGCGCGCGGGGCCAGGCCGGAGGATGTGCAGGTGGTGCGGGACGGGAATGTGTGGACATGCTGGCCGACGAAGATGGCGCTGGCGCCGGTGCTGGCTCAGCGCGTGGTGAGCGAGATGGAGCTTCCGGGCAGAGGAAGCGGCGGGGGGGATGACGCGTATTTGGGGAGGATTCAGGATATGAATTGGCCGCGTCCGCAGGTTGCGGCGCCGCCGTGGGAGGCCGCGACATGGAGCGCAGGCCGCTAGGCAAAACGGGATTGATGCTGAGCCCGATCGGTTTCGGCGCGTTCAAGATCGGCCGAAATCAGGGCGTGAAGTACGAGCACGGCTATGCGCTGCCGAGTGATGAGGAGGTCGAGAAACTGCTCAATGGTGTGCTTGACGCGGGGGTCAATCTCATCGACACCGCGCCGGCGTACGGCACCAGCGAGCAGCGACTCGGAGCAGCGGTGGGGCGGCGACGCGCGGAATTCGTGCTATCCACGAAGGTCGGCGAGACGTTCGAGGACGGCGTGTCCCGCTACGATTTTTCCGCGGCTGCAATCGCGGCGAGTGTGGAGCGCAGCCTGAAAAGGTTACGCACGGATTTCGTCGATCTGCTTTTCATTCACTCCGATGGCGATGACAAGAAAATTCTGGAACAGACCGATGCGGTCGCGGCGTTGCAGAAATTAAAAGCATCGGGCGCGGCGCGATTCATTGGCCTATCCGGCAAGACCGTCGAGGGCGCACGGGCCGCGCTAGCGTGGGCGGATGTGGTGATGGTCGAGTATCACATGAACGACACATCGCACGCCGCGGTGATGAAGGAAGCGGCGGATCGCGGCGTCGGCGTGATCGTGAAAAAGGGCCTCGCCTCGGGCAAATTGCCGGCGGAGCGGGCGATTCCGTTTGTGCTGCAGAACCCCGCTGTGACGAGCATGGTGGTCGGATCGCTGTCGGCGGAGCGAATGGCCGCCAACGCAGCGCTTGCGAGGCGGGTCGATGTTGGGCGGAATGACGAATGACGAAATTCGAATGACGAATCAAATTCCAAAGGGGAGGAAGCGACTTGTTCGGGCTCCTGCCTCTATTGGAATTTGGAATTTGATCATTCATTCGTCATTCGAATTTCGTCATTCGTCATTTTCGACAGTATCGCCACCGTCTCGAATTTGACACTTGGATCGTCGTAATCTATTGTCCTGTCGCAATCGTTGAAGAAGCTAGGGGGTATTTGGCGGTGTATGGACGCCGCCGACGATGCCCCCTTGTTTTTTCCTAGATGGCGAGTAAAGTGTTCGGTTCGGCGCGGTAGCTACCGCCGCGATGGACACCCTTGCCGCCGTAGCTCAGTTGGTAGAGCACCCCCTTGGTAAGGGGGAGGTCACGGGTTCGAGTCCCGTCGGCGGCCCTTCCGAAGCCCCGAAGGGTCCGGGACCCGCAGGCCGAAAGGTCGGGGGGCGAGAAAAGCAGAAACAAAGCCATCCCGGTGGATGGACCGACAGCGGCGGAGCCCGCGGTCGGCGACAAACAAGCGACGTGGGCTTTCGGGACCACGCCAAGCAACTCAGGCTACTTTACGGAGGTTGGACCATGGCTGTTGGTGTCTTCACACGTACGAAGCCGCACATGAACGTCGGCACGATCGGTCACGTCGATCACGGCAAAACCACAACGACCGCCGCCATCACCGCGGTCCAGGCCGCCAAGGGCATGGCCAAGTACAAGGCCTACGACGAAGTCGCCAAGGCTTCGGAGAAAGACGGCCGCCGCGATCCGACGAAGATCCTCACGATTGCAACCAGTCACGTGGAATACGAGTCTGACAAGCGCCACTACGCGCACGTCGACTGCCCGGGCCACGCTGACTACGTCAAAAACATGATCACCGGCGCCGCTCAGATGGACGGAGCGATCCTCGTCGTCTCCGCTGCCGACGGCCCGATGCCCCAGACCAAGGAACACGTTCTGCTTGCCAAGCAGGTGAACGTGCCCGCGATCGTCGTCTTCCTGAACAAGGTTGACCTGGCCGATCCGGA
>JAYVTU010000202.1:0-13317 GCA_043788485.1 Planctomycetota bacterium
GCCAGCTCCCCTGGGCTTATCGCAGGTTCCCACGTCTTTCATCGCCTTCTGACGCCGAGGCATCCACCACATGCGCTTAGTAGCTTAATCACATCGACCGATCGTCGATGCTGACCATCCCGGGTTGTGCCTTACACAGACCACGGAAAGCCCCGTATTATCCCACTAGGCATGGAACAATACGCAGCCAGCCAAATCATGAATTCTCAAGCGCTCTTCGGTGTCCGCATGCACAACCTGCTGCATGCGGAATTCCGCTACAATTGATGTCTTCTGCTTATCCACTTGTCAAAGATCAAACCCGCTTCGGCTTCCGCCTCACAGGTTTTCCGTCTCGCTGACGGGCGATGAGGCCCTTTTTCAAAGGCCCCGTCGCTCGCAGCGGGGGGAGAACTATATCAAACCATCCGAGTCTGTCAACCGCGATTCCGAATCTTTCGGACCGCGTCAGCCGAGTTGTGGATTACTTCTGAGTTATTCAACCGTGAAAATTCGACGAAAAAGGCCGCAGACATCGCCTGCGGCCTCGATTAGGCAGGTGGGCTTTGTCACGAACCTCAATCTGTCCGGTCAAATGTGCTCAGGATCATCCACTACCCTTTGGCGTTGTCACCACCCCGATCGGTGATGATTGGGCTAATCATATCGAGGCCCCCGCGGCTGTCAAGTCCACCGCAGCTTCTCGAAACACAAACATCGGCCAACCCGCCGCCGACGCTTGAATCAAAATCAGCTGGAAAACAAGCCTAAACGCACGGTTTCGCGACCCGGCACAGCGCCCACCAATCCGTGACCGAAACCGCCGCAAATATTTTGTCGGGCAGCGCGGCGCTCGGACCCGTCATCGCCGCCACGTCGCCGACGTCCGGCACCGTCGCCAGAATCTGCGTCTCATTCTGCTTCGCGATCCACGCCGAATTCGTCGCCTCCGCCAGGTCCGCCCCATCCCCACGAAACCGATTGATCACCACACCCGCCAGCGGCAACCCCGCTTCACGGATCAACCGGCATGTCATCGCGGTGTGATTCAGCGTCCCCAATCCCGCTCGGCAAACAACCACCACCGGATACCCAATCTCACGCATGAGATCGAGCACCGTCCGCCCCGGCCCGATCGGCACCAGGATCCCGCCCACGCCTTCCACCAACACCGCATCTCGCTCCACGCCGATCCGTCGCAGCGACTCTGCGATCGCCGCCTCATCGACGGGCCGCCCTGTCCGCTCCGCCGCCACAGCCGGCGCCATCGCTTCCTCATAACGCACGGGATTTATCGCCTCCAGCGGCAACCGGCAATCCGAATAATGCGCGAGCATCGCCGCATCCTCACTCACCAACTCCCCGCCCACCCATCGGCACCCCGTCGCGATCGGCTTGCACACGCCAACCTTCGCGCTCGGCCGCGCCGCGCGCATCGCCATCGTGATCGCGCACGTCACCACCGTCTTGCCCACCCCCGTGTCCGTGCCGGTGATGAATAGTCCGGGCCTGTTCATGGTGCCGTGAATTGACATCTCGCACGCCATCATAAGCTCAACCGCTTGTCTTGCGATGCTCACGCGGCCGTCGATATACTCGCGCCGGTTGATCCGGCAGTCGCCCGGCCGTCACACATCGGATGTCGAAAGCCACGCATGTCCAAACGCCGACTCCTCCGACTCGCCCGACCGCTCATCCGGTGGACGCCGCGCGGCAAGGGCCTGCTCTTCCGTGTCCTCGGCGGATGGACCGGCGACTGGACAGATCACCCCCACCGTACCCTTGACGATCGCACCATCCCCGCGCAGGTGCCCCTCGACCTGCGCGAGGTCGTCGACCGGATGCACTATTTCTACGGCCAATATTTCCTGCCGCTCAATCGCCTGCTCATCCGCCGATTCCTGGGACCCGGCGACACCTACGTCGACTTCGGCGCGCACCACGGCATCTTCACCGCCACCGCCGCTCGCACCGTCGGCCCCTCCGGCCGCGTCGTCAGCTTTGAACCCAATCCCGATTCCTATCGCCGCATCATCGCCCTGCTTCAATTGAACGCCATCGAGAATGTCACCGTCCACAACCTCGCGCTCTCCGATGCGGCTGGCACACTGCGGCTCGCGCAGCCGAGTGGCACGGACAGCGATTGCTGCACCATACGCCCGCTCGGTGCACTGGCGGCAAGCAGCGTCGAGGTCGATGTGAAACGCGCCGATTCCGTGCTCACCGATCTTCCAACCACCGGCCGCATCCTCTACAAGATCGACACCGAAGGCTTCGAGCACCACGTCATCCGCGGGATGGGCACGTTGCTCGACCGCCCCAACATCGGCTGCATCGTCGAGGTCACCGGACCCTGGCTCCGCGATTGCGGATCCTCCGCGCACGCGCTCTTTGCCGATATGAAGAGCCACGGCTTCAAGCCCTACCTCCCGCGCCAAATCTGGAAAGGCACGCGGCAGGCACTCGAAATCACCCACGCCGGCGCTCCGCCCAACGACAGCCAGCAGGACGTGCTCTTCGCCAAGCCCGAATTCTTCATGCTCTGATCATTTGGCCGGCGGACTCGCCCGCCGAACGGACATCGCCGCCGGCAGCAGCGCAATCAGATCGCGCGCCGTCAGCCCCGACGGGCCGCTCGCTTTCGCCCACAAATCCCCCGCTAAACCGTGCAGATAAACACCAAGCACCGCGGCGTCGAATAGCTCCATCCCCTGCGCGATCAGCGAGGCGATCGCCCCGGTCAGCACATCGCCCGTCCCCGCCGTCGCCATCGCCGGATTGCCTGTCGTGTTCGTGTAGACCCGCACACCGTCGGTGACGATCGTCCCCTGACCTTTAAGGACAACGACGGCGAGGAAACTGTTCGCCAGCGCCACCGCGATCTCGGGACGCTGCGCCGCATCCGCTGGATCACCGGACAGGCCCGCCACTTTCATTAACCGCCTCGCCTCGCCGGGATGCGGCGTCATCACCAGCGGGCAGTGATTCAAGCGATCGCCCTCCGCCATCGCCGCGAAATTGTTGAGGCCATCGGCGTCGAGCACCATCCGCCGCGGACCGCTCAGCAGATGCGCAAGAAGCTTCCGCCGCTTCGGCCCCGTCCCCATCCCCGGCCCGACCGCGAGCACCGCATCCTCCGCAACCTTTTCCATGTCCGCCCGCCGGAGCCCCGTCGCCGAGGGCTCGATCGTCAAACAAAACGGCAAGACCTTCGCCGGCGCCGCGATCTTCACCAGGCCGCAGCCCGTGCGCAGAGCCGCCCCCGCCGTCAGCGCCGGCGCCCCGATCATCATCGCCGACCCGCCGACGACGACCACCGTGCCGAACGTGCCCTTATGCGCACTTGTCGGCCGCTCGGGAACGCTCGGGATTTCGGTGTGAATTTGCATGCAACCAATTTAACCACACGCTACAGATTTCGCCGCAATAAACACGGGAGATATTACCGCGTTTCAATCCGCCTCTGAATCAGCGTCGCCGCATACGCGGCTCCGAAACCGTTGTCGATGTTCACCACCGTCACGCCGGCCGCGCAGCTCGTCATCATGCCCAGCAGCGCCGCGATCCCGCCGAACGCCGCGCCGTATCCCACGCTCGTCGGTACCGCGATCACCGGCACATCAACCAATCCGCCCAACACGCTCGGCAGCGCCCCCTCCATCCCCGCAATGCAGATGATCACGCCCGCCTCGCGCATCTCGCCGACCCGCTCCACCAATCGCGCCAGCCCCGCCACGCCCACATCGCTGATACGCACGCACCGCTGCCCCAGCGCCCGGCACGTCAACTCCGCCTCCTCCGCCACAGGCTCATCCGATGTCCCCGCCGTCACGATCGGGATCGCCGCCCCCGGAAATATCTCCGGCGGCTCACCGACCAGCAGTGTCCGCCCACGGCTCCCCGCCTCGACTTTTCCAAACGCCTCCCGCACCGCCGCCGCCTGCCCCGGCTCGGCCCGAGTGATCAGCGCATGCCCGCTCTTTTTCACCAGCGCCGCGGCGATCGCAACCACCTGCTCCGCCGTCTTCCCCGCCGCGAAGATCACCTCCGCTACCCCGCACCGCTGCTGCCGCTGATGATCCAGCGTCGCAAACCCCAGCGGTTCCACCGCCATCTCACGCACCCGCCGCTCCGCCTCCGCCACGTCCAACTCCCCGCGGCTCATCGAATCCAAAATGTCACGCAGGTCATACATGCTGAATCACCGGAAGAGCGGAACCGAACCTGATTAACCGCGAAGGCGCGAAGGACACGAAGAAGAAATTTGAACCACCAAGGCACCAAGATCACAAAGGAAGTCAAAGGAATTGGTTTCTAAAAAGAATCAGGTCTTTTGCCTTCCTTGGTGACCTTGGTGCCTTGGTGGTTAAACCTCTCCTCCTCATCTTCTTCGCGTCCTTCGCGCCTTCGCGGTTAAATCTCTTCTTCACGCCGGCACAAACCGCCGCAGGTGCGCAATGCTCGCCCGCGCCGCCGCTGCGGGACGATGCGGCTGCGTGTAAAGTTCCACTGTCGCGTAGCGGTCGTAACCCACCGCCTTGAGCGCGCCGAAGAGGTCCGCGAAGTTGAACCCGCCGGTGCCCGGGTCGCAGTGGTAGTGCTTGAGCATCCGCTTCTTCATGTTCGCGTTCACTGGCAGATCCTCAACATGCACATTCCATATCCGGCCCTTGAGCATCGTCACCGCTTCGCGGATCGGATCGCCCATCACCGCGCAGTGCCCCGAATCCAGATTCGCCCCCAGCAGCGGCGAGCCCATCTGATCCACCAGCGTCGCGATCTCCTCCGCCCACTCAATCAAGAGCCCCGGCTCCTGCTCGATGCCGATCCGAACATTCCGCGTCGCCGCGTGTTCCAGCAGCGGCTCAAGCTGTCGCTTGAGTTCATCCCACGCCCGCTCCGGCGTCATCGAGCCCAGCGGCTTGCCGGTCGTGATCGAGATGCAATCCGCCCCAATCGCCGCCGCGAAATCCAGCGTCTTGCGGATCAGATCGCTCCGCACCTTCCGCAATCCCGCATCATCGCTACAAAGCGCCGGCTCAAAAATCGGCTCCGGCGGGCCATCCTTCCAATGCGCAAACGTGCAGTTCGCATTCACATTCGACACGCCCAGGCCCAGCCTGCGGATCTGCGACGCGATCGACTCGACATCGTCGCCGCTCAGGTCCTCGATGAACGCATGGGGCCGATCCGCGAGCACCTCGACCCCGGCGTACCCCGCCGCGGCGATGTCCTCCAGCGCAAAACTGAGCGGGTGGCGTGTGTAGGCATTGGTTGAAAAGGCGAGTTTCATCGTCACCCAATAATACGCGAAGAACAGAGGAAGGGAGAGGGTTAACCGCGAAGGCGCGAAGGACGCGAAGAAGGATGGAGGGATAGTTTTACTGCGGAAAAAAATCTCCTGACTTTTTCTTCTTCGCGTCCTTCGCGCCTTCGCGGTTAAAATCCTCTCCCCTCTTTGCATCACTGTGCGTAGAGTGACGATGTGGAATACAACGCCGTCGAACTCGAAGAGCGACTTTCAGCGGTGATCCGGCCGCGCGGCGGGATTCTCACGGCTTACAGCGGCGGTGTGGACTCGACCGTCGTCGCCGCCGTGGCGCGGCGGACGCTTGGCCGGTCGCAGGCGCCGGCGGCGATCGGCGTCTCCGCTTCGCTGCCTCGTCGCGAGCTCGACGAAGCGCGGCTCCTCGCCGGCCGGCTAGATCTCCAGCTGATCGAGGTTCGCCCCGCCGAGCAGGATGATCCGAACTACCGGGCCAACGCCGGCGACCGCTGCTATTTCTGCAAATCGCACCTCTACGAAACGCTCGGCTCCCTCGCCGCGGAAATGCACATCCCCTTCATTGCCAACGGCACCAACGCCGACGATCTCTCCGACCACCGCCCGGGCCTGATCGCCGCGAAGGAGTCGAACGTGATCAGCCCGCTGCTCGAAGCCGGACTGAACAAGGCGCAGGTCCGCACGCTCGCCGCACATCTCGGGCTTCCCAACGCCGACAAACCCGCCGCCGCGTGCCTCGCCAGCCGCATCCCATTCGGCACCCCCGTGACGCCGGAGCGACTGACCATGATCGAGCGCGCCGAAGAGGCCCTCCAAGACCTCGGCTTCACCGGCTTGCGCGTGCGCCACCACGAAATGACTGCCCGCATCGAGCTCCCGCTGGATCAACTCCCGCGCATGCTGGATGAAACCATCCGCCGCGATGTCGTCGCTCGGCTCAATAAAATTGGCTACCTCTACGTCACCCTCGACCTCGCCGGCTTCCGCAGCGGGTCGGGGAACATCTCGTTATCGTCACGTGGGAAACAATGATGGCGGACGATCCCAATTGTGCCCGATTCCGAGACGCGCGAGTTCGTGCGGGATTGTCCCATGAAGAGGCGGGACGACGGATGGGAATCTCGACGCCGAATATCTGGGACATCGAATGCTGCGACGGCGAATTGACCATGGTTTACGATGCCGCGCAAATCCGGCGAATTTGCGAGGCGTTGGATGTGCAACCGAACGACCTTTTGGATTGCCATACAGATGAGCCGGTGATCACTGGTGAAATTCTCGCGGCGTGCATCGTCGAGCATTGCAAGTCACACGGGATCAACGTCGAACAATTCGAAGACGCGGCGGGATGGTGCGTTGCGGCGAGTCTGGAGGACCCAACGAAGTTTTACACCGAATACAGCATCGACGGCATTCGGGACGTTTGTCGCGCGCTGGGGCTCGATTGGCGGCGCTTTATCGTGGGCCTAGTGAGCGGAGGCGCGGAGCGCTAAGCCGCAAGCGGCTGAAGCCGAGGGGCACAGCTTCATTCATCCGCCTTCACCAGATAACGCTCCTGCAGATAGTCCAGCCAATCGGCGTACTGCGAGGAGGGAACGTGCTGGCGGCAGAGGTCGATGAAGTGTTCGTAGGTCAGGGCGATGAATTTCTGCTTTGGGTGTGTGAGGAAACGTGCGTAGCCTGCGCAGGCGTGGGTCATGTGCTGGTTGCCGGAGGGGAACACGGTGATGAGTGTTGCGTAGGCGAAGCGGTCGGGGTGGTTCTGGAGGATGCTTTCGCCGAGCAATTGGTTGCGCCAGATCTGGCGGTATTCATCGGTGATCATCGCGGGTTCGGAGTTGGGTTTGTAGATGCCGCTGGCGGACATGACTTTGAAATAGCGCGAGGCGGGGTTGTTGACCTCGCGGTGCTGTTTCGAGCCGAGCTTGAGTGGGTAGGCGCGCTCGGTGTATTTGACTTCGATTCCGATCAGGCCCGGGCCGGTGTCGGAGGTGTATTCCGCGTAGGCGTCGAAGGATGAGAGATCGCTGAGGTAATTCGCGGCGGGGGCTGGGGCGTATTCGATCTGGATCGTGCTGATGGATCGGAGGGGCTTGTCGAGCAGGTCGCTGAAGACTTTGAGACGGTAGACATCATCGGTGTTGAGTGGATGGAAGAGATTGAGCGGAATGTGCTCGCTGCGGAGTATGTTGGCGTAGACTTTGTCGCTGAACGCGGGATAGCGTTTTCGCGCGGCGGCGAAGACGCCGAGGGCGCTGTAGAAATTTTTGCCGGCGCGGGCGTCGGCTTCGGTGAGGTAGTTGCCGTAGTCCTGGAATGGGAGGCGGAGTTTCTCGGCGCGGAAACGGGACTGGTGCAGCCGCGCAGCTTTGAGGAAGCCGGAGATGTCCACGCGATCATTGGGGTATTGCGGGCCGAGGTCGTGGGGCATTGTGATTCTCTTTAAGACGGGAAAAATTGAATGAAGGCGGGGAATATGTTACCCCATAGGGCGCGAGGTGCTGTGGGAAATTTGGTTTTGAAGTTCCGCTTGCCCGCGAAGCCGCAAGTGGCGGAGAGAGGTGGAAGCGCGCACAAAGGCGGTACGAAAAGCGGACGTCCGGGGGGTTTCCCGGAGAAGCGGATGAGGTGAGTGGGATTCACAGCTTTAAGGTGTGGAATCGGCGGGGAGTTAAGACGGGAGGTTCGGCGGAGCGGGCACGAAAAAACGCGCCGGGGGAGGGTGTGAAATGTGTCCGGTCGACAGGTTTGTGCGCACAGGGAGTGACCTCGTGAGACCCGCGGGGATTTGGAGGAACCTCATTCCCGGGGTATCGGGCGGACGCGGGCGCACTTTCTTCGGTTCTTGCGCGCCCTCACCCGGCTCGCGGACTCGCCACCCTCTCCCCGGGGGAGAGGGATTAGGCGGTGACGATGTGGGATTTGGGGCCGGGGAGTTTGCGGGTGACGCCGCGGGTGTCGATGAGGAGCTTGGAGTTGGCGGCGATGAAGGGCCAGTCGTAGGCGGAGTGATGCGTGGCGATGACGACGGCGTCGTAGCTGGCGAGGGATTTGGCGGTGAGGTGGATGCTGCGCATCTGGAGATCGTGGCGGCGCATGCGGTGCGTGGCGGGGACGTGCGGGTCGTGATAATCGACGTTGGCGCCGAGCTCGCAGAGCTTCTCGATGAGCTCGAAGCTGGGCGACTCGCGGACGTCATCGATGTCGGGTTTGTAGGCCAGGCCGAGGATGAGGATGCGGGAACGCTTGACGGATTTGGTGCGCTCGTTGAGGGCGTGGGTCAGGCGGTCGATGACGTAAGCGGGCATGGCGTGGTTGACTTCGCCGGCGAGCTCGATGAATCGCGTGGGGAGACCGACTTCGCGGGCCTTCCAGGTGAGGTAGAAGGGATCGATGGGGATGCAGTGCCCGCCGAGGCCGGGGCCGGGGTAGAAGGCCTGGAAGCCGAAGGGCTTGGTTGCGGCGGCGTCGATGACTTCCCAGACATCGATGTTCATGGCGGTGAGCACGCGCTTCATCTCGTTGACCAGCGCGATGTTCACGGCTCGATAGGTGTTCTCAAGGATCTTGGCGGCCTCGGCGATCTCGGCGCTGGAGACGGAGACGACCTTCTGGACGGCGCAGGCGTAGAGCGCGGAGGCGAGGACGCCGGACGGCGGGTCGATGCCGCCGACGAGTTTGGGGATGGACTGGGTGTTGTGATCCTTGCGGCCCGGATCTTCGCGTTCGGGTGAGAAGGCGAGGAAGAAATCGGAGCCGCACGTCAGGCCGCGGGCGGCGAGACGAGGCAGGCAGATCTCGCGGGTGGTGCAGGGATAGGTGGTGGATTCGAGGACGACAAGCTGGCCGGGGCGCAGCGTGGCGGCGATGGCATCGGTCGTCTTCTCGATGTAGCTGAGGTCGGGTTCGAGGTGGGTGCCGAGCGGGGTCGGGACGCAGATGATGATGGCATCTGCATCGGCGAGGCGGCGGAAATCGGTGGTGGCGGAGAAGCGTTTGGTGGCGATGATTTCGGTGACGAAATTGGGGCCGAAGTGTTTGAGGTAGGAGCGGCCGGCGGCGAGGTCGTTGATCTTGGCGGGATCGACGTCGAAGCCGAGCGTGGGGAAACCGGCGAGGCAGAAGGCGCGTGCGAGCGGGAGGCCGACGTAGCCGAGGCCGATGACGGCGACAACGGCGGTGCGATTGGCGATGCGGGTGGCGAGGATTTCATGCGATGAGGCGGGAGAAGCGGAGAAAGAGCGGCTTGCCGGAGCGTGCCGAAGCGTGGGCTTCTTGGCGGTGAGAGCGGGAGCTGGAGCGGCGACGGTGTTGGGTTTGCGGGTCTTCTTCAACGGAGTTTCTCGATGGGTGGAGCACAGATTGTGACGTGAAACGGCGGGTTAGTCGATGGGCTGGAGCACGGCGCCGTCGATCTCGATGGAGACGCCGCGGCCGAGCATCTGGACCTGAAGGATGAGGCGATCGAGTTTGGTGCGGGATTCGACGATGCCCTGGAGCCCGCGGAAGGGGCCGCTGATCACCTCGGCACGGACGCCGGTGGTGAGGTGGGGATAGGGATCGAGCGGCGCCTGGGCGTGGAGGGCGAGATGGATGTTGCGGAGTTCCCAGTCCAGGCGGGCCTGGTCGGTGACCTGGATGATGCTGGCGACGCGGCGCGTGCGGTCGGCGGAGTAGACCTGGTCGAGCGTGCCGCGCAGGAAGAGATAGCCGGGGAACATGGGCAGCTCGACGCGGACCTTGCGGCGGCCGTAGAGGCGGGTGTGATGCATGAGCGGCAGGAAGCAGTCGATGTGCATCGCGGCGAGATCGGCGGCGACGATCTTTTCCTGGCGGCTGCGGGTGTGCAGGACGAACCACTGGCCGGTCTGCGGGAGCGGCGCATCTTGAAGCACGGGGCCCGAGGAAGCGGGCTGCAGCGGGGTGACGTGTTGTGTGGTCGAAGCGGTCATGTTCGTCCCGTCGAGCGTCGATGCCAATGGATTATCGACCCGTGGACGTGGGGAGCTTCATCAATACGGCAAAGGCCGCGGTGGGAATCGAACCCACGGATAAGGGATTTGCAGTCCCTCGCCTTACCACTTGGCTACGCGGCCGGTCGGGCGTTCTAGATGGCAAAGGCCGCGGTGGGATTCGAACCCACGGATAACGGTTTTGCAAACCGTCGCCTTAGGCCACTTGGCTACGCGGCCGGGTCGAGCGTTTTACCCGAGAAACGCAGCGTCTTCAACACTGCGAGGCCCGGCACCGACGTTTCGTCGGCCATCACGCTCCACTCGGTCAGCGCCCCGAAGCCACACATCTTACGCGACTTTTGGGGCAAAAGATCGGCTCGCGGGCTGAAATGTGAACCGGGAAAAGGAAGCCGCCGGACTATCGCCGCCGCCGCACGGCTGGTAAAACCGCTTCATGCCCGCACCTTCGCCGCAGCCCCATCACCAGCAGCTCATGGACCGCCTGCTCGATTACATCGGCACGCGCTCGCTGCCGCCGGGCTCGCGCCTCCCCTCCGAGCGTGAGTTCACCCGTCTCTGGAACGCCACGCGTCCGGCCATGAGCAAAGCCATCGCCGGCCTCATCGCCCAGGGCCATCTCCGCCGCGAGGGCTACAAGCTCTCCGTCGCTCCCGCGCTCGAGTCCCCCGCCGCTCCGACCATCCACGTCCTCCATCCCCACCACCAGAGCCAGGAATCCTCCTTCATCCGCGAGCGTCTCATCGAAGCCGCCCACGATGTCGCCCACGCCTTCAATAGCCACACCATCCCCATCCTCGCCCACACCCCCTCCCAGCAGCGACGCCAGCTCGCCGACCTCCTCAAATCCGGCACGCCCGGCTTCATCCTCTGGCCCGTTCCCGGCGCCAGCGTCACCGATCTCCTCGATCGCTTCACCGCACAATCCGTCCCCTTCATCACCTGCGACCTCGACTTCGGCCACCCCTACTTCGTCGGCACCGACAACGAAGCGGGCATGCCGCTCGCCGTCAATCATCTCCACGCGCTTGGCCATCGCCGCATCGCCTACGTCACGCAGTCGCTCGAATTCGTGAGCCTGCAACACCGCTGCGAAGGCTACAAACGCGGCTGCGCCGCACGTGGCCTGACCGACGCCGCCAAAGCCATCGTCGAAGTCCCCTCCTCATCCCCCGAGCACGCCCGCCACGCCTGGCAGCGCCTCCGCACCCGGCACCGCGGCGTCACAGCCATCTGCTGCTCCAATGACCTCCTCGCGCTACGCATCATGGACTGCGCCCAGAACTCCGGCCTGCAGATCCCCCGCGACCTCTCCATCGTCGGCTTCGACGACATCGAGCCCGCCTCATTCGCCAAGCCCGCGCTGACCACCATCGCCCAGGACTTCTACCAACTCGGCGTCCTCGCCGCCCAGATGCTCTACCAACGCCTCCGCGCCAGCCCCAAAGCCCCCGACCGTCCCATCCGCATCCGACTCGAACCTTATCTCATCGAACGCCAGAGCGCACAGGCGATCGCCGCACCCAAAAAACCAAATCGCCGCGGGCCATCCCCCGTTTAGCCGCGACCCGAGTCCGCGAGGGGAGCGCTCGCCCACCTCGGCACGCCCAGCGTAAGTGTTACTCAATCCAAGATGCTCATTGAGCATCTTGAAAAACCACTAAAATACACAGCAATTACAGGCAAATCTGTCAAGATGCCAAGATGCTCATCCCGGGAGCGGCGCGCACAAACGCGGCTGCGCATCTTGCCACAGCGCCATCGAGTCGGAATTTTTCCAAAGTCTGCGCCGCCGTGACTTACGCCAATCAACCGCTGCAAAACGACGCATCCATGCGCACCGGCGCGGCTCGATCCGGCTCTGGCTAAACGACACATCCATGCGCGCCGACAAACCGTCGAAAAGGAGACTTACAACGATCAGCAGTCCGCCGCCTTTCGTCACTAATCCCGTGATCCTCACATCAAGTTAATCCTTCCGCTCCCATTTCCAATCCACATCCGGATCCTTGCTGAACTTCCCCGCCGCCTGATGGATGCAATCGCGGCAAGCCATCGCATCCTTGTTGAGCCCCGGCGAAATCACCGCATCCGCGCAGCGCCACCGCGGAAGCTCCGGCGGCAGCCCCTCGCGCAGGCAGAGCGTGCAGCGGTACTCATCCGCCCGCGTGTCCATCTGCTCCAGCGCCGCCTTCACGCACACCAGGCAGATCACCGAACCGTGGTGACCCTCGACCATCGGGCGCAGCTGAGCCTCGTCGTATGGGTCCCAGTCCGTCCCGCAGAAGTCGCAGCTGATGATGATGCCGTCGGCGTCGGGTCGTTGCATGCCTGAATCCTATACGAAAGAACGGATTCACCACAGAGGCACAGAGAGCACAGAGGAAGACTGGAGGGGATTTTTTCACGAAGACGCGAAGGGAGGAAAAGGCGCGAAGGAAGACGGAGAGCATGGATTCAATTTTCAATACATTTTTTGCTTTGTATTCCTTCGCGCCTTCGTGCTCTTTGCGCCTTCGTGAAAAATCCCCCTCTGCTCCTGCCTTCCTCTGTGACCTCTGTGGTGATTCCTCCGGTATCATTGTCGAACTATGCCCGAAGCCCCCGGCATCCTGTTCACCGCCTTCGAGCCCAGCGGCGATGAGCACGCCGCCGTCGTCATCGCCGAGCTGCGCAAGCTCCTGCCGGGCACCCCCATCTATGCCCTCGGCGGTCCCAAAATGGAGGCCGCCGGCGCCAAGATCATCGAGCACACCACGGGCAACGCCGTCATGCTCACCGGCGCCGTCAGCAAGATCTCCGAGCAGCTCCACCTCCGCCGCCGTCTCCAGGCCTGGCTCGAAACGCACCCCATCGCCGTCCACGTCCCCACCGATTCCCCCGCCGCCAACTGGGCCATCTGCAAACTCGTCAAACGCCGCTGGGGCACGCCCCCCGCTTCCTCCCCAACTCCCAACTCCCAACCCCCAACCCCCTCCCCCTCCCTCGGCCGCGTCGTCCACCTCATCGCCCCTCAAGTCTGGGCCTGGGCCAACTGGCGCGTCAAGCGCCGCTGGGGCGGGGGGGAAGTTTCAAGTTCCA
>JAYVTU010000203.1:0-19393 GCA_043788485.1 Planctomycetota bacterium
GCCGGACAAGGGGAACACCGCCTATGGATTTCGGGTGGTGATGGAAACCGACCTCTCCACGGCGAAGTGAATGAATCGGGAAATGGCAAAAGGTTCCAAGTTCCGAAACTGACTACGGAGAGGCGGCGCGATTGGAGGTCGCCGGGGCAGGTCACGGGTTGATAAGTCGAGGTGGCTGTTGCCACGGAACCGCATCAGGGAAGAATGGGGCGGAAAGTCATTGTTGACCTTCGACGGACGTCCACTCGTCAACTACTTTCCGATCGCTTCCCAGAGCTCGGCGATGCCTTCGTCGCGCGGGGCGGCGCAGCGGAGGATTGCGGGGGCGTGGTTCGCCGGGAACGCTTGCCGGAGGCTGGCGTAGGTCGCGGCGGAGCCGGGGAGGTCGGATTTGCAGAGGGCGATGACGTGGGCCGGCCCGTGATATTTTCCGCTCGCGCGACGACTCGCACCCAACACGTCCGGGTCAACGACATTGAAACACCGCGCGGAATAGGTCGGGCCGTTGGCCCTCGAAACAGATTCGCCCCGTTTCCTGGGCCGTTGGCCCAGGCTGGTATCGGGCGGGCCTTTGGCCCTGGGAGCGCGCCATCGGCGCAGCGCCGGGGTTCGGTCTGAAAACCCCCTCTCCCTTCAAGGGAGAGGTCGGCGAGTCATCGAGCCGGGTGAGGGTGAGACGCGGGGAGTGACGATGTGCTTCGGTGTGCGGTGCGTGTTGCGTCCCTGTGCTTAGACCCTCACCCCAGCCCTCTCCCTGGCAGGGAGAGGGGGCCGGAATTAGTAGTTGTGCGCCGGGTGCGCGCCGAGCAGAAGTTCGACACCGAGCCAGACGGAGTGCGCTTCTTTGTCGAGGTGCGTGGCGTGGTCGTAGTTGTATTGGAGTCGGACGCGGGAGAAGTGCGTCGGCTGCCACTGGATCAGCGGTGAGATGCGGTATCGCGTGTCACGGAAGGGATCGCTGTTGTGCGACACAGTCACGCCGCTACTGTCCACGCCGTCGCCGCTGCCGGTCACGTACTCGTAACGGATGCCCGCCGCCCAGTCTGTGTGGAAGCCCCAAAGCGCCTGCGCATAGAAGCCCCAGTCATGGAGCGACTGGCGGCCGAGCAGCACATCATCGCCGGTGCCCAGCACGCCATCGACGCCGGGATGAATCTGGGAATCGGCATTGAAGTCGCGGCGGATGATCTCGGATTGCAGGAGCAAAAATGGATACCCGCGTTCGTTGCGGGCCGGTTGCCACTTGAGCCGGACATCGCCGCCGTAGATCCACGTATCGCCGCCGCTGCCGGTGAAGTTCGGGCCGTAGACAGCGGACGCTCCGACCTGCGCGGTCCACTCCTCGGACAGCTCAAAGCCGTTAAGCCAGCGCGCCGAGTAGAGCATGTCGCCGAGGTTCTGTGTCGATCGCTCGGTGAAGGGCCGGCCCGCGATCGGGCGCTCTGCGATGATCCCCTCGCTGGCCAGGAAACTTCCCGCCGTCTCGCCACCGGCGTTCTGCATGCCGAAGTAAAGCTCGCTGTACCACGGCAGCGGCGTCAGCCACGCGACACGCGCGCCGGTCTGTCGCAAACCATCGGGACCGAACACGCGCGAGTTGATGATCGGCTGATCGATCCAGTCCCACGCGTGCGGATGCGTCGGATTGATCCGGCCAAACTCGGTGAAATACTGGCCCGCCTTGATCTGCAGTCCCCACGGCAGCGTCTGCGTTGTGAGGAACGCGTCCTCCAGCTCGGCGCCGGTTTCGCCGTCGATCGGATCGACTTGGAAGACGATGTGTGCCTCGGCGTTGAAGTAGGGATCGACGGCGCCGGAGAGGCCGATCTCCGCCTGGCTGAGTGTGAAGCCGCGTTTGTGCGGGTCGTGGCCGCCGCCCTGGAGGTTGGCCAGCTCCGCGTCGCTGGCGGTGGAGGAGCCGGCGTTGAACAGGACGTCGAGGGAGACGTCAAGGAGACGCATCGTCGCGCCGCCGACGGGGGCGGAGACGATGCTCGGCGGCCCGGCGGGGTTGCGCTTGTCGGTGTCCTTGAGCATGTCGTTGAGCAGTTGATCCGTGTTTTCGGTGCGTTTCTTTTCGAGTTTCTTTTCATCGGGGCTGAGTTGCTTGATCTTCTTCTCGAGCTCATCGAGGCGGCGGTCCTTGTCCTTGAGTTGCTGCTGGAGCTGATCGAGTTGCTGCTGGAATTGCGCCGGATCGGTCGGCGGGGCGGTTGCGGGCTCGGCGGCGAGAACGGTGGAAATCGGCGTGGACAGAATCGCCAAGGCGAGCGCGGCAACAACCGCGCGGTAATCGATAGGGAGTTTCATCGCATGATCCTTGAAATGAGCGGCGGGGAATGGACGCATGAAATGCGCAGAACGGATGCGCAATCACGCACGACCCGATGGCGAGGGCCTTCGGGTTTGCCGGTGGATCAGGCGATGGAAGGCGGGCCGCGCGGCGGCGCGGAGGAAAGACTGGGGCGAGGCGTGACAAAGGATTCGGCGCCGTTGGCAACGAAACGGTACGCGGAGGATTCAATCCATGCGGTGAGCGACGGGGCGGAGAAGCCCGCACGGTGCTGGTGGATGCTCTGGCAGATGGCGCACGTGGAGGGATCGTGATCGTCTGTGGAATTGGGAGCGGCGGAGACCGCGATGCGAGCGCCGGACTGCGCGGCGATCGTGGTGCTGGTGCGGGAATGCGTGGTGAGTTCGTGGAGGACCGGCGTGATGAACTGGTTGAGTAGCAGCGCGATCGCCAGCAGGACGCTGATGCGGTGAGCGGCGACAAGTCGGGCGTGGCGGGACATCGCGGGTTCCAGATGGGCCGCACGAGTGTAGGCGGTGGGCGGCGGAAGCGTCAAGGAAAGCGTTTTGGGCGCGCACAAACGTGGTGCTGAAACCGGACGTCCGGGGGGGTTCCCGGAGAACCGGGTGACGTGATTGGGATTCACAGCCCTAAGGTGTGGAATCGGCGGGGTGTTAAGGCGGGAGATTCGGCGGCGGCGGCGCGAAAAAAGCGGTGGGGGGAGGGGGTGAAAATGTCCGGTCGACGCATTTGTGCGCACGGGGGGTGACGCGCGGCGACGGGTTTGTGTGCGCTACGCGCATGAAAAAACCCGGTGGCTTGCGCCAGCGGGTTTTTGGGGTGCGAGGGTGAGCCTGCGATTACTTCGCAGCGGCTTCGGTCTTGTTGGGGCGGTAGGCGAACTTGCGGCGGAGGGGCTTGACGACCAAGCCCTGGCGGAGGGCTTTGGTGGAGACCTTGATGCGCTTGGGGATGCCATCGATCATGGCGGTGGTCGTCAGGATGTTGGGGCGGAACTTACGCTTGGTTTTGCCGGTGATTTTCTTGCCGACGCCGCCGAGGTATTTGGCTTTGCCGCGGTAACGGAGGCTACGACCAGCGGAGGTTTTACGACCAGTGAAAGCGCAGACGCGGGGCATGGGCTGATCCTCAAGTAGGCGTGGCTGGGGTGAATCGAGCCGGGCAGTATAACGAAGGGAATGGCGGGGAGCAAATCGGGCGGTGGGGCGGGCTTGCAAAGCGTGGCGGGCGTGGTGATAATGCTCGGCCCGTTCGGCCCCATGGTGTGGGCCGCCGCGACCCTTAACGAAAGCAGAGACCGCGCATGGCGATCCGAATCAAGTCCCGCAGTGGCGAGTCCGTCGAGCAGATGCTTCGCCGCTTCAAGAAGATGTGCGAGAAGGAAGGCTTGACGAAGGACGTCAAGAAGCACGCTTATTACGAGAAGCCCTCGGAGCGTCGTCGTCGCGCGGCTCGCAAGAGCGTCAAGCGTCGCGAGAAGCTGCTGCTCGGGCCTCTGGCGGTCAAGCCGCGCACCGGTCCCGGTGGGCGCGAAGGCGGACCGGGCGGTCGCGAGGGTGGCCCGGGCGGCCGTGATGGCGGTCGCGACGGCGGACCGCGGTAAATCATCCTCAGCATGCAGCCGAGGCGCGACAGCCCACGCGGGCTGCGGTTGATTGCTGCCCGCTGAAGTCACTCAATGACCAAACGTAAAGCTCAAACCGACGTGGCGACGGAAACGGACGGACAGACGTTCGCCGTTCACGCTGCGCGTCTGCTGGCCGACAGCCGCGGTGAAGACACGCTTGTGCTGGACGTGCGCGGCATCAGCCAGGTCACCGATTACTTCGTCATCGTCACCGGCACGAGCGATCGCATGATCCGCTCGGTCGCCGATGATCTCGAGGAGCTCGCGTCGGTCGAGGGGCGAAGCCCCATCCGCACGCAGGGCAGCGAGTCGGCGCAGTGGATTGTGGTGGACTTCTTCGACGTGGTCGTGCACCTGTTCGTGCCCGAGATGCGGGCGTATTACGACCTCGAATCGCTCTGGGGCGATGCGAAGCGCGTCGAGTGGCCGAAGCTGACCAAACCCGGGCAGTTCGCACGGATCACCGCACACGAGCCCGCGGACGACGAAGAATAAACCGCCGCCGCGGCATCGACTTCGGCCTTGCTCGCGGCTACGATTAGCGAGCATATTCACGGGAAAAGGCCCCATGTTCTGCAAGGTCCTGCGAGCCAAGATTCACAACGCCACGATCACCGTGACCGATCTTGAGTACGTCGGGTCAATCACGATCGATGAGGACCTGCTCCGCGCCTCGGGCATCCGTCCCAATGAGGTCGTGCTCATCGCCGACATGGACAACGGCGCCCGCTTCGAGACCTATGTCATCAAGGGCAAGGCCGGCTCGGGCGTCATCGGCGTCAACGGAGCCGCGGCCCGACTCGTCGCCAAGGGCGACCGCATCATCATCTTCGCCCACCTGTTCATGAATCCCAGCGAGATGGACGACCACTACGCCAAGGTCGTCCTCGTCGACAAGCACAACCGCGTCACACGCGAGATGAAGTACCCGACGTCGCTCGAAGAGACCGTGCCGGTGTGAGCGGATCGCCGTCACGAAAACAGTTCGCCGCGCATCCGTTAAACTACCCGCATGTCACGTATCCGCGTCAGTCTTGCCAATAAATGCCAGCTCATGTTCGGCGCCGCGGTGCTGCTGATCCTGATTGCCGCGCTCTCCGTGCCGTGGCTGCGCATGCAGAGCCTCGTCGAAGAGGCGCAGCGTGAGATCGCGCGCCAGCTGGCCGAGGTGATGCTCAGCGACATCCGCCAATACGGTGACGACATCGTCTCGATCGCTGCGCCCAAGGAATCGGACGACGCCCAAACGTTCCGCCGCCAGTGGCTCATCGCCGCCGCGGACTTCGATGCCGAATCCGCCCGCGATCCGTTTCTCGCCCAGTCGCTGCTCGTCTTCAAATCCTCACCGACCACGCGCGATGCCATCTCCACATTCACCGGCGAGCACGGCCAGTCCCTCTACCGCTACGCCTGCGCCGTCCGTCAGAGCGATCTCGACGGCACGCGCGCCCGCGCCAGCTCCAACATCGAATTCAACCAGGTCGCCGATCCGCTCCGTGCCGTGATGTTGATCGAAATGCGTGCCCCTTGGGCCGCGCATCAGCTCCTGCTCAACCGCGTCTACACCATCACCGCCGGCCTGCTTGCCGTGCTGCTGGCCATCGCCGTCTTCTGGTACATCACCACGCGCGTCATCCTCTCCCCCGTGCGCGTGCTCCGCGAGACCGCCGAGAAAGTCGCCGAGGGCGACCTGAACATCCGCTCCGACATCAACACCGGCGACGAGTTTGAGCAGCTCTCGCGCACCTTCAACACCATGCTCGCCAACACCAAGCAGTCGCAGGACAAGCTCCGCGACCTCAACAAGCAGCTCGACATGAAGCTCGGCGAGCTCGCTGAATCGAACCTCTCGCTCTACGAGGCGAACCGCCTCAAGGGCGATTTCCTGGCCAACGTCTCGCACGAGCTCCGCACGCCGCTCAATTCCATCGTCGGCTTTGCCGAGGTCCTCGCCGACACCGTCGATGGCCAGGGCGATCCGACCGGCGAGAAACGCCAGCGTTACATCGACAACATCCTCACCTCCAGCCGCTCGCTGCTGACGATGATCACCGACCTCCTCGACCTCGCGAAGATCGAGGCGGGCCGCGTCGATCTGCACCTCGACCGCATTTCGCTGGCCGATGTCTGCGAGACATTGCTGAACATCATCCGGCCGCAGGCCGACCGCGCGGGCATCACGCTCGTTCTCAACATAGCGCGTGGCCTGCCGGTCATCCAGACCGATCCCGGCAAGTTCCAGCAGATCATCTTCAACTTCCTGGCCAACGCCGTGAAGTTCACGCCGGAGGGCGGCCGCGTCGAGCTCGGCGCCTCGCCCGAGATGCCGCCCGCCACGCAATTCTCCTCCTCCGCTGCGCCCCCCGAACCGATCGGAATCCGCGTCTGGGTCAAGGACACCGGCCCGGGCATCCCGGTCGAGAAACACGCTGAGATCTTCGAGAAGTTCCGCCAGCTCGACTCATCTCACACCCGCGCACACGGCGGCACCGGCCTGGGTCTGGCGATCAGCAAGGAACTCGCGCGACTCCTCCAGGCACGCATCGAACTCGATTCCGACATCGGTCGCGGCGCGACCTTCAGCGTCATCCTTCCGCTCGCCGTCGAGACGCAGAAGCCCGAACCGCTCATGCCCGATCTCGCGGCACGATCTTCGTGATCGCAAAACCGCCGGGAAATGCTCGATGATCCAGATGTGCCTACTTGACCGGCGTTGCGCAATGCTCGCAATATTGTTCGCGATTGTGCTGAGCACGTTGGCCAGCGCCGGCTGCGAAGAACACGTCGTCGGCGTCCGCCACAAATACGATGGCGGGCCGCGACCGCTGCCGCCCGAGGGCAAGTGAAATCCGCTTCAGACATATCCCCGCGAATCACGGCCGGCTTCGCCCGCGCTGGCGGATTTCCTGCAGCTTCTCACTCATTGATTTGACGATGTCGGGATGCGCCGCCGCGACGTTCTTCGTCTCGCTCAGGTCATCGTCGAGGTTGAAAAGCTCCGCCTTCTCTTTGCCGCCGGGAATGAATTTCCACGGCCCCTTGCGCAGCGCGAGCTTGACGCCCTCGTTGTTCTGCTCCACCAGATACTCCCGGCACGTCGTGCCGCGAGCCTCGCCCAGCAGCGCGGGCATGACGTTGAAGCTGTCGGGCCCGGTGCTCTCGGCGAGCGTCTGACCGGTCAGACTCGCGAAGCTCGCAAGGAAATCGACCTGGCACACCAGCGCATCGGACACGCCGGGCTTGATGCGCCCCGGCCAGCGCGTGATCAGCGGCAGCCGCGTGCCGCCTTCCCACACCGTGCCCTTCGTGCCGCGCAGCACACCGTTGAACGCGTGCCCGTTGTTGCCCGGTGCCGGGCCCAGGCCGTGCGCCGAGTCGGGCCCGTTCTCGTCCAGCACGCCGCCGTTGTCGCTGCTGAGAATGACCAGCGTGTTGTCCGAGAGTTTGAGGCGGTCGAGCGTCTCGATCACCTGTCCGACCGTCCAGTCGAATTCAACAATCGAATCCCCACGCACGCCGCAGTCGCTGGCCCCCTTGAACCTCGGATTCGGCACGCGCGGCACGTGGATGTTGTGCGTCGCGAGATAAAGGTATAAGGGCTTGTCCTTGTTCTGTTCGATGAACGCGCACGCCTTGGCGGTGAGCACCGTCGAGATGTTCTGATCATCCCACAGCGCCGCCTTGCCGCCGGTCTGGCCGCCGATGCGCGGCACATCATGGATGAAGGAGCGAGGCTCTCCACGCTTGACCGAATAATCCAGCTTGATCGGGTCCGAGGGATCAAGATTCACCACGCGGTGATTCTCGACAAACACGCAAGGCACCCGATCTCCCGTCACCGGCATGATCCAGCAGTAGTCGAACCCGATCTCCAGCGGCCCCGGCTTGATCTCGCCGTTGTAATCCGTCGGGTGTGTGCCGAGTCCCAGGTGCCACTTGCCCACCGCGCCCGTCGTGTAACCGGCGCTCTTGAGAATGGACGGTGTCGTCACCCGCCCCGGCTTGATGAGAAGCCCATCGATTCCCGATGCGATGCCCGTACCCTTCTGCCGGAACGCATACTCGCCGGTCATCAGCGCGAACCGCGACGGTGTGCACGTCGACGCCATCGAGTGACCATCGGTGAACCGCAGACCCTGCGCCGCGAGCTTGTCGACATTCGGCGTCTTGACCTTCGTCGCGCCGTAGCAGCCAAAGTCCCCGTACCCGATGTCATCAGCGAGGATCACGACGATGTTCGGCTTGCCCGCCGGCGCGTCGGCGGCGCGGAGTTCGGTGACAGGGATGAATATTGCGAGCGTCAACAGGGCGGCGAGAATCTTCGACATGCGTGTGATCCTTGATTCGTGAACCTGCGTGGGATTGCGGTTGCACAATGGGAGGTGGAACAACGCCGCACGCGGGCATCTTGTTGCCGCGTGCGTTACTGAAATTCATGTGCCACGGTGCAACTTCACCCGACATTGCTGGGCTCGGCGGATTTCGCCGAATGACTTCCTGCTCGCTGCGGAATGAGCAGGATGCACCCGATCATCACCGCCGCGAGCACCGCCGAGGCGATGGAACGGGTCACTTCAAACCCTCCCTTCTCCGCGGACTTGTCCAGCAGGTCGCCCACCGTCGCCCCGAGCGGCCGCGTCAGGATGAACGCCGCCCAGAACAGCACGACGTGCGACACCCGGGTCCACTTGTAAAGCGCCGCGATGATCAGCAGCGCTGCGCCGAAAACCAGCGCGCCGCGCATGAAGCCCAGGTCCATGCCGGTGTCGTCGGCGATCCAATCGCCCAGCGCAGTGCCCAGCGTCTGCGAAAATGTGATCGTCGCCCAGTAAAATGCCTCGACCTTCGGCGTGTTGACCGTCGCCACCGACACCGATCCCTGCGACCAGTACCAAAGGCCCAGCGACGCCGCGACGCACAGCAGCAGCAGCGCTGACCCGCCCGTGTAGCCGATGCCCAGCGACCGGGTCGCGTAATCCGCCATCGTCGTCCCCGCCGTCGTCGAGGCGACGATCGTCGCCCAGTAGATCAGCGGATGAAATTTCTCGGCCCTGATCTGGACGACGACCAGCGCCACCAGCGCCGCCACAAAAATCGCCGTGCCGATCAGATAGCCTAGTTTCATCTCCATGCTCACCGTATCGCCGGCGGTCTCGCCCAGCGTCGTCGCGATGATCTTGATGATCCAGAATCCGAGCGTGACGGCGGGCACCTTGGTCAGTGTCGCCGTGATGCCCGATTTTGTCGCAGTGGTCATGAAGTAATCTCGCTGTGTTCAAAGGGCAAGTGTGGCATCTGTATCGATCGATCTTGCGGCTCAGGGTCCGCAAGCGGAGGCAGGGTGATCGTCACCGCAAACTCTCCATGCATCACGGTCGCGGCGGTGATCGTCCCTCCGAGCAGCGCGACGATGCGCTGGCAAAGCGCCAGGCCAAGCCCGCAATGCCGACCGGTCCCGCTGCGCGCCCCGTCGCCGCGCCAGAATCGGTCAAACACGCGCGACGCATCCTCGGGGAGCACCTGACTGCCGGTGTTTCGGACTCGGAGTCGCATCTGACCCGCGACGAGCGACGTCCCGATCGAGACCTCGCCGCCGACGTCGCAGTAGCTCACGGCGTTATCCAGAAGGTTGCGGAGCACCACCCGCAGCAGGCCGTCATCAGTCGTCACCGAGAGGTCGCCGCTGAGCGACCAATATACACGGAGTTTCCGCTCCACGGCCTGCGGCTCGACGAGACGCCATTCCTCCTGAAGCAGTCGCGCGACGTCCACACTCTCCCGTGTGGGCTGGATCTGCTGTGCATCGGCACGCGCCAGCGTCAAAAGATTCTCCACCATCGCGCGTATGCCCTTTGAAGCCGCGATGCACCGTTCGACCACGCGCTCGTATTCCTCGGGCGATCGCCGCTGCGAGGCGCAGACCTCCAGTGCCGAGATCACGCCCGCCAGCGGCGTGCGCAGCTCGTGCGCCACGTCCGCGGTGAACGCCCGCTCCCTGCTGAACGCCCGCTCCAAGCCGGACAGCAGTTCATTGAGCCGCTCAATCACGGGCCTTATTTCCTCCGGCGGACGTCGCAGGTCCACGCGCTGCGAGAGATCGCGGTCGTCGATCGCCTCAATCCGCTGCGCCAGCGCGGTCAGCGGCCTGAGCCCCCGTGTCACCACCCAGGCCATCAGACTCGCCGAAACCAGCATCGTCAGCGCGAAGACCCCGCCGAGCAGCCCCGCGAGCTTCACGAGTTTGCCATCCAGTTCGGCGGTGTCGCGCGCCACATCGAGATGCGCCACCAACAGGGATGCGGCGGACGGGACGGGCTTCTCGCTTTCGGAACGGGGCGTGAATCGGATCGCGAAGAGCCTCCCGCGCCGACCGCCGGGCAGCGGGGTGAAGGAATAATCGGGGCGATCGGGCGACGAGGACACCGGGGGATTCCAGCCAGCGCCGGCAAGTGAATCCGAGTGCGCGACTATTTTCAGTTGCGCGTCGCGGAGCAGGAAGAATTCCGCGGCGCCCCTGCGGAATTCAGGAACCTCCAGCGGCTCGGGATCGATTTTGATGCCGCCCTCGTCCTGTTCCGTGATCGACATCAGCAATTGCGCCCGGGCCCGCAACGCGGCATCGAACTCGCTTAGAAGAGCGGCTCGGATGCCGACGTACAGCACCCCCGCAGCGATCGCGAAGATGAACAGCGTGGCGGCGACGGCTCCGGCGACCATCCGATTTCGCAGCGAATAGCTCAAGGCTCACCGCCGAGCATGTAGCCCAGCCCGCGCCGCGTGTGGATCAGCGTGGGCAGGCCGGGCAGGTCGATCTTTCGCCGCAGGTGGCCGATGAAGACGTCCACGACGTTGCTCGATGCCTCGGAATTGAATTCGTAGACGTGCTCCCAGAGATCGGTCCGCGTGACGACTTCGCCCTGACGCATCGCGAGGAATTCGAGCAGGGCATATTCACGCGGCGTCAATTCCAGCTGCCGTCCAGCCCGCAGGACGGTCTTGGCGGCGGTGTCGATCTTCAGGTCGGCGATCCGCCGCACCGGGTCCTTCGCCCGGTACTCCCGGCGGACCAGTGCGCGGACTCGGGCAAGCAACTCGCCGAAATCGAAGGGCTTGATGAGATAGTCGTCCGCGCCGCAGTCCAGCCCCTTGATGCGATCCGATGGCGTGTCCCGGGCGGTGAGGATGAGCACGTGGGTCGCGACATTCTGGGCACGCAATTTCCGCAGCACTGTCAGGCCGTCGATCTTCGGCAGCATCAGGTCGAGAACGATCACATCGTGCTCGCCGGTCCGGGCCTGCCACAGGCCCGTCTCGCCGTCGGAGGCGGAATCGACGGCGAAACCCGCCTCGCGCAGCCCTTGGCAGATCGAGTCGCGCAGCAATTCATAATCTTCAATCACCAGCACCCGCATGCCGTTCACCTTATCGAAGAAACCGGGGCGGTGGTACACCGCCCCGGTCCGTGATTCCGTGTCATCGGATGCACGTCTTATTTCTTCTCGTCCTTGTCGTCGTCCTTGTGCTCGCCCTTCTTGTCGCCTTTCTGGCCGTCCTTCGTATCGTCCTCGGTGTCAATCTCTTTGCTGATCAGTGTGCCGTCCTCAGCGATGTTGATCTCGTAGGGCTTGGAATCGATGACGACGTCCGCTGAGTAGATCAGCTTGCCTTTTTCGGTCTCGCGGACGATCTCCTTGATCGTGCCGCTGCCCGCTTCCTTCTTGAGCGTTTCCTGGACCGCCTTGGGGCAGTCTTCCATCTTGACCTTCACTTCGCCCTCGTCCTCCTTGGTTTCCACGGGCGCGTCGGCGGCGCGCAAACCCGTAGGAGCCGCCGCCATCAAACTCAGACCCAGTACACCGAGGATCATCCCGTTCCGCATGGTCACATTCCTTTGCTTGGAGACTGTGGGTGTCGAGGTCGGACGTTCCGCCTCGCACGGTGGAGATGCTATCGGAGGCTGAATGAAGGCATGATGAAGGACATCGGACGTTAACGATATCTATTTGTCGCACGAACCGAGATGTTTACTGCGTGATTCGTCCATGGCAGGAGGATCGCCGAAGACGGGGAATTTGGCACGTCGGAGGCGAGACAACAGATTTGAAATTTCGGATTCGCGATTGTTAGTGAGTCTTGGTGGATGAGACTCTGACAAATCACCAATATCACCATGATGTCGCGACGTGGTGGGGCGGAATTTCGGAACCTGGGCTGCGCACCGAATTGTCGTTTCCAACCTCGAACGGAGGTCGCTGAAAATGCGCACCGGCACGTCGCGGCGGAGGGGCAAGGCGTCGTAAATCGTGCGTGATGCTGGGATGAAAAATATTTGGAATTTTCAGGATGTTTCAAGATGCGCAGCCGCGTCGGTGCGCGCCGCTCCCGGGGATGCGCATCTTGACATGTTGATGGAAATGCCAGGATCGTGCGTGTGTTACAGCGGTTTTTCAAGATGCTCAATGCGCACCTTAAACTAAGTCTCAATAATACGGTGGGGGAGCGGCGGGGGAGTGGGACCCTGCTTTGGCAACGCAATCGGCGGCGAGTATGCTCACGGGCTATGAGCATGATTGTCTATCTGAACGGCAAGTGGGTTCCGCGCGAGCAGGCGATGGTGAGCGTGGAGGACCGCGGGTTTCTTTACGCCGATGGTGTGTACGAGGTGGTGCGCTACTACGGTGGCAAGCCCCTGGCGATGAAGCCGCATCTGGATCGGATGTATCACAGCCTTGACGCGATCAAGCTGCCAGCGCCGGCGGACACCGCGAAACTGCCGGAAATCAGCGATGAGCTGATTAAGCGGAATCTGACGCCCGACGCGTCGGTGTATTGGCAGATAACGCGTGGGGCGGCCCCGCGGAAGCACAAGTTCCCTTCGCCGGCGGTGCCGCCGACGGTGCTGGCGATGCTCTACAAGGAGGAGCCACTGGTGCGGAGCGGGCCGCCGATGAGCTTGAAGGCGATCACGCGACCGGACATCCGCTGGTGGCACTGCGAGATCAAGTCGGTGTCGCTGCTGCCGAACGTGCTCGACGCCCAGGCGGCGGCGGACGCGGGGTGCCATGAGGCGATCCTCATCCGCGATGGCGTGGTGACGGAAGGGACATCACGGAGCATCATCGTGGTGCGCGGCGGACGGTTGCTGACGTATCCGCTGGACGGGCGCATCCTGGATTCCATCACACGCCGGATCGCGATCGATCAGGGACGCGCGGCGGGGATGAGTATCAGTGAGACGTACTTCGACAAGAGCGAACTCGACGCGGCGGACGAGGTGATCGCGCTGGGCTCGACTACGGAGATTGCGTCGATTGTGGAGATCGACGGCCGGAAGGTCGGCAACGGCGAGCCGGGGCCGATCGCGGCAAAGCTGATTGAGCTTTACCGCAAGCATGTGATTGCGGAATGCGGGTTGTGAAACGGGGCCGACGGGCCGTCAGAACGTGACGTTGCGGTCGGCGATGTTGTGGCGTTGCAGATATTCATCGAGCAGGGCGGCATACGATCGCCCTTCCAGCGCAGCGTCTTTCAGGCCGAGCTTCGCACGCACTCGATTCACGGCCTCTTCCGATGGCCCCTCGATCTCCGCGAAATGGCCGAGCCGCGGCACCTCGTCGAGTTCCACCCGGCAATCATCCACACGCCAGCTCGATCGCCGCTTTTCGAAACTGAGTTTCCGCTCAAACCCCAGGGCGACGAGCAGATTCGCCGCCGCCTCCGTGTCCCCGACCTCGGTCTCAATCTCCTCACGCTGCTTCATCTCGCCGGGCAACCGCGGGCCCTTGTACGTGATCACCGTCTTGTCCTCGCCGCGGCCCGTCAGGTCCTGCTCGAAGCGCACCCGCAGTCCGCAACCCGAGCGTCGCAGCCGCTCATCCGCGGTGTCGAAGAAAAGATTCTGCTCCAAGCGAACGACGAATGGCTCCCCAACAGTCGCGAGTAAAAGTCCCCGCAGCGGTGCCGGGTCAGGGAGCAGGAACTTGGCTTCGATCTCAAGGGCCATGGAATTGGGCTCGCTTTACCCGCCCCGCCATCCGATTTCACATAACAGTTATTATCGGACTTTGAATCTGGTGTGAGCTACACGGTGGGGGCCGGTTCGGCTAAGCTTAATCGATGGCTCCGCCGGTCGCACGGGCTCGATCATGCCCGCTTCAGCTTCAGCGGCCGCTCACGAATGGATCCTTTCACGATGGCTCTGACCACTTCGCAGCAAAATCCTGATCAACTCATCGTCGCGCCGCTGTGCAGCATCTTCCGCCGCTTCCTCAAAAAGCAGGGACTGAAGTTCACCACGGAACGTGCACTCATTCTCAATTCCGTGCTCGCTAAAGAAGGGCTCTTCGAGGCTGACGCGCTGCTCGCCGAGATGGCCAGTGCCACGCCCAAGGTTTCCAAGGCCACCATTTATCGCACGCTCAAGCACCTCGTCGAAGCCGGGATCATCCGCGAGGTCCTGCTCGATTCCAACAAGGCTCACTACCAGATGGTCTATGGCAAGCAGACCACCGATCACCTCGTCAACGTTACCGACTACGGCGTGATCGAGTTCTACAGCCCCGAACTCGTCGAGCTGAGCGAACGCATCGCCGCGGAGCACGGTCTCAAGGCCGTCGGCCACCGGTTTCTCGTTTACGCCGTCGATCCGAAATCCGTGCAGCCGAAGTAAATCATCCGCCATCGCCGGGCGCGCCCGAATCATCCTGATCATCCGCGGCGGCTGGGATGTTGTAATCACCCTTGAACCATTTGTTGAGCTCTGCGAGTTTGCATCTGCTGCTGCAAAACGGAAACGTCGATGCCGCTTCACTCACGGCTTTCTGGCAGATCGGGCACGAGCGACTGATCGATATCCGCTTGACCAGCTCCATAATTTCTGACGATCGCTCGCGCCACCGGCCGCGCGGAACGATCTCGATCCGCCGCTGAGTCTCGCCGGCGTGCTCGAAAGCGATCTCCAGGCGATCATTCGGCAACTCATCACGCAATCGCTCGGCCCATTCCACGAGCGTGACCGAGCCATGAAGCAGTTCCCTCGACCAACCGATCGACTCAAGGTCCGATAAGTCGTTCATCCTATAAGCATCAATATGGACGACGGGCAGTCGACCGCTGTACTCGCTCATCAGCACAAACGTTGGGCTCGAGACGAGGCGCTCATCGGCGCCCAGGCCCGCCGCGAAGCCGCGAACGAACTGCGTCTTACCCGCGCCGAGTTGCCCGCTGAGCGCCAGCATATCGCCGAGTTCGACGATCTGCGCCAGCGCCGCACCAAGCCGCATCGTCTGCTCGACGGACTGGCTCACCAGCTCAACAGTTTGCGAATCTGTGTTGTTCAACTCCGATGCTCCCAACCGCTTCGTGTGAGCGGCTCGCGCCCCGCCGCCGTGGTAATCCACAACCGCGATCCCGCCGGCGCTTCGCGGGCCTCAAGTATCTTACCAATCACCGTGATCGGCACACCGTCGATTTCTCGCGGCAGTTTCGCGGCGTCCGCCGCGGATACCGTGAAGCATAATTCGTAATCCTCCCCGTCGCTCACCGCATGCATCCACGCCGGTTTCCCGTCCCTCGCCGACGCTGCCCTTGCTTCATCACGCAACGGCAACCGATCCGCATCAATCTCCGCCGCGACACATGATTGCTCACAGATGTGATCCATATCTGTCGCTAGTCCATCCGACAGATCGATCATGCTGTGCAGTTTCACGCCGGGACACGCGGCCATTTTCCGGGCCAGCGACACACGCGGCTCAAATTCCAGGTGCGGCCCCCCGCCACCGCTCCCGCCCCCAGCGCTCGGCGCCGTCCACGAACCGCCGAGTTTCCCGGTGACGCACACCGCATCGCCGACCTTCGCACCGTTTCGCCGCACAGGCTCGATCCCCGCGGGATCAGCGATGATCGTGACTGTGATGATCAGCGGATGATCCCAGAACCCGATGTCGCCGCCGACCAGCGGACAGTTGTATTGCTCCGCGGTGCGGCGCATGGCGTCGAAGAGCTGCGTCGCACGCTGCTGGCCGAAGTCGCGCGGAAGGAAAGCCGCGACCTCTGCCGCGACCGGCAGCGCCGCCATCGCCGCGACATCGGACAATTTCCGCGTCATCGCCTTGCGGCCCACCAATTCCAGCGACGTTGTGCGCAGGTCGAAATGCACGCCATCCGCGGACTGATCCGTGGTGATGAGCACGCTCTGCCCGCCCATGCGGACCGCCGCCATGTCGTCCCCGGGAGGGATGATCACGTGCGGCGGCAGCCCGCGGTTCTGGGCGTAAATATGGTGGAGCAGATCAAGCTCTCGCATGGCGCAATCTTACCGTGACCGCGATGAGATCACCCGGCGATCGCCTCGGCCAGCGGCGGATGCGTGCGCTCGCGCAGGACCACATCGATCAGCCGCATCCGCAGGCCCACGAGCTCCTCAACCTCAGACTGCCCGGCTCGCGGCAGCGGATCGCTCTTGTCTTCCTGCGGCAGATCGCGGAGCACCGCGTGAATCTGCCGGCGCAGGATGTCGCGCACCGTCTCGGTGTCGCGCGTCAGCCTGATCTCGACGACCGCCTGAACGTGCCACGCCGCATCGACATCGTGCGTGGACTGCACGCTGAGCACGGACCTACCGCCCTCGCGGATCGCCGCCAGTTGCAGGCTGTCGTTGGGCAGCAGCGTCACGAACCCGCCCTGCTCGTCGGTCACGTAGTGAACGGGGCTGACGTGCGGCTCGCCGGTCACCGGATCGGTCGTGATCAGGCGACCGAGGCGTTGGGTACGAAGGAATCGAACGGCGCGGCCGCTGGGCCGCTCCGCGGTCTGGGGCGCAGTATTGGCGTTGGTCGCCGGGGTGCTGTTGTTGTAGGTCTTCATAGTCGTCAACTCCTTTTGTCGCATCGGTCCTTTGGGTGCCATAAAGCGAAAAACCCGCGAATCTGGCTCGCGGGCTTGGGTGGGTCGGGGTGTGAACCAGTTAGCCTACGAGCGGAAACATGTGATTTGCTTGAAGCAAGCGCGCATCGTCGGAGCGGTTGCTACGGCGAGGGTATGCGAGGTCGAAATGTCTGCTTGCCAGCTCATAGTGCTACCCAATCATAGAGCCATCGGCCGCCGAGTCAAACCGGACACGATCTCATTTCGCCAATCGTGCGACCACTCGCCACACTTGATACGGCGACAACTGCAGCCCGGTTCGCGCATTGAACACAGAAACTATCGTGTCAAACCGAACCGTGTACGGCAGCTGATCACGCACCGACAGGCTCCCGCACTGCTCGGTCACCAGCGTGGTCACCGCCGCCTCCTGCTCGCTCGTCACCAGCGGAGCCGCCTCCTTCGCTTTGCCGATCCGCGGCAGCCGCCCCGCTTTCCGCAGGTTCAGCAACCGGCTCAGCACATCGCGCCGCGACCGACGATTCCCTGCCGCCGCATACACCGCCTCAAACTCCTCCGTGTAAGGCAGATCATCCAGCGTCCGGTTGTGATGCACATACGCATCGATCAGATGCTGGTCGCCGTCCTCAAGCATCGCCGCATCGCCGAACAGCCCGGCCGATGCGCGACCGCCGTCGCTCTTGGGCGCACTGAGCCGCTGCTGCCACGCCGCAAGCTGCTGCTTGTACCCGCTGAGGCCCGCGTTGCCGTACGTGCGGTATTTCGCCACCACGTTCGCCGCGCCGAGCCACCCGCGCACATCGCTCTCGATCGCCGCGCAGACCTTCTGCATCTCCGTCAGCGGCAGCGATGACAGGCTCACCACGCCCATCGCATCGCACGTCCGCACCAGCTGCCCCACATGCTGATGCGCCGTCCGGAACGGCACGCCCTTGGTCACCAGATAATCCGCCAGCGACGTCGCATCACTGAACCCGCGATCGACATCCGCCTCGAGCCGCGCCCGGTTGAACTTCGCCGACCTGACGATCCGCGCCGCCATGTCGAGACAATCGCGCACCGCGTCGAACGCCATGAACACGTGCCGCTTGTCCTCCTGCAAGTCACGGTTGTAGCCAATGGTCAGGCCCTTGCACATCGTCAGCAGTGCCACGAGATTCCCATACACGCCCCCGCTCCGCCCGCGCGTCAGCTCCAGCATGTCCGGGTTCCGCTTCTGAGGCATCATCGACGATCCCGTCGTGAACGACTCGCCGATATGCAGAAACGAGAACTCGTTCGTCAGGTAAATGATCCACTGCTCCGCCCAGCGCGAGAGCGTCATCGCCGTCATCGCCAGGCCGTAGACGAAGTCCACCGCATCATCCCGGCTCGCCGTCCCGTCGAGGCTGCTGGGCGTCGGCTCGCCGACATCCAATGCCTCGGCGACCTGGAACCGATCGAGCGGCAAACCGCTGCCCGCGATCGCCCCGCCGCCCAGCGGATTGCCCGAGTTCACCACGCGCAGCATCATCAGCCGCGTCATCGCACGGTCGAATGCAGTGAGCCACGCGATGCACTCGCCGCCCACCGTGATCGGCTGGGCCCGCTGCAGGTGCGTGTAAGACGGCATCACGATCTCGCCGTCGCGCTCCGCCAATTCCACCAGCGACACGAACAGCTTGCGGAACAGCGGCTCAAGCGTCGCCATCGCCTCATTGAGCCACAGCTTCAGGTCCAGCGCCACCTGATCATTCCGGCTCCGGCCCGTGTGCAGTTTCCGACCGGCCTCGCCGACCTTCTCGATCAGCGCCGCCTCGATGCACATGTGCACATCTTCCAGCTCAACCTTCCATCCCTTCCACCCCGCGACGCCTGCCGCCTCGATCTCGCTGCGGATCTCGCCGAGCCCGCGCTCGATCTCCTTGAGGTCGTCGGCCGTGATCAGCCCGACACTGCTCAGCATCCGCGCGTGCGCCACCGATCCAGCGATGTCGTGCTTATACAGCCGCGTGTCGTAGCTCAGCGACTCGACGAACCGCGCCGCCAGTTCGTCCTGCTGCGACCCGCCGCTCTTGGCATGTTCCCACGGTTTCTGCGTCTGGCTCATTGGACGGGCATCATATCAAACCTCTTCCCTCGTGACCGCCCCGCACCGCGCGCCACATCCGTGCGCACAAACACGTCGACCGGACACATTGACCCCCTCCCCCCACACGTTTGTGCGCGCCCGCTCCCGCCGAACCTCCCGTTTTAACACGCCCCGATTCCACACCTTAAGCCTGCGAATCCCACTCAAGCCCATCGCGACTCCGGGAAACCCCCCGGACGTCCGGTTTCGGCGTCACATCCGTGCGCGCCATCATATAGTCGACCCCTCTGGGGTCGCTCCGATTCATTCCGCAACGCCCGTCTAATGTTTTCCAATGACATTTCGTAGATCGCCAAAGCCGCACCGCTCCGGACCGAGTTTGAGAAGTGACGCCAGGGGTATTGTCAAAAGTTGTTGACGGGTGAATCAGGCGGCGGCTCGGGTTCCGTCGGTGTAGGGGATTCCGGCGAGGATGTCGGGCAGGAGCTTTGAA
>JAYVTU010000204.1:0-2820 GCA_043788485.1 Planctomycetota bacterium
CTGGCCACGTGCGTAAACGAGTTCATCGAAATCCTTGTCCAGCGTGATCAGGATTCTCTCCTGCTCCGTCGCGAGGCGCAGGATTTCCGTGTCACCCGGGTCGGACTCCCAAGACCCGCACCAAACCACATCGTGCCCGTCGGCGCGGAGCTCGTCGACCGCACCGCCCCAGACGCACGTATCGAGCATGAGCTTCACGCAGGATTTCCGGTCGTCAATGGCTCAATGCGCTCGTGGGCCACGATCCGCTGGGCATACACCAGGCACGCACGGATGTCCTCGATCTCCAGCCAGGGATAACCGCGCAGGATCGTCGGCGGATCATCGCCGGCGGCGAGCATTCCCAAGATATGCTCGACGGCAAGGCGGCGACCTCGGATGATCGGCTTGCCGCCGAAGATGGCCGGGTCGACGCCGATGCGCGAAAGCAGTTGCTGTTCCGTCATGCCCATAGTTTATCCATACCGCCGGATAGATTCACCCCTTGCCGACCGGCGTGCCGAAACATATGGTTTACGCGCTCGAAGAGGCCGCTCCCATCCCGCAAGCCATGGAAGGCTCCGATATGGCATCCACCGCGTTGACCAGTGCACCGCCACGATCCCCCGCGCCGCGGGCCACCGCCGAGTCGATGGCCAAGAAGCAGCGCGACATCTCCGTGTCCGAATTCTTCGCCAAGAACCGGCACCTGCTGGGCTTCGACAATCCGCGGAAGGCGCTGCTGACGACCGTGAAGGAAGCGGTGGACAATTCGCTGGACGCCTGCGAGGAGGCGGGGATCCTGCCGAGCATCACGGTCGTCATCGAAGACCTCCAGCCCGACCGGCCGGCGACGCTCAAGCAGTCGCGGTACCGGGTGACGATCGTCGACAACGGGCCGGGCATCGTGCAGAAGCAGGTGGAGCACATCTTCGGGCGGCTGCTTTACGGTTCGAAGTTCCACCGGTTGAAAATGTCGCGTGGGCAGCAGGGCATCGGCATCTCCGCCGCGGGGATGTACGGGCTGATCACGACGGGCAAGCCGATGGTGATCCACACGCGCCCCAATAAGAAGGAGCGGGCGCACCACATCGAGCTTGCGATCAACACGAAGACGAACCGCGCGGAGCTGACGGTCGACACGAAGACGGATGATTTCCCGCCGCAACGTTTCAAGGCGCTCAACGCGGGGACGCGGCAAGCGGATTTCCTCAGCGCGGAGGAATTCGTGACGGGGACGAGCGTGAGCATCGAGCTGGAGGGGCGATACCAGAAAGGGCGCGGGAGCGTCGATGAATTTCTGGACCTTACGGCGATCGCCAATCCGCATGCGCGGATCAGCTTCGTTCCGCCGGCGCGGGTCAGCGCCGATGAGAGCGCGGAGGAGAAGGGGGCGCTGCCTTTCACACCGGCGCCGGGGGCGGCGGCGGCGATTGCGCCGGTGACGATGGAGGTCGATCCGACGCTGACGACGATCGAGAAGGACGGCGTGATCGTCTTCCCGCGTGGTGCGCACGAACTCCCGCCTGAAACACGTGAAATCCAGCCGCATCCCAAGGGGATCGAGCTGGGCATTTTGCTGCAGATGATGAAGGATTTCGAGGCTTCCAATCCGCGGGGCGGGACGCTGTACAATTTTTTGCAGGAGCAGTTTTGCCGTGTGTCGTCGGCGTCGGCCAGCAAATTCTGCGATGCGATCGGGGTGACGAGCCGGACGCGCGTGGCGGACGTCGAGCCGCCGATGGCCGAGAAGCTTTACAAGGAATTCCAGGACGCGAAGCTCGCCCCGCCGCCGACGGATTGCCTGGCGCCGATCGGGGTGAGGCAATTGCTGGCGGGGATGCTCAAGGGCGTGAAGGCGGAGTTCTACGCGGCGAGCAGCCGCGAGCCGGACATTTACCGCGGGCGTCCTTTCCAGATCGAGGCGGCGATCGCTTTTGGCGGGGAACTGCCGAGCGAGGAGACGGCGCGCGTGATCCGTTTCGCCAACCGGGTGCCGCTGCTGTTCCAGCAGTCGGCGTGCAGCAGCTTCAAGGCGGTGATCGAGACGGGGTGGCGGAATTACAATTTGACGCAGCCTCGCGGCAGCATCCCGAGCGGGCCGCTGGTGATCATGATCCACATGGCGAGCGTTTGGGTTCCGTTCACCAGCGAGTCGAAGGAGGCGATCGCCGACTACGACGAGATCCGCAAGGAGATGAAACTGGCGCTGATGGAATGCGGGCGGAAGCTCGGGGCGTACCTCAAGAAGCGGCAGCGGATGCAGCGCGAGTCGGCGCGGCGCGACGTGTTCGAGCGGTACATCGGCGAGATCGCCAAGGCGATCCACGCCATCAACGGCACGGACGCGAAAAAGCTTTACGACACCCTGCTCAAGGAGGCGCGGAAGCGCACCGCGATCGCGGACCTGCAGCTCGACGAGGAGGGCAAGGCGAGGAAGGACGAGACGGAGGAATTGAAGGACGACGAGGGCGTCGTGATGGTCGAGAGCCGGGCGGCGCATCTGGCGGAGGCGGTGGAGCCGATTCTGTCGGGCGGCGGCGTCGCTTCCAAGGAAACCGCGGACGGCGACGTCGTGAAGCTCGACAGCGGCAGGAAGAAATCGAAGGCGAAAGCCGGCAATCAAAGCGAATTGTTCGGTGATTGATCCCGTCCCCGTTTAGCGGCGGGGCAACGCCCCGCGGAATGCGGCCCGATGGGCAGCCGCTAAACACCTGAAATCAAGCGAAAAACCACCATGGCAAAATCCACCAAATCCGTTCCCCGCACCAATGCACGCATCCAGAAGCGCGACAAGGCGACGATGGGCAAGATCGTCGAGCTCGCCGACGACGTCGCGAA
>JAYVTU010000205.1:0-24451 GCA_043788485.1 Planctomycetota bacterium
CGGGCGTGCCGGGCGTGCCGGGGGCGGGGCGCGTGGTGGGGGCGAGGGCGACGAGCGCGGCTTTGGCGGCGGGGGTGGTGGTGGCGTTGGGGTAGCGCTCGATGTAATCCTTGAGGAGCAGGCGGGCCTGGTAGCGGCGTTCGTTGGGGCGGAGGTCGATTGAGCGGTTGATCTCGAGGAGGGTGGAGGTGGCGAGCCAGAAGTCGCCGACGGCGGGGCCATCGGGGACGTCGAGGGCACGGAGACGGCGGGCGGCGGCGCGGAGATGCGAGAGGCGACGGTCGTAGTCGGCGTCGTCGGGGAAGCGTTGGAGATGATTGTAGAGCGATTGTTCGAGGAGGCTCAGGGCGTGGAAACGCTGTGGCTTGGAGTCGCTGGAACGTTCGAGGAGTTCGGCGTCTTCGGCGAGCTGGTCGAGGCGGTGCTTGGCGAAGGCGGGGTCGAGAGCGGGGGCGGGCGTGGCGAGCGATTTACGGATGCGGGCGATGATCTCGGCCTGAGCGGAACTGGTGGCGGAGCCGAGGGGATCGGCGTCGGGATCGGTGGCGGCGGCGGGTGGGAGGAGGGGTTCGAGGACGGGGGGCGAGGCGGGGGTGGGTGTGGTTGGCGGCGGCTCGGCGTGGACGAATGTCACGCCCACGAAAATCACGCCACACGCCCACAACCACGTGCTCATCCCCATCCCGCTGATCCGTGCATTATTCATAGCGTTTATCATCCCGCATCCTGATCGACGCGCCAACTGCCTTCGCGGTTCCAAACCGTGCACATTTTCAGTGACAGTTTCTCCACACCGGCGTATCCTTATCCGCTGCGGGGCGGCTTGTGGTATACAGGTCCGCCCCGCACTTTCACGGATGAGACCCGCCATGACCGCCGCAAGGACGCGACCCGATTTTCATATTGACCGCGCCGACCTCGGCCGGCTCTTCGACAAGCTCCCGCCGCACGCCATCGAAGCAGAGATGTCGCTGCTGGGCTCGCTGATCCTCGCCGGTGTGGGCAACATCCACATCGTCGGCGAGGTGATGCAGACGCTCAAGAATCCCGCCGACTTCTTCCTTCCCAAGCACGGCGTCATCTACGAAACCCTGCTCGAGCTCTACGACCGCAATGCCGCGATCGACATCGTGCAGCTCGTCCAGCGTCTCAAGGACAAGGGCCAGTACGAGGGCGTCGGCAAGGAAGATTATCTCATCGAGCTCGCCGAGGCGGTGCCCACCGCCGTCAACGCCCCGCACTACGCGAAGATCGTGCGTGACAAGGCGAAGCTGCGTTATCTGCTGGACGCCGCGGGCCACATCCTCCGCGAAGCGCACGAGTCCAGCGAATCGCCCAACGTGATCATCGATAAAGCCGAGCAGCGCATCTTCGAGATCGCGCAGTCGGCCGAAGTGCAGGAGCCCAGCAAACTCGCCGCGCTGGTGCAGGTCGCCTTCGAGCAGATGATCAACCGCCGCGAGCATGGCGGGGATTCGTACACGGGCCTGGCCACCGGATTCTTTGCGCTCAACGACATGCTCTCGGGCCTGCAGAAAAGCGAAATGATCGTGCTGGCCGCGCGTCCCTCGATGGGCAAGACGGCATTCGCATTGAACATCGCCGAGCAGATCGCCGTGGACAACAAGCAGCCGGTCGCGGTGTTCAGCCTGGAAATGAGCCGGCAGCAGCTGGCCGACCGTATCCTCTCATCGCACAGCGGCGTCGATGCGCAGAAGATCCGCCGCAACATGCTCAACGACGACGAGGTGCTCCGCCTGCGCGACTCGGCGGCGATGCTCAGCGAGGCGCCGATGTACATCGACGACACCCCGGGCCTGAGCATCCTCGAGATGCGTGCCAAGGCCCGCCGCCTCGCCAGCCAGCACGACATCAAGCTCGTTGTGATCGATTACCTGCAGCTCCTCTCCGCGCCGGGCAGCGAGAGCCGCACGCAGGAAGTGTCGTCGATCTCTCGCTCGGTCAAGGCCCTGGCGCGTGAGCTGAACGTGCCGGTGATCGTGCTGTCGCAGCTCAACCGCAACCCCGAGGGCCGCGAGTCGAAGCGGCCGATGCTCTCGGACCTCCGCGAATCGGGCTCGATCGAGCAGGATGCGGACGTGGTGATGATGTTGCATCGCGAGGATTACTACCACCACGATGACGAGTGGAAGAACGAGAATCCGGAGATGCTGGGAGTCACGGAGCTGATCATCGCCAAGCAGCGTAACGGCCCGACGGGCACCGTGAAGCTCCAGTTCCAGAAGGAGACGACACGCTTCGTCAACGCGGCGGCGTCGTTTGCGAGCGAGTCGGCCTACTAAGAATCGCGGATTGCGGATTTAGGGCTTACACTACCGCCATGCCCAAGGTGCTGCTCATCGCCAATCGGAACAAGCCCGCGGTCGTCGAGGCTTTGCGGACATTTCGTCCGTGGATCGAGGAGCACGCCGGACAGCTCACGCTGATCGATTCTTACGACGAGTCGCCGATCCCCGCGGGCATCGCCGACTTTGCCCTCGTCCTCGGCGGCGACGGCACGATGCTCGGCCAGGCACGAAAACTTGTCGATTCCAATCTGCCGGTCGTCGGCGTGAACTTCGGCAAGCTCGGGTTCATCGCCCCCTTCAGCATCGAGGATGTGCAGTCACGCTGGGATGATCTCGCCGCGGGCCGCTTCGTCATCAGCCACCGCACCATGCTCGAAGCCTATACCGCCGACGCCGCGGACGGTCCGTTCCATTCACTGGCCATGAACGACTGCGTCATCACCGCCGGCCCGCCGTTCCGCATGATCGAACTCGAACTCGCCATCCACCGCGACGGCTCGGCCGCCAGCAGCACCGTCTTCGCCGGCGACGGCGTGATCGTCTCCACCGCCACCGGCTCCACCGCCTACAACCTCGCTGCGGGCGGGCCGATCGTCGCGCCCGATGTCGATGCCTTTGTCATCACGCCCATCTGCCCGCACACGCTCGCATTCCGCCCCATCGTCGTCAACGCCCAGGACCGCATCACGCTCAAGGTCCACCGGGCCAACCCCGGCACGACCGTCGTCGTCGATGGCCAGATATCCTCTCCGCTCCAGGCCGGAGCCACGCTCCAGGTCACCGCGCACCCTAAACGTCTCCGGGTGGTGATGAATCCCCGCTCCGGTTACTGGAACACGCTCGCCGCGAAAATGCAGTGGGCGGTGCGGCCTCGCTTCGAGTAATTCACCAACGCCGCAGCGTCACTTGTACTTCTTGTCCTCAACCATCAACTTCTTGTAAAGCGCCTCACCTGTCGGAGCGGTGCGGAGGTCGGTCAGCGCCTCCGTGTTGTTGCAGATGCGCGCCACGCGGGCCAGCAGGCTCAAGTGCTCCAAGGTGCTGCCCTTTGGGCCGACCATCATGAACACGAGCGTGATGTTCTTGCCGTGCTGGCCGCCGAAGTCCACGCCCTCGCCCTCGACCCGTGCCACCGCCACGAAGCTCCGCTCCACGCCCTCGAGCATCGCGTGAGGGATCGCCATCTGCCCCGGCGTCGCGGTGGGGCACTGCTTCTCCCGTGCGATCAGCGCAGCAACCAGCGGGTCCACCTTCAGCCCGCTGTGATGCGAAATCCGCCTCGCCATCTCCAGCAACAACTGGTCACGCGTCGTGACACCGAAGAGGATGTATGTGAGCTTCGGATCGATATACGTGGCGAGTTTCATGACGGGCGTACTCTAACGGATGGCCATACCGCGGCAAAGCGTGTCACGCCCCGCTTCATTTCTGACACATCTGGATCGCCAGCCTGATCGCCGACTTCATCGGCCCGTCGCTCGCCTTGTTCTGCCCCACGATGTCGAAAGCCGTGCCGTGGTCCACGCTCGTCCGGATGATCGGCAGGCCGAGCGTCACATTCACCGCATCTTCGAACGCGACGAGCTTGATCGGTATCAATCCCTGATCGTGATACATTGCGACGACCAGATCGTATTTGCCCTTGAGCGCATCGATGAAGATCGTGTCGCCGGGGAACGGGCCGCGCGCGTCGATGCCCTGTTCCTTGGCCATGCGGATCGCCGGCTCGATCACACGGCTCTCCTCCCACCCGAACATGCCGTTCTCCGAGGCGTGCGGATTCAACCCGCAAACCGCGATCCGCGGTTTGGCGATCCCCAGCTTCAAACACGCTTCATGCCCCAGGTCGATCGGATCGAACACGCGCCCGATCGACAGCAGATTGCTCAGCGACATCAGCGGCTCGTGGATCGTCGCCAGCGCCACGCGCAGCTTCGGCGACACGAACATCATCACGCTCCGCTTGGCATGCGTGTGCGCCGCAAACAATTCCGTGTGCCCCGGGTAACGCCGCTCACCGGCCATCTGCCACGACTCCTTGCAGATCGGCCCGGTGACGATCGCATCGAGTTTCCCCGCCGCATTCGCCGGCCGCATCGCCGCGCCGATCGCGTCACGAATGAAAGCCAGCGACGCCTCGCCGCCTTGGCGCGACGGCCGATGCAGTGTCTGGCCCAGCACCGCGTACTCGTCGTAGTCGAGCACCATCACATCGCCCGTGCCGTGGCTCTCGGCCGCCGCCGCCGTGTCGTGCTGCACCCGCCACCAGAATGGCTCGATCTCCGCCAGGTCCGCCGCGTACGCCAGCAATTCGTTCATCCCGTAAACGACATACCGCGCCGCCGCCCGAAGCTCCGGGTCCGCCAGAGCCTTGACGACGACCTCCGGCCCAATCCCCGCGGGATCCCCCATCGTGATCCCGATCGTCGGCCGCTTCGCCGTGTCATTTTGCGAGCCCTCTTGCATCAACTTAGTGTACCGCCCAATTCCGCCGCTTGCGGCTTCGCGGGCAGGCGGAACCCGGTGCACGCGCTCAACGCCGGTGTCCAGCATCCTGCGAAAACGAACATCTCCCCAACTTGAAACCTGAAACCCTGAAACTTGAAACTTCCCACCTGTGTTCCGCCGGGTAAACTGAATCAGCAAATCCGCGTGCCCCCATGCCCAAACCCAAACCCCGCCAATTCGAGATGATCGGCGAGATCGCCGTCCTCCGCCTCACCGGCGAGATGTCGCTCGATCAGGCGTCGCTCGCCATCTCTACCGCCATCACCGACGCGAATATGCAGAAGTTCCACAAGCTGCTGATCGTCGCCGCTGAGGTGACTGGTTTCGATCCGCCTCACCTTGCGTCACGCTACTTCATCGTCTCCGATTGGGCCGCCGCCGCCGGCGGTCTCGTTCAGCTGGCGTTTGTCGCCAGGCCCGAGATGATCGACCCGCAGAAGTTTGGCGTTACCCTCGCAAAAAACCTCGGCACCACCGCCAATGTTTTCACGAACGAAAAAGACGCCCTTGACTGGCTGCAAACGCTCCGGTGAAAACCACGATTGCTCCGCAAATAAAAAATGAGCAGGCGAAATCGCCTGCTCATTTTTGTTTGTGGACCGCGCGTGGTCGTGATTACTTGAAGGCCGGCAGCAGGCCGGCGGCTTTCTTGGCGGTGAGGGTGCCGCGGAGGCTTTCGATCTGCTGCTGGAGGGATTCGGGGAGCGAGGCTTTGATGGCGTCGAGTTGGGCAAGGGCCTTGTCGGCGAGTTCAAGCTTGTTGTCCTTGACGTACTGGATCGCCTGCTCGAGGAGCGCGGTGGCTTTGGCGGTGGTGTCGCTGCTGAGCGCGGCGGGAGCGATGACGGGGGCTGCGGGAGCAGCGGGGGCGGGAGCGACAGCCGGCGCGACGGCGGCGGGCGCAGCCGGTGCGGCCGGAGCAGTGGGAGCAGCAGGAATCGCAGGCGCGGCGGGTGCGGCGGGTGCGACGCCGGTGGGGGGCGTGACTTTCGGAGCGGGCGGCGTGGCGGGCGTGGGCTCGTTGCCGCAGCCGATGAGGGTGAGCGACGCGGCGATGACGGCGAGGCGGATGGACGGGCGAATGATCATGGGACGTTCCTTGTTTGTCGGTAAGCGGTGTAAGGTTAGGTTCGGATTACTTCGGTGCGTCCGCCTTGGGCGCGGCGTCGGGTTTGGCGTCGGTCTTGGGAGCTTCCTTCTTGGGGGCGACTTCGGGAGCCTTCGCGGCTTCTTCCTTCGCCTGGGCGATGAGCTTGGCGACATCGGTAGCGGGGATCACGACCGGACTGGCCTCGATGCCCGGGCCGCGGTTGCCGCCGCTGCGCTTGTCGGCGTGGCGCGCGACGGTGATGCCCAGCAGCTTGCCGTCGTCCTTGAACACCGGCGCGCCCATCGGCATGCCGCCCACCGCATAGGCCAGGCGGGGCTTGGGGACCACCGCACCGATGCGTGACATCGACACCGTTGCCGCGTAGTTCAGCAGCGGGCCTTCGCGGCCCAGCGCGAACACGCGGTCCAGCACCTGCATTTGCGCGCCCACGGGCTCCGCAAAGCTGATCGCTGCGAGCTTCGCTTTCGTCGCATCATCGAGCGGCTTCTCGGGCGCGATGAACGCGAGGTCCATATCCTCATCCTTCAGTACAATCCGGCCCGCGATCTCGGTGCCGTCGGCCAGACGGATCTTCAGGCTCGTCGTCTCGCTCTTGAGCTTGATGGTGACTTCCTGGCCACCTTGGCCGCGGCCGTGGATCTCGGGCATCGCGCTGACCGGGTCGATGGCCATCAGGCTCGTCACGGCCAGGCCGCTCGGCTCGATGAACGTCGCGATCACCTTCAGCTTCTGCTCGCGCTCGCCGAAACCCGCGGCGGCCTCGCCCTCGCCGGTGATCTTGATCACGGTGTCAACGTTCACGACCGCGTTCTGGCTATCGGCAAACACCTTGCGGCCGGCTTCGACGGCGGCCTCATCGGATACGCCCAGCGCGAGCGATCCGGTGAGTGTGCAAACAGCGGCAAACGCGAGAAAGAGAAAGCGACGGTTCATGCGAAGTTCCTTCAGGGGGTGATGAATCGAGGCGGAGAGTGTAACCGGAGAAGCGCGACGATGCGTGAATGATGTACATAGTGAAAAACACCGGCGTGTGGGAACGCCGGCTAAAACATGAACCGTGTCAGTGATGAATAGACCGGTTTATTCGGCCTTCTTGGGCAATTCGGGTTTTGGGGATGTCTCAGGCTTTCCGCCGATCTTCGGCGATTCCTTCTTGGGCGAGGCCTCCGGCGCCTTGCCCGCCTCTTCCTTTGCCTGATCTATCAGCTTGGCGACATCACTGGCGGGGATCACGACGGGCACGGGCTCCCTTTCGGGATTGTTGCTGCGCGTGTGCTTGTCGGCGTGTCGTGCCACGGTGATGCCCAGAAGCTTGCCGTCCTCCTTGAACACGGGTGAACCCATCGCCGCGCCGCCGGCGACGTAGGCGAGGCGAGGCTTGGCGATGATCGCCTGCACGCGCGCCATCGACATGCTCGCCGCGTAGCTCAGGATCGCATCCTCGCGCCCCAGCGAGAACAGGCGGTCGAGAATCTGCAGCGGCGCGCCCGTGGGCTCGGCAAAGCTGATCACCGCAAGCTTCGATTTCGTCGCCTCGTCCAGCGGCTTCTCGGGCGCGATGAACGCCAAATCCAGATCCTCATCCTTGAGCACGATCCGCGCCGCGATCTGCGTCCCGTCGCTCAGACGGATCTTCAGGCTCGTCGTCTCGCTCTTGAGCTTGATGTTGATCTCCTGCCCATCGGGGCCGGCCTCGTGGATGTCGGACATCGCGCTGACCGGATCGACGCTGTACAGGCTCGTCACCGCCAGGCCCGATGCATCGATAAACGTGACGATCGCCTGCAGCTTCTCCTCGCGCTCCCCGAACGCCGCCGCGCCTGCGCCTTCGCCGGTGATCTTGATCACGGTGTCGATATTCACGACGGCGGCCTGGCTCGCCGCGAAAACCTTCCGGCCCGCATCGACCCAGGCTTCATCGGTCCCCGCGATCGCCGAAGCGTTGAGCGAGCACAGCGTGAGCAGCGTGGCAATAAAGAGGCGGTTCATTCGGCATTCCTGATGGGGGTGATGGGGAAGGCGGAAAAACGGCGGGGCGGCCGTTTTATTGCGGACCAACGTGGCGGCCGAACGCGGCGGAAGCTACGCTGGCGGCATGATTGAGCATCGTGTGGCTGTAGTCTGCAAGCGTTGCGGCGCCCATTCGCGGCAAAGAAAGCCGCGATTCGGGGCCATGTCGGCCTTCGTTTTCACCGGCATTATCATCCTCGGAATTCTCGCGGCCGACTGGAAGTACGAGGGCAAGCCCGAACAATATCAGCTTGTCGTCGCAGTGGCGATCCTCTGCTTCGGCATCGCTGCGGCCCTGCTGGTGATGACTTTCCTCCCGTATCGCTGCGGAACATGCGGCTCACGGGACGTTGAAAAGGTGGAAGCGACCTGGACTTCAAAATCGCCATTTCCGACTAAACCAGCGCCGCAGTCCAAACCCGATTCGGAATCCGATCTGCCGCCCTCGCTCCTGTCCGAGTCCGAATTAAATCCGATCCCCGAACCCGAATCGAAAGAATAAGGCGTGTGAAAAATGGGCGTTGCTGGGCTCGAACCAGCGACCTTCCCGGTGTAAGCGGGATGCTCTAGCCAACTGAGCTAAACGCCCGGCGGAACCGCAAGCATCTTATCCGACGCGGGCCGCCAACGCGGCCGCGTTTATTTGCGCGGGATGAAGTGTGCCGAGTGGCCGAGGTAGAGTTCCGCCGCTTCCATCACCGTCTCGCTCATCGTCGGGTGCGGATGGATCGTCAGCGCGATGTCCTCGGCGCTGGCGCCCATCTCGATGGCGAGGGTCGCTTCGGCGATCAGATCGCCGGCGCCGACGCCGACGATCCCGCAGCCCAGCACGCGGCCCGTGCGCGGATCGACTATGAGCTTCGTCAGTCCTTCCGGTCGACCCAGCGACACGGCGCGGCCCGAAGCCGCCCACGGGAATTTGGAAACCTTGTGCGGGATGTTGCGGTTGAGCGCTTCGGTCTCCGTGATGCCGGTCCACGCGACCTCGGGGTCCGTGAACACAACCGCGGGAATCGCCGCCGGGTCCCACGCCGTCGGCTGACCGGCGGCGGCCTGAATCGCGACGCGCGCTTCGTGTGTCGCCTTGTGCGCCAGGCCCAGGCCGCCCGCCACGTCGCCGATGGAGAAAATATTCGGCTCGGTCGTGCGGCGCTGCGCATCGACGGCGATGTACCCGCGGTCATCGACCTTCACTTTCGTCGTCTCGAGGCCGAGGTTCTGGCTGTTGGGCACCCGGCCGACGGTGATGAGCACCTTGTCGAATTCGCGCTCGGGGTTCTTGAGGTCCATGCCGATGAGCTTGACCTTAACGCCGCTCTTCGTCGGCGTCATCTCGGCGACGCGCGTGTCGAGCAGGATTTCCTTGAACTGGGTCGTGAGTTTCTTTTGCAGAATGTCAGCGAGATCGCGATCGCATCCGGGCAGCAGGCCGGTCGTCATCTCGACGACGGTTACCTCGGTGCCGAGCGCCGCGTAGACGCTGCCCATCTCGAGGCCGATGTACCCGCCGCCGATGACCAGCAGTGATTTGGGAATCTCGCGGAGTTCGAGCGCCGCGGTGGAGTCCCAGATGTTGGGCGAATCGATCGCCAGCGCCTTGGGCAGCGCGGGGCGGGAGCCGGTGGCGACGATGGCGTGATCGAACTCGACGGATTTCTTCGAGCCGTCCGCAGCGGTGACCTCAATGTGTTTCGCGTCGGTGAACTTCCCGCGGCCCTGCACGAAGTTGACCTTGAACGCCTTGGTCAGCGCGCCGAGTCCCCCGGTCATTTTCGCGACGACTTTTTCCTTGAACGTGCGCAGCTTCTCGAGATCGATTTTCGGCTCGCCGTAGGTGACGCCGCACTCGGCGACCTCGCGGGCCTCGTGGATGACGCGCGCGACGTGCAGCAGGGCCTTGGAGGGGATGCAGCCTACGAAAAGGCAGACGCCGCCGGGCTTGGATCGCTCGTCGATGAGCGTGACATCGAAGCCGAGGTGTGCGGCGAGGAAGGCCGCGGGGTAACCGCCGGGGCCTGCGCCCAGGACGACGAGTTTGGAGCCGGTGACGGAGGGATTGTCGGACAAGGCTTGATCCTTTTAGATGCGTGAAATGAGCGGGAAATGATAGCGAGCGGTGGGGCGGGGTGAAAGTCGCACACCAGAGCGTTGGGAAAGCGGTGTGCCGCATGTGTGATTCCCATAAACGCCGCACTGCTGTACAATCGTGACGGCACGCCGCCACACGTACTTGTGAAGGAGCACACCATGTCCGCGGCCCGTATCGCTTTCTCGTCTGCCGTTGCAATCGCACTGTCCGCCACGATCACCGTGAACGCCGAGACACCGGCCGAACAGCCGGAGTCCGATCTCAACGCGCGCGTCCTCAAGATGCTCGCCAAGAAGTCGGAGACCGGCACGCCGACTCCGGCACCCGCCGCGGCATCATCTGCACCGACGCCGCCGGCTTCGACGGGTGATGCCTCGACCCCGCCACCCCCGGCGCCGACCGCGGCTCCTGAGGCTCGGACCCCGGACCTCACGGCCGGTGCAAATCTCGCGCCGCGTCAGCCGCTGTCGATCCCCGATCCGACCGAGCCGGCGAAGCCCGCTCCCGTGACACCCGCCGAGCCGCAGAACGCGGGCGGCTCCGTTTTGAATCAGCAGCCCAAGTCGCTCTTCGGCGGAACTGATTCGGCGACGCACTCGCCCACTTCGATTGTCGCTCCCAAGTCCGACACTGCGACCTACACCATCGCCTCCGGCGACAACTTCACCACCATCGCCAAAGCGAAGCTCGGCGATGCCAACAAGTGGGCGCTCATCGCCAAGGCGAATCCGAGCGTCGATCCGACGCGCCTGAAGATCGGCCAGGTCATCAAGCTCCCCGGGGCTGCCGACGTGACCGCCGCGACGACCGAGCACGCGACCGCGAAGAAGGCCGACGCGACGGCTCACACAGATCTGGGTGTTGGGCATAGCGACACGCACACCGCCAAGCCCCTGACACCCGCTGACCACACTGGCGCGATGCCCGGCACCGTTACGGTCGCCACGGGCGACAGCCTGCACTCCATCGCCCGCCGCGTCTACGGCAGCCCCGCCCAGTGGCGTTCGATCTACGATGCCAACCGCGACAAGCTCAGCGACCCTGACGACCTGAAGGTCGGCATGGTGCTGAAGGTCCCGGCTGCGAAGACCGCCAAGAGCAACTAAACTAATTGGCACACATCCCGTGCACGTGCACGTGTCGCGTGCACGTGCATTTTTTTTGCCCACGCCCGCCGCAAGGGGAGCCCATGCGAACCTGTCTTATCGACATCCCCGGCCTGACCGGCCGTCTCCTCGATCGTGTCCCCGCTGAGGCTCGGCCCGCGTGGCTCAATGAATTGCTGGCACGCGGCCGGACGGTGATCCGCCCCGTGCTGCCCGCCGTGACGATGACCGCGCAGGCGACGATCGGCACTGGGAAAACGCCTGCCGAGCACGGCGTCGTCGCCAACGGTTTCGCGGCGTTCCGTCGCCCCGAGATGCGTGAGCATTTCGATCTCGATACGTATGTTGAGTACCGCCGCAATGTGAGTTTCTGGGAGCAATCAACGAAACTCGTCACCGCGCCGCGCGTTTGGCAGACGCAGAAGCGCAGCACTGCGCTGCTGTTCGTGCAGTCGTCGATGGAGGGCGCGGCGGAGGTCGTGGTGACACCCAAGCCATCGCACACGCCGGACGGTCGGACCGTCCCGGACTGCTGGTCGAGCCCTGGCGACCTCTACACGCGGCTCAAGGCCGAGCTCGGCGAATTTCCGCTGCATCATTACTGGGGCCCCGTCGCGGGGATGAAGTCCAGCGAGTGGATCATCGGCGCGGCCCGACGCGTGTGGGAGTGGCACCCGACGGACCTGATGTGGGTCTACGTGCCACAGATGGATTACGATCTGCAGAGGCTTGGACCCGATGATCCGCGCTGCGTGGCGGCGCTGTCGCAGGTGCTGGCGTTGCTGACGCCGCTGGTTGAGAAGGTGATCGCCGATGGCGCGCGGCCGCTGCTCGTCAGCGAGTATGGCATCACGGCGGTGTCACGCTGCACGGCGCCCAATGCGGCTTTCCGCCGCGCGGGGCTGCTCAAGACGGCGGGTGTCGAAGTGGATTACGACGCGAGCCGGGCATTCGCGATGATCGATCACCAGGTCGCGCATGTCTACTGTAAGGACGCCGCGGCGGTCGCCGAGGCACGGAAGATTCTGCAGGCGACGCCCGAGGTGCAGCATGTTTACGAGGGCGCCCGCCGCGCCGAGATTGGCTTAGACAGCGATCGCGCCGGCGATCTTGTGGCGATGACGTACACCGATGCGTGGTTCGAGTATCGCTGGTGGGACGATTGGACACAGGCTCCGGCCTACGCATGGACGGTCGATATCCACCGCAAGCCAGGCTACGACCCGACCGAGCTGTTCATGGACTTCCCGACACGCAAGACACTGGCCGACAAGCCGCAGCTCATCAAGGGTTCACACGGTGCGCTGCCTGAGAATGAATACGATTGGCCGATCCTCCTCGGCAGCCCCGAGGCGGGCGGCAAGATCGACGCGGCGCGGGTCGCGCATCTGATCTGAGCTCGCGATCGGTCCTAACAACAACCTAACAAGTGTCCCAATTTCGGCGCATGCATCGTGAACGCGGACGAAATGCCGTGCGATTTTGCAGGTTGTTATCGGTACGGTTTTCGCAGGTCGGGGCGTCGGGGTTGTAAAGCGCATCGGATGCGTTACGATCGGGGTTGATGACCTCCCAAGGGAAACAATCGATGCGATGGTGGGCACTGATGACGGTGTTTTGCGTGGCGGTAATCGGGCTTTGCGGCTGCGAAAAGCCGCTGTTTCCCGAGGGTCTGCCGCGGACGCAGTACGAGCGGTACGATCGGCTGCGCGGGCATTACACGCCGGCGGAGCAGACGAATCCGTATGGTGGGTCGGAGCCGGCGCTGCGTGAGAGACTGGCTCCGCCGCTGTAGTGATGAGGGTGTGAAAAAATAATTTCTGGGTGGACCACAAAAACATGCAAGTTTTTTCGGCCATGGGGCCGATGGAATAATTGCAAAGTTAATTTTCCTGTTTTTAGGTTAAGAGGAAGCAGCCTTGGCACGGAAACGCAAGACAACCCCGATCTCGGTTCCCCTGGAACGCCGCACACTGGTCGTCTGGGCGGCTCTGATCGTGGCGATGACGACGGTCAGCGGGCTGCTCATGGTTCTCGAGCCTCATCCGCTGGCGCCGTCGCTCGGACCCGTACTGACGGTTCTGGAAAACGGGCCGGGCGGTGCTGATGCCTTGTTCGCGACCCGTCCGGCGCCGGATCCGAAGCGCTGGCAGGCGGTGGTGATCCACCACTCGGGCAGTTCCTTCGGCAGCGCCCAGAGCATCGCCCAGCAGCATCAGGCCGCGGGCTTCGGCGGGCTGGGGTACCACTTCGTCATCGGCAACGGCGACGGGGCCGGCGACGGCGAGGTGCAGATCGGCTACCGCTGGACGCAGCAGCTCCAGGGCGCCAACCAACTCGACAGCAAATCCGAGGGCTGGATCAACGAACACGCGATCAGCATCTGCCTCGTCGGCAACGGTGACCAGACCGCTCCGACCCGGGCGCAGATGGAGCAGCTCGTGCAGCTTGTGACGGCGATCCAGCGGAAGATGGGCATCCCGGCCGACCGCGTTTACCTGCAGTCGAATCTCACCCGGGCGACAAGCCCCGGCGTGCTGTTCCCCGCGACGTGGTTCCGCCAGCAGCTGCTCGATGTGAACCCGGCGATCTCGTCGGTGCGTTGAATTGTCTTGACAGCGTTTGTTCCACGACACATTTCAGCGTTAAGTGCCCGCTCCCACCGGTCGATACTACACACAACGGAGACATCCTCCGTGCTTGTGTGATCACCATGGGAGGCTATACTTCGCTTGTTAAAGCCCGCACTCAAACACGCCAAGAGGGATGCGAAAAGGGTCATGAGTCACGCTGACCGTATTGCCGGTTACCAGGTGGTAGCTGTCTTGGGCTATGGCGCGAGCAGCACGATTTATGCCGTCCAGCGTCCGCGTGATAACCAGGTGTTTGCCCTCAAACGCGTGCTTCGTAACCAGGCCTCCGACCAGAAGTTCATCGATCAGGCGGTCAACGAATATCAAGTTGCCAGCAAGATCGACCACCCCACGGTCCGCAAGATCTACAAGCTCAAACGTCGTCGCTCGCTGCTGATGGTCAGCGAGGTGATCATGCTCATGGAACTGGTGGACGGCCGAAACCTGGTCCAGCAGCGGCCCGCGCTGCTGACGGACCTGGTCAAGGTCTTCTTCAAGGTCGCCGACGGCATGGGTGTGATGCACAAGGCTGGCTTCGTCCACGCCGACATGAAGCCCAACAACCTGCTCATGAACGACAGCGGCGACGTCAAGATCATCGACTTCGGCCAGTCCTGCCCGATCGGCACCGTCAAGAACCGCATCCAGGGCACCCCCGACTACATCGCCCCCGAGCAGGTCAAGCGCCGCCCGCTGACCGCCCGGACCGACATCTTCAACTTCGGCGCGACGATGTACTGGTGCGTCACCGACCGTCACGTGCCGACGCTGATCCCCAAGAACGAGCATGAGGTTGCCCTCAAGACGGACATGGAAGTGCGACCGCCGGTCGAGTTCAATACGCACCTGCCGTTCGCGCTCAATAACCTGATCATGAACTGCCTGCAGTATAAGCCCGAAGAGCGGCCGGAAAACATGAACGAGGTGCGCTCCCGCCTCGACATCGCGATGCACCAGGTCGATCGCGAGCAGACGCTCAAGCCAGGGTGACCGAAACCGGCGGCAGGTAGGCGTCGTACCGGATTGAAGTGCCCTTGAATTGCATGGATGGCTCGACGTCACCCGGGATGTGCGGGGCGTGAAGCGGACGTTTGACCACTACACGAACTTTCAACGCACGACCCGCGGTCAGCGCTGCTGCGAGAAGCTGCGCCGCATCGGTGTCTTCGCCGGTGACGGCCCGGGCGATGCGCATTTCTTTCTTGACCAGCGCGGATTTGTCTCGGTGCGGGAACATCGGGTCGAGGTAGATCACGGTCGGGGGATTGTCGATTGCCGATTGTCGATTGCCGAACTGGCGGATGTAGTCGCGCGCATCGGTGACGATCAATTCGACGCGGTCGAGCAGGGTGGCACGCTCGAGACCGTCGCGCAGAAGGGTGGCAATGATCGGGGAGCGTTCGATTGCCGTCACCCGGCAGCCCATCAGTGCGAGCGTTGCGGCGTCGCGTCCGAGGCCTGCCGTGGCGTCGAGGACATGCGGCGGATCGCGGTGTTTAAAACCCAGCGCACGCGGCAGCAGATCGCGGGCGCCGGTCGTGCGAATGCGCTGCGCAAAAGCGCCTCCGGAAAAATCGCAGTAAACCGGCCCGATCTTGCCGGCTGTAGGCCGCAGTTCGACGCGCTGCGGTGTGACGGTGAGCAGCAGATCAAATGCGGTGTCACCCGGTTGAGCCATCGGCAGGGACAAATCGGCGGCGAGTCGTTGGGCGCGTTCTGTCAGCTGCCCATCGGTCGCCGGATCGGCGCAGACTCCGATGCGGGCGGCGGGTGATCCGGGGGTGGCGGGTTGCTCTGTGTCGTCGGTCATCGCAGCGGTCATTGTACGGATGATCAGTTGAACAGCAGCATCCAACCGATCGCGAAGATCGTCAGGTCGGCGCACGCGTGGGTCACGTAGGGGATCCAGACGCTGCGGTATTGCCGATAGAGCGCCGACCACACCACGCCGGCGATGAAGATGCCCGTCGAGGCGAGGGCGTTGAGCCGCCAGTCGAAGTAGTAGGACATCGCGACGGTATGGTGCACAACAAAGACCGCGGCGGAGAACACGATGGCTAGCCAGGCGGGCATCAGACGCTCGGCGCGTGTGAAAATGAACCAGCGGAAGACGTATTCTTCGAGCACGGAGTTGACGACCGTCCAGTACGCCGCGGCGGCGATGTAGACGGCGGGCGTGGTCAGATGCAGCGGAGCAAGAATCTTTCGCATCTCCGCCGGATCGATTACGTCGCGGCCCACGAACCAGTAACCGGCCGCGATCGCCGCGGCCATGATGAGGCCGAGGATCAGCGCGACGCCGAACCCGCCGTGTTTCGGGCGTGAGATCGACAGATATTGACGATCGACAAGAACATGCCAGAGCACCGGCAGACCGAAGAACCATGCCTTTGACGCGAGCCAGATGGGGATCGCGAGTGCGCTTTCGCGACTGCCGAAGCCGATGAGTGTGCCTATCGTCGGCGCGGGGACGATCAGCAGCAGGGCGAGAAACGCGGAATGGCGCGTGGGCGAATCGGACATTGCAGAGTTGTACCACGAAGCAGCGGTTAGAATCGCACCCGATGAAACCGGGCGACCGTAAAAAATTGACCGCTGCATTGCTGCGATGGTATATCGCGCATCACCGCAAGATGCCGTGGCGAGCCGCGGTGGGCGAGCGTGGCGAGCCGTATGCGGTGCTCGTCAGCGAGACCATGCTGCAGCAGACGCAGGTCGTGACGGTCATCGATTACTTCAAGCGTTTCATGACGGAATTACCGACGCTCGCCGCGCTCGCGGCGGCGCCCGAGCAGCAGGTGCTGCGGCTCTGGCAGGGTCTGGGTTACTATCGCCGCGCTCGGAATCTGCACGCCGCGGCACAGGCGATCGTGCGTGACCACGGCGGCATCGTTCCACAATCAACAACGCAACTGCTCGAACTCCCGGGGATTGGACGCTACACCGCCGGTGCCATCGCATCGATCGCTTTTGCGCAGCCCGAGCCGCTGGTGGATGGCAACGTGATCCGCGTTCTCAGTCGGCTGCTGGCGATCGCGGGTTCCGCCGATGATCCGGCGGTCAAGCAGAAGCTCTGGAAGGTCGCGGCGGAATTGATCGGCGACGGAGCGTGGATGGTCGCGGGCAGTGAACTGCATGCCGGTGATTTCAATCAGGCGGTGATGGAACTCGGTGCGACGGTCTGTCTCCCACGTAATCCGCAATGCGGCACATGCCCGGTCGCGGCACACTGCAGGGCCCGCGCGATGGATCGTATGGACGATTTCCCGGCGGCAAAACGGCGTGCGGCGCCGCGTGCGGTCGTTCACCGCATCCTCGCGATCCGGCGCGGCGCAGAGTTGCTGTTCCGCAAGCGAGGAGACGAGGGCCTGTGGGCGGGCCTGTGGGAAATGCCGACCCTCGAGGGCGGGGCAGATGCGGATTTCACGCTCAAAAAATGGGTACACGCGGATTTCAGCCTGCAAATTGCCGCGCCGCAGTTGATCGGCAAATTCACGCACGTCACCACGCACCGGCGCATCGGCTTCGAGCTCTGGCGTGCAAATCTCACCGGCGGGCGTTTGCGGCGCGGCACGGGAGTCTGGCGCCAGCCGGAGAACCTGTCAGATCTTCCGCTCTCCAGTGCCCAGCAGAAGGCAGTCCGGCTGCTCACTACGTCTCCGGGGCCTGATCGCGGTACAATCCGCAGGTCGAATCGGGCGGTTCGGCCCAAGGGCAACCGTCTCGTCACCGCTTGAGGGGATCGTTCATGTCACTGCGTCGAATTGTGCTGGCGCCGGTTCGCTTCATCAACAACCTGGGTTGGCGGAAGGAGTGCCCGTTGTGCGGCTGGACCGGCTTTACATTTCTCCCGGTCGGTGAATCGCGGCACAATCGGCGTTTTGGCGGTTGCCCGAAGTGCGGATCGCGCGAGCGTCACCGCCTCGCGTTTCATCTGCTGGGGCCCATGTTCAAGCCCGATCAGGTGACCCTGCACGTCGCGCCCGAGCCGATCATGGAGAAGTGGCTTCGCTCGCTCTCGGCGGATTATCTGAGCATCGACATCGAGAAGCGGGCGATGCAGCAGATGGACCTGACGAACCTCACGCTGCCCGACAATTCCAAGGGACTGGTGTTCTGCTCGCACGTTCTGGAGCACGTTCCCGATGACCGCAAGGCGATGGCCGAGATGTTTCGCGTGCTGCGGCCCGGCGGGATGGCCGTGATCATGGTGCCGATCGGCGGCGCGGTGACAGATGAAGATCCGAGCGTGGTCACGCCCGAGCAGCGGGTCGAACGGTTTCACCAGAAGGACCATGTGCGGCTGTACGGGATCGACATCGTCGAGCGTCTGAAGGATGCGGGTTTCGAGGTGCGCGTGCTGACGCCGTACAACTGCGAGGAGATCGATGTGCAGAAGATGGGGCTCAAGAGCGAGTTTTACAAGGAACTGTTTTTGTGCCGCAAGCCGGGGTGAGGCGGAGGTCTGTAGTGCGTGAGTGATCAGTGGTGCGGCGGGCTGTACATCACATAGAGCGTCATCGCGGCGATCATCAGGAGTGCGGCGAATAGGCGGCGGATCAGGATTTTTCGGGGCGTGTGCGCCTCGATGTGGTGGTGACCTGCGCGGGCGAGCAGGGCGCCGAGCCCGATGGAGATGATGCCGCGCATGGCCATCGCGAGGTTGCCCAGCACGATGCCGGCCAGCGAGAAGCTGACGAAGAGCAGCAGGATTCCCGTGAGCCAAACGGCGGCGTGGGGCACGGCGATGCGCCAGTCGGCCTGGCGCCGCGACCCGAGCCAGGGGAGCGTGACGGCGCAGCAGAGGCCGGCGCCCATGTAGGTCATCAGGGCGGCGATCGTCGAGCCGCGCAGGTCGCCGCAGTCGGCCTTGAGTTGCTGCAGTAGCAGTTTGATCAGCGCATCGCAGACGGCGAAAAAGACGCAGGCGATGATCGTGAGAGTCAGAGCGCGGGCGGGCATTTTCCCGGCCCACGTGCTCAGCAGCATTGCGCCGCCGACGCTCATCGCCACGGCGATCCACTGCACCACGCCCAGGTGATCGCCGAGCAGCAGCATGGCCAGAGCCGCGACGACGACGATCTTGAGTCCCAGCAAAGGGGCGATGCGGGAGGCATCGGTCGTGGCCAGCGCGGTGAATAGCAGGCCCTGCCCGGTGATGTAGGTGCCGGCGGCGCCGGCGACGAGCCACAGGTATTGGCCGGGCGGCGGCATGTGGGCGGGGATGAGGAAGGGAAGCATCACGGCGGAGGCGAGGGCCATGACGGTGTGGCTGCAGACGAGAAGCGTCATCGTGCTGGCGCCGCGCGTGACACCGAACCAGCGGCTCAGGATGTAAGCGATGGACTGGAAGAGTCCGGTGAGCAAACCACAGGCGATGCCGAGGGGGATCATGCGGGTGGGACTTTAGCAGACAAGCGGATCGGGGGCGATGAGGCGATGGCGGAGTCGCTCACGGTTGCAGCTGATAGACGCGGACGTAATCGACGTCGAATGAGTTTGGCATCGGCGTCTTGTCATCCGGCGAGCCTGGCCAGTCGCCGCCGACGGCGAGGTTGACGAGCATGAACATCGGAACCTGCGGGATGTTTTTCGTGGAGCGGAAACGCTCGACGCCATCGACAAACCATGCGATGTGATCGGCGTCCCACTCGGCGGCGATGATATGAAAATCCGCCGAGAGATCGGGGCCGGACCACTCGTGGGTGTCGGAGTGGAGCTGTTTGTCGGGGGAATGCCAGTGGTGCGTCATGTGCAGTTTGGCCGGCTCGTGGCCGAGGGTCTCGAGCACATCGATCTCGGGCGGCCAACCGGGCGGCTCGGGGAGCATCCAGAACGCGGGCCACATTCCCTTGCCCTTGGGCACGCGGCAGCGGATCTCGAAGCGGCCAAATTTTTGGGCGAAGAGGCCGGTTGTGCACATCATGCCGGAGGTGTACTGGCGGTGTTTGCCAGCGTAGTCGGCTTCTCGCTTCTGCGCGGTGACGTGGAGGACTCCATCTTTGAGGACGAAGGCGTCGGCGACGTAGGCTTGCAGTTCGTTGTTGCGCTCCACACCGAACGGATCGCGCGGCGACCACTTCTTGAGGTCGAGTTTGTCGCCGTCGAAATTATCTTCAAAGACGAGCTTCCACTTCGCGTCGGTCTGAGCGGGTGGCTGCGGCGAATCGGCAAAGAGCAGCGGGGCGGCGATGAGGAGGATGAGTGCGGTGGTGAGTTTCATTGGCGCATCATCGCAAGGCGGATGCGGAGGCGCAAGCGGGACGTGCGATCACGTCAGCTTTGACAAGCGCTGCCAGCGGCCGATGCACATGACCGGGAAATAAAGCCTGTAGAGGTGGTAGCGCAGGTAGAAGACGCGCGGGAAGCCGGTGCCGGTGAACCAGGGCTCGTACCACGAACCGGCCTTGTCGCCGGAGGTCGCGTGATCGGCGGTGAGCTGGGTTTCGGTGAGCCAGCGGATGCCGGCGTGGACGGCCGGATCGTGCGGGCCGTAGATCGCCATCATCGCCATCGTCGCCCACGCCGTCTGGCTTGCGGTGGACGGGCCGTCGCCCTTGGTCGCCAGATCTTCATAGGTGTCTGCGGATTCGCCGAAACTGCCATCGGGCTTCTGGACGCTGCGCAGCCACTGGCCGGCGCGCTGCAGCCATTCCTCGCTCATGTCCACGCCGATGTTCTTGACGCCGCACACCACCTGCCACGTCCCGTAGATGTAGTTCACGCCCCAGCGCCCGAACCAGCAGCCCTCAAGCTCCTGCGTGTCCTTGAGGAATGCGATCGCCTTCTGCACCTTGACCGAATCGAGCGAGACACCCATGTGGCCGAGGCATTCGAGCGTCCGCCCGGTGATGTCGGGGCAGCTCGGGTCCTGGATCGCGTTGTGATCGGCGAAGGGGACGTGCTCGAGGATCGGCCGGTTGATGGTGCGGTCAAACGCCGCCCAGCCGCCGTCGTCATTCTGCATCGCCAGCAGCCAATCGACGCCACGCTTCGCAGCCGTCGTGGCCTGCGGCGCCGAGCCGTTGGCGGCGCGGGCGAGCGCCATGGCGACCATCGCTGTGTCATCGACATCGGGGTAATAGGCGTTGTTGAATTCGAAGTACCAGCCGCTGGGCTGCACATCTTCCTTGACGTTCTTCTTCCAGTCCCCGATGTTGCGGCACTCCTTGGACACGAGCCAATCGACGGCCTTGCGGACGCCCGGCTCGTCGGCGACCTTCATCCCCGCTTCGGTCAGGGCGTAGAGCGCGATGCCCGAATCCCACACCGGCGAGAAGCAGGGCTGCAGACGGATCGCATCGTCCTCGTCAATCACCAGGCGATCGAGCTGCGTCCACGCTTCTTTGACGTGCGAATCATCATCGGCGTAACCGAGGCAGCGGAAGGCGATGATGATGTACACCATCGGCGGGAAGATCGCGCCCAGGCCATCGGCGCGGCGCTTGTGCGAGCGCTCCAGGATCCATTTCTCAATCCGCTGCAGCGCCGGGCGGCGCAGCGGTTTGATGCCCACGCGGTGATACACCTTCAGCAGTTTGTCGGCGCCGAGGAACAGGTTCTTCCACGTCAGCAGCCGCTGATCGAATTCGACGAACGGCCGGTGCAGATAATCGTGCGAGCAGTAAAGCTCCATGATGCTGCGCGGCTGCGGCAGGTTCCGCACGGGCCTGTAGTGCGAGATGATCGCCAGCGGCATGATCATCGTCCGCGACCACGCCGAAACCTTGTCCATGTGGAAATAGAACCACTTGGGCAGCAGCACCATCTCCGGCGGGACGACGGGCACGGAGTCGTAGTGCATCTGCCCGAGGGCGGCGAGATAGAACTTGGAATAGGTGTTGCACTTCTCCGCGCCGCCGAGCTTCTGCACCAGCTCGCGGGCCTTGCGCATGTGCGGAGCGTTGATGTCATCGCCCATGAGCTTGAGCGCGAAATAGGCTTTGACAGTCGCCGACAGGTCCGGCTTGGCGCCGGGGTATTGCACCCACGCGCCGTCCTCCTCGCGCTGCTGGCGGCGGAGATAATTGGCGATCTTCGGAAGACGCGGATCATCCTCCTGCTCGACGATCCACTTGAGCAGGATGTACTCCGACTGCAGGATCGAATCGCCCTCGAGCTCGCCGCACCAGTAACCGTCGGGGTGCTGCTGGCGGAGCAGTTCGGCGACGGCGGCGCCGAGCGTTTTCTGGGCGCGGGCGCTGAGGCTCGAATCCGCTGGTTCCGCGGGGTGGAGGTCAATCGATGCGGGGGAACCGGAGATGGTGGTGGCGGGACTGGTCATGGCCTCGGAGGATTCCTGCGGGGACAAAATGGGCTGCGGCGGAGGGTTCCGTTGCGCGAGGGGCTTTCCCCACGCTCTGCGGTGTGCCGCAAACCGTAAAAGCTAACCGTTCTGGCAGATTCCAGCAAGCAACGGCGGGGCGTCGTGCCACCCCGCGCCACCCAATTAACCCGCCGCCATCGCCGTGATTCAAACCGCCGCCGGCACCATGACCGAAGCGGTGATCTTCTTCGCCGCGTCGGTCAGGTCCGTCGCGGTCTGCAGCACGGGGATGCTCTTGCGTGCCTCGGCGAGGATTACGCGTGCCGCCTCGACATTCGTGCCCTCGAGCCGAACGACCAGCGGCACCGTAAACCCGATCTTTCCCGCAGCGGCAACGATTGCGCGGGCGATCTTGTCGCACTGCATGATCCCGCCGAAGATGTTGACCAGCACGCCCTTCACATGCTTGTCGCGCAGGATGATGCTGAACGCCTCGGTCACCGCCTCTTCACTGGCAGATCCGCCGACGTCCAGGAAGTTCGCCGGCTCGCCGCCGTGAAGCTTGACGATGTCCATCGTCGCCATCGCCAGACCCGCGCCGTTGACGAGGCAGCCGATGTTGCCGTCGAGCTTGATGTAGCTCAGGCCGTGCTCCTTCGCATCAAGCTCCGCCTGCGGCTCCTCGCTGGCATCGAACTGGGATTCGAGATCGGGATGGCGGAACAGGGCGTTGTCGTCGAAGGCGACCTTCGCATCGATCGCCAGCACCTGCCCGTCGGGGAATTCCGTACTCGGCGGCGTGACGATCAGCGGATTGATCTCCACGAGATCCGCATCGACCTTGCTGAACAGGGCCGCGAGCTTCGTGATGATGTTCACCGCCTGCTTGATCTGCGTGCCCTTGAAACCCATCGCAAATGCGACCTGCCGCGCCTGGTAACCCTGCAGGCCCATCAGCGGATGGATCGGCTGGCGGATGATTGCATCGGGATTCTCCACCGCGGTCTTCTCGATCTCGACGCCGCCCTCGGCGCTGGCGATCAGCACCGGCCTCGCCGTCGCGCGGTCGATCGTGATCGACAGGTAATATTCCTTGGCGATGTCCACGCCCGCCGCGACCATCACCTTCCGCACCTTCACGCCCGCCGGCCCGGTCTGCACGCTGACCAGCGGCTTGCTCATCATCGCCGTCGCCGCGGCCTGCGCATCATCCGCCGTCTTGACGAGCTTCACGCCGCCCGCCTTGCCGCGACCCCCGGCGTGAACCTGCGCCTTGACCACCGCGAGCGTCACGCCGCCCGACGCCAGCTTCTCAAATGCCGCCCGCGCCTCCGCCGGCGTGTCGCAGACAATGCCCGGCGGAACGGGAACACCGGCGTCGGAGAGCAACTGGCGGGCCTGATATTCGTGCAGCTTCATCGCTCGTTCCTTGTCAAATGGGACGAGGATCATAGCCGAAAGATTACGCAGGTGAAAACAGGATCACTCATCCCAGATAGAAAATTAGGGTCTGGGTAGCACAACACTTCCGCGCAGCAAGTTATTGGATTCAATGCGGCTTTTCTGGTAATTTGCAATCGTGGTACATACCAATCTTGGAGATTTGAAATGACAAGCTCTCCAGTCGGTTGGCGGCGTTATCAGGTGTCCGGAATAGACCAAGAATCGGGACTCGAAACAGAAATTGTCGTTGAAGCCTCGTCCGATGCAATGGCTCGCGCCAAAGCAGAGTCGAAGGGCATCACAGTCGTCGAGGTGCGCACTTTGGATCGCCACCCAGCGGTCACCAACATGCGAGAGCAAATCGTCGTGACAAGGCACCCACAACTGAGACCAGATTCGCGGACAGGGGCTCGAAGCTTGGTGCTGCTGGTAGTCTTGGTGGTTTTCGGAAGTTGCGTTGCGATTATTGTCGCGACATCGTGGGGAAATTCTGGCACACCCACAGAGCCTCGCAAAGTTGAGATCAAGCCGAGTTCCACAACAAAACTGGCGGCTTCGGACTCCGATCCTGTCGCCGTCAGCTTCAAATCTTTCGCCGACAAGTTTGTTCCGCTATTGCGAGCTGCATACGCCCACGGCGATGGCAAAGAGATATGGGATGCCACATTTAGCAGCTATTTATGCGACATGCAAAAAGATCCCCGTGTAGCCACCGATTGTGGACTATTGACAATCAAAGTGACATATAAGTGCGATTTCGATTCAGCTTGCCCACTGTACCAAGGTAACGAAACGTTAATGTTTGCGTTGGAGAGCGGGAAATGGGTCTATTTTGATCACAAGTTTTCAGGTAGTCGTTGGTGGCGCGGTGAATCATACCTAAATAGCTCGGCGCGATCCTGATCCAGCGCATAAAAAGTGGCGTCCCTCTGACTTGTCGCCAAACAAGGAAGGAACGCCACCATGGAACGGAATC
>JAYVTU010000206.1:0-19560 GCA_043788485.1 Planctomycetota bacterium
GGCAAGAAATCGTGGGGCGATGGTGATGAGAAGGGGGAGCGGGCTGAGGCGGTGCACACCACCGTGTCGAACTGCACGATCGCGTATGGCGGACGCATCCATCCGGCGGCGGAGGGCGTGTGGATCGGGCACTCGCCGGGCAACGCGATCAGCCACAATGACATCTTCGACTTTTACTACACCGCGGTGTCGGTCGGCTGGGTGTGGGGCTACGGGCCGTCGCTGGCGCACCACAACACGATCACGGACAACCGCATGCACACGATCGGCCAGGGCGTGCTGTCGGACATGGCGGCAGTGTACACGCTCGGCATCTCGCCGGGCACCGTCGTCAGTGGGAATGTGATCCACGACATCGACGCGTTCGACTACGGCGGATGGGGCCTGTACACCGATGAGGGCTCGACGGAAATTGAGATGAGCAACAACCTCGTCTACCGCACGAAAACCGGCGGGTTTCATCAGCACTACGGCCGGGACAACAGGATCATCAACAACATTTTCGTCGAGGGCCGGCGGCAGCAGCTGGAGCGGACGCGCGTCGAGGAGCACAATTCGTTTTTCTTCCAGAACAACATCGTCTACTCCGAGAAGCCGACGCCGATCGTGCACGGCAACTGGTTCGACAAGGTGACGATCGATCACAACCTCTACTGGGTCGGCGGCGCGGAGACGAAATTTCCGGAGGGCCTGACGCTCGCGCAGTGGCGGGAGAAGCATCATCAGGAAGAGGGTTCAGTGGTCGCCGATCCGCTGTTCGAGGATGCGGCGCACGATGATTACCGTTTGAAGGAGAATTCGCCGGCGGCGGGCGTGGGCTTCAAGCGGCTGGATTTTTCGGGCGCGGGTCCGGTGGTGCCGGCGCTGCGTGAGACGAAGCTGCCGATTCCGCCGCGCGCGTTTCCGTAAGAAAACCGTTTAGTCGCGGATCACGAAGCGGAAGGGGATGCGGAGGACGGAGCCGACGGGCTTGCCGTCGCGCTGGGCGGGCTTGAAGGTTGCGTCGTGCAGCGCTGAGAGGGCGGCGGTGACGAGGCGCGGGTGGCCGGCGTCTGAGAGGACGCGGATGGAGCCGACGGTTCCGTCGGCGTGGACCTCGACTTCGAGGAGGACCGTGCCCTGTTCATTGGCGCGGCGGGCGTCGGCGGGATAGCGCGGGCGCAGGAGATTGCGGACGGTCGCGCCAAATTCGACATCGCCAGTGGTGTCGCCGCTCCCGGAGGTGGGGGCACTTGTGCCTGGTGCGGACTCGGATGGAGCGTGCGATTGAGCATCGCCGTCGGCGGACCCGATCGGGCCCGCGGCGCCGGCTGTCAAAGCCTGTGACGTATTGGCGACCGGCGAAGAGGTGGTCGACGATGCGAGCGCGACCGGCGCACGGGTCGGCGACGAGGACGTCGGCGACGCCTGCGCTTCGAGCGTGACGGGCTGCGGAGCCTGGCCCGTCGCGGCGGCGTCGGGCGATGGCTCGGCGGCAAGGGATTGAACGATCGCTTCGGGCGCGACGGGCTCGGCGGGGATCGGCTCGGGTTCGAGCGCCACGGGCGCGGGGTCGGCGGCGCGCGATGGGCGCGTCAGCCGCGCTTCCTGTTCGGCCGTGAGGAGGCCGACGTGCGAGATCGCCACCTCCGACTCTCCCGGCGCGAAGTCGGTGCAGGCCGGCGCGAGCGATCCGAAGCGCGCGAAGGCGACGAGCGCGGCGGCGAGGGCGAAGTGGAGCGTGACGGAGAGCGTCCACGCCTGCGACTTGATGAACTTGTCGGGGGTGTTGTGCGTCATTTGGGGTGCGGCCGCGGCCATCGTATCGAGCGGGGCGGGCGGGTCGGCGGAGTGTGCAAGGTTTGCACACCGGCGGCGCGGGCGATAGAGCGTGTATAATCCGGGGTTTGCCGCGTAAAGCCGCAGGGAAAGCTTGATGAGCCTGGCGAGGAAACTGGCGATTCGGATCGCGGCCCTGGTGGTGGGGCTGGCGCTGCTGGGCGGCGCATCGCTGTGGGGCCTGGGCGGGCTCACGTATTACTTCGAGGCGACGAGCGACAAGTATGAGCAGCTTCGCCGCGTGTATGAGATCGGTCACGATGTGGCGATGGCCCGGGCGCTGAGCCGGATGACGCCGCCCGACACCGCAGCAATCGCGCAGCATCTGGATCACGCGATCCAGCAGACGGCGAGCCGCGCGGATGATCCCGATGGTCCGAGCGACGAAGACGACCGTCAGTTCCACAAGATCGGCGGCATGTTGCGAGAAGCTCGGGAGCAGCTGCGTCAGCCGCGTGATGTCGATCCTCAGCTCACAAGCCTGAACCCGATCCTCGCGCAGGTCGCGGGAGCCGCGGCGGAGATGAAGGCTCAGATCGTCGCCCACCGCGAGGCGGCGTATTCGCACCTGCTGACGACGATCGGCGTGCTCGCGGGGCTGACGCTCGTGATGATCGCCGCCGCGATTTACATCGGCGTGCGGCAGTACCGCAGCGTCGTCATTCCTCTGCGGCGGATCGAGGACGCGGTGCGGCGGATCGCCGAGGGGCATTTCGATGTGCGTGTCCCGGTGACGGGCGACCGCGAGTTCGCCCAGCTCGCCGAGCGGTTCAACCGCACGACCGAGCAGCTCGAACAGCTCTACCGCGATCTCGAGGAGCAGGTCAACAGCAAGAGCAACCAGCTTGTGCGGTCGCAGCGACTGGCGGGAGTCGGGTACCTGGCGGCGGGCGTGGCGCACGAGATCAATAATCCTCTGGGGATCATCGCGGGGTACGCCGAGTCAGCGCTGCGGAAAATTGAGGCGAATAACGGCAGCGGCGAGGGCCTGGAGAAGGCCGCGGCGGCGCTGCGGATCATTTGCGATGAGGCGTTCCGCTGCAAGGAGATCACCGAGAAGCTGCTGACGATGGCGCGGCCGGGCGACGGGTCGCGTGCGCCGGTGTCGCTGTCGCAGTTGGCGCATCGAGTCACGCAGCTCGTCACCGCGCTGCCGCAGTTCAAGGGCCGGACGATCCGCTTCCACGAGATCGGCACCGGTGACGAATCGATCGCATCGGCCGGCGAGGGCGAGATCACGCAGGTGCTTTTGAATCTGGTGTGCAACGCGCTGGAGGCTGTGGAGCCGGAGAGCGGGGCGGTGACGGTGGAGGTGCAGCGGCGGGGGGAGTGGGTGGTGGTGAGCGTGATGGACAATGGGAGAGGCATGTCGCCGGAAATTCTGTCGCGTGTGTTTGAGCCGTTCTTCACGGACAAGCCGCAGCGTGATCAGCGTGGGATGGGATTGGGATTAGCGGTGGCGCACGCGATCGTGACGCAGCACGGCGGGCGGCTCAACGCGCAGTCGGACGGCCCGGGCCGCGGCAGCGTCTTCACGCTCGAGCTTCCGGCGATCGAGGCGGGAGTACACGCGTGACCCCCGTGCCCCGTGCGAAATGGCGCGTGCTGGTGGTGGAGGACGAGGCGCGTCTGCGCGATCTGCTCGTGGGCGAACTGCCGGACATGGGCTTCGACGCCGAAGGCTGCCGGACGGCGGAGGCGGCGGAACGCGTGATGAGCGAGAGACCCGCCGACATCATCATGCTCGACCTGAATCTGCCGGTGATGGACGGCATGACGTTCCTCGACCGCCTGCGGCGGAATCATCCGCACGTGGCGGTGATCATCTGCACGGGGTTCGGGAGCCTCGAGGCAGCTCAGCGTGCGATCCATCACGAGGTCGTCGCGTTTTTGTCGAAGCCGTTTCACCTGGGGCAGATCGAGGCGGCGCTGGATCGGGCGCGGAAGAAGATCGAGGCATCACGCATTCCGGAGACGAGGCCGCTGCCGGTGCTCGATGGCGGCGATGATGAGGTGGACACGAAGCAGGGGAAGCACGAGACGCCGACGACGATCGCCGATGCGGAGCGTGAGATGATTCTGGAGGCGTTGCGGAAGCACGAGGGGAATCGGAGTGCGGCGGCGGCGGCGCTGGGGATCAGCCGGCGGACGCTGTACAACAAGCTCGAAGAGTACGAAAAGGCGGGTCTTTGGCGGCCGGACGATCTTTGAGCCCCCATTGAGCGTAAAGAGACGGGGCGGCCGCGTGTGAAATGGACGCTATCATTCACGGGTCGCGATCGGGCGGCCACAAAACTTCCGGATTGAAACAGCATGCAAATCTCACGCTTGATTTCACGTGTTCTGGGCTTCGCGTCGGTCCTGTGTCTCGCGGTGTCGCTCTCTGCGGCCCCCGTGCACATCGATTCGCTGGCCGAGCTCAAGGCGGACCAGGTCAAGACGCTCGCCGTCGCTGACAAGATCGTCGCCGCGACGGTCGGGCTTGCCCCCAAGGAGCTGCCGGGCATGGGCAGCGGGGTGATCATCAGCAAGGATGGGCTCATCCTCACCGCCGGCCACGTGCTGCCCAAGCCGGGTACCGAGGTGCTGGTGTACATGTCCGACGGTCGCCGCATCAAGGCCAAGGCGCTGGGCGTCGATCACACGCACGATGCGGGCATGGTGCAGATCACCGAGCCCGGCGAATATCCGTTTGTCGAGATGGGGCACTCGGCAGAGATGAAGATGGGGCAGTGGTGCCTGGCGGTCGGCCACCCCGGCGGTGTGCAGAAGGATCGCAAGCCGCCCGTGCGGCTCGGCCGCGTGCTGAGCAGCGGCAGCGGCGGGACGATGGAGACGGGGCTCATCAGCGACTGCACGATCATCTCCGGCGACTCGGGCGGGCCGCTGTTCGATCTCGACGGCCGCGTCATCGGCATCCACAGCAACATCTCCGTCGTCGTCACCGAGAACCGCCACGTGCCGGTCGATGTCTATCGGCGCGAGTGGAATGATCTGATGGCGTCCAAGGAGATGGGCAAGGCGGACCCGTCGATCGGCCACGGCTTCCCCGGCGGCGGCCGCGGCAGGTTCGGGCCCGGTGGCCCGGGTGGCCCCGGCGGTCCGGGAGCTCCGGGTGCGGGACCGATGGCGGAGATGGCCAAGCGCGCCCAGAAATTCAATGAGCTCCTGCAGCAGAAGCTCGCCTCGGGAGATCCGGCGGCCAAACAGTTCATGGCCGACGCGATGAAGAGCCGCGGCCGCGTCCAGCTCACGCCCGAAAAGATGGACAAGCTCATCGCCCAGTGGGAGGGCGGCGAGAAGCACGCGGATCAGGCGAAGCCCGGCGACACCGCGAAGCCCGTCGCCCAGGCCAAGCCCAGCACCGATCCTTCCGATCCGTCGCGCTACACCACGCCCAAGCCCACGCTGCACATCGAGAAGCCGCAGACTTCCTCGAAGGAGGACGCCGAGGGCCTGGCCGAGCTGATGAAGCACACCAAGGACGACGGCCACGGCCACAAGCGCCTCGACCTCACCCCCGAGCTCGCCCAGAAATTCGGCCCGCTGCTCGCCAAGCTCAACGGCGGCGGCAACTTCAACGGCGGCTTCGGTGACACCGCTTACGCCAAGAGCAATCAGAAGCTGCTGGCCAACGTCGCGCCGCTCGCCTCACAGGTCAGCACCGCCGAGATCCTCTGCGACGGCAAGGCCGCGGCGCTCGGTTGCGTCGTCGGCGCCGATGGCCTGATCATCACCAAGGCCAGTGAGCTGCGCGGCCGGGTGGTCGCCCGCATCGGCGACAAGACGTATATCGCCACCATCGCGCAGAAGGATGAGGCCAACGACCTCGCCCTGCTCAAGATCGACGCGAAAGGACTCAAGCCCATCGAGTGGTCCGAGGGCGCCGCGCCGCTCGGCACATGGCTCGTCGCGCCCGGAGCCGATGGGAAAGCGCTGGCCGTCGGCGTCGTCGGCGTCGGTTCCCGCAAGGTGCCGCGCCACGTCACGATGGAAGGCGTGCGCAACAAAGCGGTCGTCGGCGTGAGCCTCGATCCGTTTGCCGATGAGGCGATCGTGCTCGATGTCTCGCCGCGCAGCGGCGCGGCGGCCGCGGGTGTCCAGCCCGGCGATGTCGTCACCGCCATTGATGGCCACAAGGTCAAGCAGGCCGACGAAGCCACGCAGGAGATCGGCAAGCACGGCGTCGGCGAGACCATCGCCATCGAGGTCCGCCGCGGCAAGGAAACCAAGGAACTCCACGCGACCCTCAAGCCCGCCCCGCCCGATCCGACCATCCCCGACAACAATCCCGTCTCCGCCCTCAGCTCCGCCGGCGGCTCCCTGAGCAAACGCCGCGGCGATTTCCCCACCGCATTCACCCACGATTGCGTCCTCCAGGCCAACCAGATCGGCGGCCCGCTCCTGGACCTCGAAGGCCACGCCCTCGCCCTCAACATCGCCCGCGCCGACCGCACCGCCACCTACGCGATCCCGGCGGCAACGCTCAAGCCCGTCATCGCGCAGATGATTGCGAAGATTGGCAAGTCCTGATCGTGCGACAGATCGATGACGGTGTGCGACTCAACGAAATGACGCTCAAATAAAAACGCCGCGGCCCTCGCCGCGGCGTTTGAGTTTAGTCACCCGAATCTTCAGAGCCCCAGCGCCTTTGCCATCGCTGCGCCCATGTCCGCGGGGCTCTCGGCGACGGTGATGCCCGCATCTTTCAGTGCCTTGATCTTGCTGTCCGCGGTGCCCTGTCCACCCGAGATGATCGCGCCGGCGTGGCCCATGCGCTTGCCCGGCGGGGCGGTGCGGCCGCCGATGAAGGCCGCGACGGGCTTCTTCATGTTGGCCTTGATCCACGCGGCGGCCTTCTCTTCGTCGTTGCCGCCGATCTCGCCGATGACGATCACGCCGTCCGTCTCCGGATCGTTGTTGAACATCGTCAGCAGTTCGATGTAGTTGAGCCCCTTGACCGGGTCGCCGCCGATGCCGACAGCGGTCGTGTGGCCGATGCCGCGGTTGGCCGTCTGCCACACCGCTTCGTACGTCAGCGTGCCGGAGCGGCTGATGATGCCGATTGCCTTCTTGCTCGGGGCATCGCCCTTGGCGAGGTGGATGTAGCCGGGCATGATGCCGATCTTGCAGCCCGTGCCGGGCTTGCCCTTGAGCGACGGCGTGATCACGCCGGGGCAATTGGGCCCGATCAGCACGGAGCCGGGATAGCTCTTGAGCGCTTCCTTGACGCGAGTCATGTCATGCACCGGGATGCCCTCGGTGATGGCGATGATCACGCGGACCCCCGCCTCCGCCGCTTCGAGGATCGCGTCGGCCGCAAAGGGCGGCGGGACGAAAATCATCGTCGCGCTTGCGCCGGTCGCCTTCACAGCCTGCGCGACGGTGTCGAAGATCGGCAGCCCGTTGGCGTCCTTCTGCCCACCCTTGCCGGGTGTGACGCCGCCGACCATCTGGGTGCCGTACTCCAGGCAGCCCTTGGTGTGAAAGGCTCCCGCGCCGCCGGTGATGCCCTGGCAGATGACCTTGGTGGAAGCGTCGATGAGAATGCTCATGTTGCGAATTTCCTGCGGAAAAGGGCTCGCCACGATACCGGCCAACCCGCCATCCCTCAAGCGGGGGAGGTTTAACCACAGATGCACACGGATAAGAAGGGGATTTATCACGAAGGCGCGAAGAAGGAGAAGGCGCGAAGGGGGAAAGAGATTGGGGTTGGGAGAAAATGCCTTGCGGCTTGGTCTTCAGAAAAAACCAGCCTCTTTTCTTTGTCTCCCTTCGCGCCTTCGCGCTCTTTGCGCCTTCGTGATAAATCCCCTTCTCCATCCGTGTGCATCCGCGGGGAATACTTCCGAATCTTTCAATAAACCCTGCCCCCGCCATTGTGCCACTGCCGGTAGATCGCCAGCGCCTCGTCGCGCAGGAAATCGGGCACCAGTTGCACGCCCGTGCCGCTCATCTGCTTGAGCGCCGCGTTGGTGATCTCCAGCTCGTTGAAGCCGAACTGCTTGGCGTCCTCGACGCGTGCCGCATAAACGATCCGCCCGATCCTCGCCCAGTGGATCGCTGCGAAACACATCGGGCAGGGCTCGGTGGTCGAATAGATCGTCGCGCCTTCGAGGTGCACCGCGCCGAGCTTGCCGCACGCCTCGCGGATCGCGGTCACCTCGGCGTGGGCGGTGGCATCGTGGTTGAGCCAGACGTGATTGTGCGCCGCGGCGAGCAGCTCGCCGCCGCGCACGATCGCCGCACCGAAGGGCGACTGCCCGCGCTGCACGCCCAGCCGGCAGGCATCGAGCGCGACCCGCATGTATTTCGCGTCATCGTCCATGCCGGGCATTTTAACCGCCCTCGCGCCGCGCACACGGAACAATCCGCCCCGTCCCCGCGTAGAATCTTCACTATGGACGCCTGGCAGTACGACACGGCTGACGATCTCGACATGACTTTGGCCGAGCGTCTGCGTGGATTTCCTCGCCAACCCGACATGCTCGTCTACGGCCTGCGCACGCTGACCGCCGCGGTGATCCGCACATGGCTGGCGATTTATCACCGCATGCAGATCGTCGGCCGCGAGAATCTGCCGACCGACGGCTCCTTCATCATCGTCGCCAATCACTCCAGCCATCTCGATGCGCTCTGCGTGCTCGCGGCACTGCCGATGCACAAGATCCACCGCAGTTTCCCCGCCGCCGCGCTGATCGTCAATGCGCTTCCATTCGGCCGGCAGGTCAACGTGCGACAGAGCCTCGCGCTCTGCTCGACGCTGCTGGCGAATCCCGGCAACGTGCTCATCATCTTCCCCGAGGGCACGCGATCGGCGACCGGCGCCATGGCCGAGTTCAAGCCCGGCATCGGTGCCCTCGCCGCCGGCACCGCGTACCCGGTAGTGCCGTGTCACCTGTACAATTGCCACTCCGCCTGGCCCAAAGGAAGCTGGCTGCCCCGGCCCCGCAAGCTGCGCGTGACCGTCGGCAAGCCGCTCCTTTTCTCGCACGCATCGCCGGGCAAGGAGTCCGCGATTCAGATCGCCCGTGAGTTGCACGACGCCGTCCAGTCGCTCTCGCCATCGCCGGTCACCGAATAATTTCAGTGAGGTGTTCCATGACTTCCGCTTCCGCTTCAGCGCTCGCAACCCCGCCCGCCACCACACCGATTGCGCCCACCGAGCACACCATGAAGCTCTGGGACGGCTCGGACCTCTTCTACCGCGCCTGGATCCCCGCTGCGCCGACCGACAAGGCGCTCATCCTCTTCCACCGCGGTCACGAGCACTCCGGCCGCTTCGCCGATGTCGTCGCCGAGCTCGGTCTGCGCGATGTCGCCGTGTTCGCCTGGGACGCCCGCGGTCACGGGCGCTCGCCGGGCCTGCGTGGCTACGCGCCGAGCTTCGGCGCCATGGTGAAGGACGCCGACAGCTTCGTCCGCCACATCTGCGAGACCTACGGCAAGAAGCTGGAGAACACCGTCATCCTCGCGCACAGCGTCGGAGCCGTCACCGCCACCGCGTGGATCCACGACTACGCCCCGCCGATCCGCGGCCTGATCCTCGCCACGCCGGCGCTGCGCGTGAAGCTCTACATCCCCTTCGCCATCCCCGGCCTCCGCGTGATGCGCAAGCTCAAAGGCGCGAAGCCGGGCTTCGTCAAAAGCTACGTGAAGTCGAAGATGCTCACGCACGATCCGGTGCACGCCAAGGCGTACGACGACGACAAGCTCATCGCCAAAGCGATCGCCGTCAACGTCCTGCTGGATATGTACGACGCCGCGACGCGTCTCATCGCCGATGCCGGAGCGATCCGCGTGCCGACGCTCGTCATGTCCGGTGGCGCCGACTGGGTCGTCCGCGTCGATACGCAGAAAAAGTTCTTCGACCGCCTCGGCTCGCCGATCAAGAAGATGCGCATCTTCGACGGCATGTACCACGACATCCTCCACGAGAAAAACCGCGAGCCCGCGATGGAGGAGATCCGGCAGTTCATCGCGCAGGTCTTCGCACAGCCGCGCAGCAAGACACCGCTGCTCGACGCCGATGAGCGTGGCTACACGCGCACCGAATACGATCAGCTGCTCAAGCCGCTGCCCGCGCTCTCGCCCAAATCGATTCTCTTCGCGATCAACCGCTTCGGGCTCAACACCGTCTGCCGCCTGAGCGCCGGTGTCCGCATCGGCTGGGCCACGGGATTCGACTCGGGCCTCTCGCTCGATCACGTCTACAAAAATCGCGCCAAGGGCGGCCTCCTGCTCGGCAAGATCATTGACCGCTTTTACCTCGACACGCCGGGCTGGCGCGGCATCCGGCAGCGGAAGATCAACCTCGAAGCGATGCTCGACAGCGCGATCCAGCGCACCCGCGCCGAGAAGAAGCCCGTGCGCATCCTCGACATCGCCACCGGTTGCGGCCGCTACGTGCTCGACACGCTGAAACGCGCCGGCGGCGTCGAGTCGGCGCTGCTCCGCGATTTCACACCCGCCAATCTCGAAGAGGGCCGCCAGATCGCCGCCGAGATGGGCCTGACGCAGGTGCGCTTCGAGCAGGGCGATGCGTTCGACGTTTCCTCGCTCGCCGCAATCACGCCGCCGCCGACTGTCTCCATCGTCTCCGGCCTCTACGAACTCTTCCCTGACAACAAGCGCGTCCTCGGCTCGCTGCGCGGCGTCGCCGCCGCGATGAAAGAGGGCGGCTACCTCGTCTACACGGGTCAGCCCTGGCATCCGCAGCTCGAGTTCATCGCACGTGTCCTCATCAACCGCGATGGCAAGCCCTGGATCATGCGCCGCCGCACGCAGGAGGAGCTCGATAGCCTCGTCGCCGCCGCGGGCTTCGAGAAGATCGCGATGGAGATCGACGAGGCGGGCATCTTCACCGTCTCCCTGGCGAGAAGAATCAATGCTTGAGCACCCGACCGAAATCGAGTTGGCGGAGAAGCCGACGCTGGCCGCGGGCCTGATCCGCGCCGTGTCCTGCTCGATGCTCTTCATCGGCGTCTACGGCATCACGAACTACCTCGCATCGCTGCGGTCGGACGTCGGCTCGGCCCACTTCGAGTGGGAGCGGTCGCTGCCGCTCGTGCCGATCATGATCGTGCCGTACATGTCGATCGACCTGTTCTTCTTCGCCTCGTTCCTGCTCTGCACGGACCGCAAGGAGTTGCGTGTACTCACGCTGCGGATCGTCGCGGCGATCTTCATCGCCGCGTTCTTCTTCATCGTCATTCCGCAGAAGGTCGTCTACGAGCGAGGCGTCGTCGAAGGATTCTGGGGCCCAGCCTACGCGTTCCTCTACAGCTTCGATCAGCCCTACAACCTCGCGCCGTCGCTGCACATCGCGTTCCGCTCCATCCTCTGGTTCATCTACGTCCGCCACACACAGGGCCTGCTCAACGGCGTCCTCCGCATCTGGTTCATCCTCATCGGCGTCTCGACGATCCTCACGCATCAGCACCACATCATCGACCTGGCCACCGGCCAGATGCTCGCGATGTTCTGCTTCTACCTCTTCCCCGATCCGCGATTCAAAATCGCGCCGGGCCGGCGGCGGATCTACAGCATCACACTCGCACGCCGCTACGCGCTGGGCGCGCTGAACTTCATCGTCTTCGGCCTGCTGCTCTGGCCCTGGGGATCGCTGCTGCTCTGGCCCGCGTTCTCGCTGCTCATGGTCGCGATGGCGTACTACGGCCTGGGCCCCGGCATCTTCCGCAAGCTCGATGGCCGCCTCCCGCTCAGCACGAGACTCTGGCTCGGACCCTTCCTGCTCGGCTCGTATTGCACGCACCTCATTCTTCGCCGCCGCAACGATCCCTTCGCACAGGTCGCCCCCGGAATTTATCTCGGCCGTCGCATCGGCCGGCGCGAAGCCAATGAGCTGCGCCGCCTCGGCGTCGCCGGCGTCCTCGACCTCACCGCTGAGTACGACAGCGTCCACCGCGACGACAACACGAAATACCTGAACATCCCTGTCCTCGACCTCACCCCACCGAGCGCCGAGCAATTGGACGAGGCCTGCGCTTTCCTCCGCGAGCATGAATCGTCAACCGGCGGCGTGTACGTGCACTGCGCACTCGGCCTGAGCCGCAGCGCCACCGTCGTCGCGGCCCACCTCATCGCTAGCGGAAAAGCGACCGACGCCGACGATGCGATCGCGCAGATCCGCAAGGTGCGCCCGAACATCGTCCTCAGCGACGCCGCGCTCGCCGTGTTAAAACAGGTCCGACGGAGCGACGCCCAATGACCGAATACGTCCCCACATCCCGCCGGCCCATCGCGGACCTTTTCCGCGCGACGGCGAAGCTGCCGGTCAAATGGTGCGTCGCGCTGGGCGTGCATCCCGACGCCGTGAGCTACAGCTCGATCGTCGCCTCCGCCATCGCCGCGGTTTGTTTCAGCCAGTCGCTGCGCTGGCCGTGGCTGCTCATCCCCGCTGTTGGGCTCTGCTACGTCCGCCTCTGGCTCAACATGCTCGACGGCATGGTCGCGATCGCCTCCGGCAAGGCGAGCCTGCGCGGCGAGATCCTCAACGACCTGCCCGACCGCATCTCTGATGTGTTCGTCTTCGCCGGCGTGGCGCACAGCGGGCTCTGCAACACGGTGCTGGCATACTGGGTCGCGATCGGCGCGCTCTTCGTCGCGTACATCGGCGTCTTCGGCCAGGCCGTCGGCGCGGGCCGGCAGTACGGCGGCCTCATGTCCAAACCCTGGCGCATGGTCACGCTCCACATCGGCGCGTGGATCACGCTCGTGCTCCTCTGGTGTGGCGCCCGCCGCGGAGAGATTCCTGTCGGCTCGCTCACCGTGCTCGACTGGACATGCATCGTGATCCTCGTCGGCTGCGTGCAGACGGTCTGGGTCCGCATGCGCGCAATCCTGCGTGGCTTGCGCGCGCGAGCGGCCGCGATGAAAACAAATCCATAAAGGCCCGCGATGTCACCCACGCAAGCGATGGACAGCCCGATCTTCTGCCGCTACTTCATCATCGTCACGGCGCTGCTTGTCGCCGGGTTGCTGGGCATCGGCATCGCCAAGGCGATGGGCCGCAACGTCACGCATGCCTGGGCTTCGTACCGCGGCTGGCTGATCATGGTGCCGCTGCTGGGCGCGATCCTCTTCGCCGGGCGCCTCGCGGTGATCATCGGCTTCACGCTCATCGCCATCTTCGCCTTCAAGGAATTCGCGAAGGCGACCGGGCTCTACAAGGATTGGTGGATGACCGGCGTCGGTTACCTCGGCATCATCGCCGTCGGCGCGGCGTGCGGCGTCAACGATCCGTTCCAGGCCACGCCCGGATGGTACGGCCTGCTCATGGCGCTGCCCGCCTTCGTCACCGCCGCGGTGTTCCTCGTGCCCATCTTGCGCGACCGGTCGCAGGGCCAGCTCCAGATGATCGCGCTGGCGATGGTCGGGTTCCTCTACATCGGCTGGATGTTCGGCCACCTCACCTACATGGCCAACAGCACCCACGCCTACGGCTACATCCTCTACCTTCTCGTCGCCGTCGAGCTCAACGACGTCGCCGCCTTCACCTTCGGCCGGCTCTTCGGCAAACACAAGCTCCGCCCGAACATCAGCCCGAACAAGACGTGGGAGGGATCGATCGGCGCCCTGGGATTCTCGATGGTCCTGCCGTTCGCGCTGCGCTTCACGTTCCCGCACTTCGACACCTGGGACCTGCTCCGCACGGGCCTGATCGTCGGCGTCGGCGGCCAGGTCGGCGACCTCTCCATCAGCCTCGTCAAACGAGACGTCGGCATCAAGGACATGGGCACCCTCATCCGGGGCCACGGCGGAATCCTCGACCGACTCGACAGCCTCATCTACGTCGCCCCGCTCTTCTTCCACGCGACGGGCTACCGCTACGGCATGCAGTGAAGCACCGGGGCTTGCCCGCCGTGGGGCGGTGCGTAGACTGCTGCAACGGATCGGCACCCGTAGCTCAGTTGGATAGAGCAGTCGTTTCCTAAACGACAGGTCGCGCGTTCGAGTCGCGCCGGGTGCATTGGGATACAATTACTGCCAAACACTGACTTTCAGTGTACCTGCCTGTGTCGGGCAGTGTGGCCTCGAAGCCCTGAGAAGAGTGGTAGTACTACCACTTTGCTTTCAGGGGTCAGGAGCCACGCTATGCCCCGATCGCCCCAGATCCCCAAGTACGGCCATCACAAAGGTTCCGGCCAGGCCCGTGTCATCATCCAAGGCAAGCCCATTTACCTCGGGACGCACGGCTCGCCCGAGAGCCGGGAGAAGTATGCCCGCCTGATCGCCGAGCGGTTCCTGCCGGGGGCCGAGTACAGCACCGCCAACCCGAGACGTGCTGAAGAATTTCCGGACATCTCGATCAACGAGTTGCTCGCCAAGTATTGGGAATTCGCCCAGCGGTACTACACGCACGACGGCAAGCCGGCGTCTGAGCTGCGCAACATGCACGAGGTGCTTCGGTGGGTGCGAACGATCTATTCGCACCAGCCGGCCCGCAACTTCGGGCCGCTGGCTCTCAAGGCCGTCAGCCGCCATCGTCGCGCGCATCTGCTCCGCAGCGCGGCTTGTATCGGGAATCGGCGAAGAGGGAATACTGGTCACGGTTTGCTCCTTTGAGTATGGATGGGGTGGATCAGTTGCTCGCGGGTTGGCGGCTGACGCGGCGTTTCGGAGTGGTGGGCGCATCTCCAAACTGATAAATGCCCTGTTCGCAGGCGGAGAGGCATCGGCCGCTCGCCCATTTGCGCAGCCGCTGGACGGACTCCGACGCGGTGACGGCGACCGGGACGATGTTCTTGCCGGCCTCAACGAGCGAGATGTCCAGCAACGACGCCAGTCGGCAACAGGATTTGATCTCGGCCCCGGTCCAGTCGCGATCGGTGGGCTTGGGCTGGTCAGGATTGAGCCGGTAGGTGCTCAAGTAGAGTTTCCAGATCTCCGCCCGCTCCGCCGTTGAAGGCAGTTCAAGGAAGAAGACACCGTCGAATCGCTCTGCGCGGCTGAACTCGGGAGGTAGCTTCGACACGTCGTTGGAGGTACCGATGAAGAACACGTCGGAATCATGATCCGAGAGCCAAGTGAGCAGCGACCCGAACAATCGTGCCGAGACGCCCGAATCGGTCTGCCCGCTAGAAGCGACGCCCGACAAACCCTTTTCGATCTCGTCGCAGAACAGGATTGCCGGCGCCATCGCATCCGCGATCCGGAGGGCGTGGCGGATGTTCTGCTCGGTCTGGCCGACCAGGCTGCCCATGAGTGCGCCCACGTCGAGGAGGAGGGTGGGGCGGCCCACCTCGTTGCCCAGGGCCTTGGCGAAAAAGCTCTTGCCTGTGCCGGGCACCCCGAGCAGCAACACGCCCCGCGCCTTCGCGTGGCGGTCTCTCCCAGGCCGCATGGCGCGCTTGCAGAAGGTTTTGAGCGACTCCAGGCCGCCGATCTGTCCGAAGCCCTCGCCACCCCGATGCAGCGAGATCAAGCCGCTCTTCTTGAGGGCTTGTGTCTTGAGGTCCCACACCGCCTCGGCGGCGATCTTCTTCTGCCGCACGAGCGACAGGCTGAACGCATTCTCAGCTTCGATGCGTGTCAGGCCCGCGGCCGCGTCGAGGACGGCCGACAGCGCAGCGCCCTCCGGCAATTCACCGGCCTCGGTGGCGACGCCCCGAGCGATCTCTTCGAGCTGGGGTCGATCGGGAAGATCGTGCTCGATCACGGCGAAGTGCTTTTCGAGTTCGATAGGAATCTGCACGACCGGCGAAAGGATCACGACGAAGGTGCGGTCGGCCCGGCCCTGGTGTATCGCGTGGGCCAACGCCTGGACGACTTCGGCGGAGTGCAGGAACCGGTGAAAATTCGGCAGTACCAGAAGCGCGGACCCGTTCGGGTTCGCCAGCGAGGCGAGGGCGTGGATCGCGGCGATGGGATCAGCGGGGCTGGCCGATGCTTCGGCCGTGGCGCCCGCCGTCTGGAAGCCCAGGTCGATATCCCAGATCGCCAGGGGCCATGAGTGATCCCTGCACAGGCGGGTGATTTCCGCCAAGGCATCTTCGTGCTCATGGCTCTGAACCCATAGCCCGGTGAACGCCGCCGAGATGAATTCGTGAAGTCGATGTGACAATGACATAGCCATCTCCGATGGTTTGGTTGGGAGTGATCCAGGAACTGCGGGGTTCAACCCTGAGAAGTCTGCTCGCGCTGTGTGGCGGAGCTTGAACGATGGAACTCGGTGGTGAGTCGCTCCGTGCGACGGTTACCCAGAGCCTGCTCAAGGGCGCGCGTTGCGTCTTGGCACGCCGCGCCCGAAAAGCCCTTGGTCTCGATCTTCGTCTCGCCCTTGGGGCCGATGGTGACCTCGATGATCTTCAAGCTGCACCTCCGACCTGAATGGTGAGCTTGATCGAGCCATCCGCGAGCGACTGCTCGGTGACGGTGTGGCCGGCTCGGCGTGCTTCCAACCGTGATTTTTCAACGGCATATGCTTGGAACAGCCGGTCGAGCTGCTTCTGGTCGCCCCATGCGCCGTTGTAATTGTCATAGCGCACCTGCCCGGCGGGCATGTCGATCACCACCGGATATCGCCAATGCGGCAGCTGGACGATCGTGCCCCGAGCCTCGCCGCTGAACAGTTGCGCTGTGCCGGTAGTCGGTGGTGCAAGCGCCAGTCGATGGCACGCCGCGGCCAACGCTGTTGGATCTCGGAGTTCGGTTCTGATTTCGACTATGTGTGACACGTGTAGAAGCTCCTTTGAGGTGTGATTGGGGATGCCAAAAGAACAAGAGCGCCGCGAGTTCAAGCGGGCGCTACGAATGGATGTGTGCAGGTGGAATGCGATCAGAACTACGTGAACGCCGGGCAACGCGATTTGAACGCGCATGTCGCGCAGTTGATCGGCCCCGGGCTAGGGTAGAAATTACCCGCCTCGATGGCCTGCCACACGATCCGGATGCTATCGACCACTCGCCGTGCCCGCGCGGGATCGGCGGGGATGTCCATGACCTGGACCGAAGGCGACTTCGCCTTGGTGATGATGCCGAAATGCAGGTGGATGGGCTGCGTATCGCTCTCGGCCATCATGGCCACCATGTGCTGATAGAGCATCAACTGCTCGGCGGATTCGATTGCTTTGTCCAGTGTCCATTTGGATCTGGCCGTCTTGAAGTCCACCACGTGGAGCCCGGCGTCATCGGTACGCATCAAGTCCACTCGGGCAAGCACATCGGGAAGATCATCCGCGATTTCGGATGTGACCGTTTCTTCAACGGCGAGAATGACACCCTCATCTTTGGCGAGCGGTGATGCAAGGAACGCCTCGATCAGTCGCCCCGACTCCAGAGCCGAGCGGATGGGGACCGAGGCGTCGCCCTCGCAGAGCCGATCGTCGGAGACGTGCGGGTGCGTGACGCTGTCATTGCCGGTCGGCCGATGCGGGTCGGTGGCCACGACTTCATAAATGTGCCGTGTGCCCAGCAGCGACAGCTCGCCCAGGTTGAGCGCGACCTCGAATGGCCCGAGGTAAACGCCTTCGAGTTCGATCGGCTCCGTCTCGATGGCCAACAATTTGGTTTTGGGCTCAAAGGTCCAGCGGCCGAACTCCGACTGGATCTGTTCAAGCTCGCCGGTGATCTGCCGATCGGTGGGCGGCAGCGACTGATTCAGAGGATCCGCGGACTTGGTCAGAGGCGTTGCGTCGTCGACAAGTTCACAGGCTGTGTCACGGAGTTGCCGAAGAACCTGTTGAGTCGCCGCATGCCAACCGCGTTCGCTGGCAATGGCGAGCTGCAATGACAGCCCCTCGAAACGGTGTGAGTAGTCCCGAACGGCTCGGCACTGCTCACGAACCCGGCTAAAGCGGCGCTGAGCAAGTGACTTCAACTGCTCCTCGACGACCGCCGCGATCAGTTGAACTGCACGAGGGTGTGGTTTCATGAGACACCTCGGTCGGTTGGTTGGGAATGAAATCCGCCCGCCGGTCCTCCATGACCCAGCGGGCGGCAGTGCGAATGGATGAACGCGAGCGGTCAAGCAGCCCGCCTGAGCGCCCCCTCGATCTTGGTCGGCGTGGCGCTGACCCGGTCGTTGGCCTGGAGCACGTAATCACGTGGCGCCGGCTGGCGGTTGACGCGGATGACCGCGGCCAGCGGCACGCCGTCCCTCAAGATCATGCTCTTGGGCGACCACGACTCAGAGTGATGCGTGATCGTGAGGTACGAAACGATCGGCGCGGGCAACCCCGTATCGAGAAAAGCCTGCGGATCGAAGATGGAATGGCCGTCGCAAATCGAAGCGGCCTTGAGGATCACGTCAGCGGGCGTGCCCCGGATCATGTCAGCGAGTCGTCCAGCGGTTTGTTTGCTCATGCGGTGCTCCAAAGCTTTGGGATGCCGCCTCCGGGGTAGTTGCAGACCCAGTGCAACTTTCCTGGGGCGTGACTTGAAGAGAAGGCGTTCAACATGGGTTCTCCTTGAGAATTGTTCGAAGCCAGATCAGCTTTCACGAGGCGGCGACGGAGTTGTCTCATCCGGTGTGTGGTTCTGGCACCACAACTCGTAATGGCTGCGTCGCAGAGCCGTGATGCAAACGACGATGAGAACCTCGACCTGGCGGTACACACGCTGCGTGGATCGAGTTGGGCCGTTGAGAGTGGTGAGACGCTGATGAATCGTCCCGAGAGTTTCCATGAGGTAGTTTGCAAGGTCGGGCTCGACCTGTTCGAGGTGTTCCAGTGCTGGCCCGGTGCCCAGCCGCTGGATTTCGAGTACGCAGGCGAGCACAACCTTGGAGGTCACGGTCTGGTCCGATGGCATGGCGAATCTCCTGGCCGCCGCCCGGCCATGCCGGCGGCAACGTGGTGGCTCGGACATGAAATAGTTCTTTCCCGCTCGCGGGAGGTGTGCGTAAAGTGGAATGTGTGTTTGCAGGCTTGATGCGGCGAGATCGTTGACCGGGACAAACTCGTCAAGGAGAACATCATGCGATTCGGATATTTCTTCGACGGTGCGGTACGCAGCGAAGAGACTGCATCAGCATTTCTGGCGATGGCCTTGGATGGCGTGCCGCGATTTCGCAACCATGTTCTTTCCCTGATCACGCCGCCGAACCAACAGCTTGAATTGTCGGACCAGGACTGGCGGGTCACCGTTGAGGCGGGACGTTTCGGGGTTCGTTTGGAAGCGAAGGACATCCTGATACTCATCGAAATAAGCACCGGTACGAAGCTGGAAGGCCATTTGGGATGCCGACATTTTCGCGAGCGTAAAAATGGTGAGGAGCGTCAAATCATCTGCGTGTGCTTATCGCCCGCAGGATCTGGAAAAGATGAAGTGCTGAGCGTAACGAGCCTCGACGAGTTTGAAGCAAGCAAAGGCGATCATGTCAGTCACCTGTCGTGGGAAGAACTCTTTGGATATTCGGCCGCAGCCGACGACGGTTTCGACAATCTGATCGCGAACGGCCTTTCGGAAATCAAAGGTGTGATTGAACAGGCTCGGTTGGAGGTGCTCCCACTCGACGGCAATCGGGCGGCAATCAGAGCGGTGATGGATGAGGCGTTTGGATTGCTGAAGCAAAACACGACTGTCGGGTTGATGCGATACTGTGGACAGATCGAAGAGATAATCACCAATAGCACCAACGTCACGTTGCGGATTCAGGCTGTGTTTCGACATTTAGATTTCCGTATGCGTCCGGCGAAGCACAGGCTTTCGATCGTGCCTTGGCGGCCCAGCATATTCGGCAGGCGCGAGCAATTCTTGCTGAGACGCGACCTGGACTAA
>JAYVTU010000207.1:0-10349 GCA_043788485.1 Planctomycetota bacterium
GTCAAGATGGAGTTCAAGCCCGGCGACCCGGTCAAGATCAAGGAAGGCCCGTTCCAGAACATGGAAGGCGTCGTCGATGCGCTGCTGCCCGAGCAGGGCAAGGTCCGCGTCATCGTCACCATCTTCGGCCGCGCCACACCGATCGAGATGGAATACTGGCTCATCGAAAAGGCCGACCAGTAATCTCGCTTCCGCCGCTCTCGGCACAACGATCCGTGAACTTCAAAACCCCGCCATCCCGGCGGGGTTTTTTCATTCCCAGTGCCGTTTGCGGCACGCCGCCGCGCTGCCGCTCCCGCGCCGCCTCAACTTCCGCCAAAATCGGCACTTGACGCCGCACGCAAATCTTGCGACATTGGCGGTCGTCGAGGAATTTGCGTCCCGGGACCGCTCCCACGCGGCGCACCTCGTCCTCATCACATCGCCAGGAGGCAGCAGATGGCCGTTCGAACCGTACGCCGCGGCAACCCGGGCATGCTCTATGGCCTGATTTTCTTCGTCTTCCTCACACTCGTCGCCGTCGCCCTGGACGTCTATTTCTACGGTGAGCTCGACAAGCATCGCAAGATCGCCGAGAACGCCAACGACGAGATTGGCAAGTACATCACCGCCGAAGAGCGCGGCAAGCCCGAGTTCAAGGTGCTCGTCGCCGAGGGCGCCACCAAGAAGCCGCCGCGCTCCGCGATCAACAACCTGAAGGTTGAGAACGAGAGCCTCAAGAGCATGCTCTCGAAGAATCCCAAGGCGACGCGTGATCAGATCGAAGCCGAGCTCAAGGCCGTCGGCATGCCCGAGGGCGACGTCGTCACCGTGTTCGTCGCCGACACAAAAACCAAGTCCGATGCCAACGCCAAGCAGGTGATGGAGCTCCAGCAGAAGCTCGCGCAGGCCGATGAGCGCGTCAGCGCCCTCGGCACGCAGTTCGAGAATCTGCAGAAGGAACGCACGGCGAAAGTTGCCGCACTCACGCAGCAGGTCGCGGGCCTCGCATCGGATTACCAGGCATCGCAGACCGCCAAGGAAGCGCAAGTCGCCGCGATCAACAGCAAGCTCGCCGAGGCATCGGCCAAGGCTGCCGATGAGCTCCGCCAGAAGGACGGCGACCTCAAGGCGATGCAGACGCAACTCGCGAAACTGCAGGTCCGCCTCAAACAGGAAATTGCCAAGAACGCGCCGCAGCGTCCCGCCGTGCCCGACCTGTCCCGCGAGGTCGATGGCCGCATCATCAACGTCGATCCGAACCGCACGCTGGTCTACATCGACCTCGGCCGCCTCGACCACCTCGTGCTGGGCACGACCTTCGAGGTGTTTGACCCGACGCGCGGCGTCGAGGTCTCCGACGACGGCAAGGAACTCAAGCGCGGCAAGGCTTCGATTGAAGTCGTCAGCCTCTCCGATCACACCGCCGCGTGCCGCATCGTCCGCGGCAGCTACGCACAGGGCGTGCTGGTCAACGACGTCATCGCCAACCTGATCTACGACAAGAACCGCTCGTTCAAATTCTTCCTCTTCGGCGATTTCGATCTCGACGGCGACGGTGTGGCCTCGCTGACCGAACGCGAGACGATGCTGATGCTCATCCGTGACTGGGGCGGGCAGGTCGCCAAGATGGAGGACCGTCAGAAGAGCCTCGCGTCGCTGATGGAGCGCGGCGGGAGCGAAGGTTCGATGGTCCCGCTCGACACCGACTTCGTCGTCATCGGCAAGGAGCCCGAGCTGCCCAAGGCCCCGGCCGCCGGTGAGACGCGTCCCGAAGTCATCCGCGAATCGATCCAGGCCAAGCAGCGCTGGGACGCCTACGTCAAGGTCAAAAACGAGGCCGGCACGCTCTCCATCCCCGTGATCAACCAGAACCGCTTCCTCGCGCTGATCGGCTATTACAAGCACTGATTGGGAAGTCCAAGGTCTAAAGTCCAAGGTCCAAGGTCGGGGAAAAATCCTTGCCTTGGACCTTGTCTTTCAGGCACTCGATCTTGGACTTTGGACTCTTTTATGGCTCGCAACCAATCCGCACTGGTCAACTGGTCGCAGTACCTCGCGCTGCGCATGGGTGCCGCGGGGATGCACATGTTCAGTGCGCAGCGCAACCTCGCCTCCGCCGCCGGGCTCGGCTCGCTGATGTTCCGCTTCGACCGCAAGCACCGCGAGCGCGCGATCGCCAGCCTCCGACAGGCGATGCCGCACCTCAATGAACGTCAGGCAGTGGACATCGCGCACGCCTCGATGCAGCACATCGTCAAGCTCGCCGTCGAGGTGATGTTTACGCCTCGTCTCCTCCAGCTCGACACATGGCCCGATCACATCGCCATGAGCGGCATGACCGAGTGCATGGACATGCTGCTTTCCGATCGGCCCACGATCATGGTCACCGGTCACAACGGCAACTGGGAAGTGCTCGGCTACTGGATCGCGATGATGGGCCTCGACATGGCGGCGATCGCCAGGCCCATCGACAATCCGCTCATCAACGAGTGGCTCCTCGGCGTCCGCCAACGCAAGGGCCTGCGCATCATCACCAAGTGGGGCGCGACCGAGACGATGGTCGAGATACTCGAGCGCGGCGGGACGCTGGGCTTCATCGGCGACCAGAACGCCGGCGACCGCGGCATGTTCGTGCCCTTCTTCGGCCGCCTCGCGTCGGCCTACAAATCGATCGGCCTGCTGGCCATCCGTTTCGACGCCCCGGTCATCTGCGGCTACGCCAAGCGCGTTGGCGACGATTTCAAATTCGCCGCCCGCATCGCCGACATCATCCGCCCCGAGGATTGGAAAGCGCAGCCCGACCCGCTCTACTACATCACCGCCCGCTACACGCGCGCCATCGAGCTGATGGTCCGCGACGCCCCCGAGCAGTACTTCTGGCTCCACCGCCGCTGGAAGAGCCGCCCGCGCCACGAACTGGCCGGAAAGCCCATGCCCGCCTCCCTCGTCCGTCAGCTCCAGGCGCTGCCCTGGCTCGACGAGCGGGCCATCGAGGTTCTCCGCCACCCGCAGGCCGCGTGACAAAAAGCTTGGGTGCCACTGGTCGGCGGTTCCTCCGCAGACCAGTGCTCTTCGACGCACACACCGCCAAGGCACACTGGTCTGCCGAGGACGGCCGACCAGTGGCACCCGATTCCCGCCGCCTGACAAAAAACGGCGACCGGCTATAATGCCCCGTTGCTCAAGACGTCGGTTGACGTCGTGACCGCGATGAACCCGATCATCCCCACCGATGGATGAGAGTTGAGGATACCCCGATGGCTATCAATGACGAAACCACCAGCAGCAAACGCCTCGCCGGCCGCCGCGTACTGATTGTTGATGACGACGCCGATGTGCTCGCCGTGCTCAAGCAGGCGATGCAGTCCGAGGGCGCGCTGACCCAGTGCTGCTCCGACGGCAACTCCGCCGTGCATGTCTGCGAGAACGATCCGCCGGACCTGATCCTGCTGGACATGATGCTCCCGCGCCGCAGCGGGTTCCTGGTCCTCGAGCGCGTCAAGACGTATGAGAACGCTCCGATCGTGATCATGGTCACCGCCAACGAGGGCAAGCGCCACCAGGCCTACGCCGAGACGCTGGGCGTCGATGCGTACATGCACAAGCCCCTGCGCCTCGAATCGCTGATTCTTGAAGCCCACGAGCTGCTGACCGAACGCGACGAGGCGAACAAGGCGAAGAAGTAAGCATCGCTATCGGGTGCCACGGGTCCGAGTCTTCGAGGCCCCGTGTTCTTCAAGCATGATGTGAAAAACCAAGACACACGGGGCTGCGGAGGAACCGCAGACCCGTGGCACCCAATTCAATACGCGCGTTCGACTTTTGCGCCGGGGTAATACTCTGCGAGGATTTGCAGCGGGTCTTTGCCGGCGCGGGCCATCGCCTGGGCGCCGTACTGGCAGAGGCCGACGCCGTGGCCGAAGCCGTGGCCGTCGAAGAAGATCACCTTGTCGTTCTCGACGCGGACGTTGAAGAAGCTGCTGCGCAGTTTCTGCTTCGGGGCGGGGACTTTCGCGGCCTCATTCGAGTAGTTGCAGGCGTTGCGGAAGAACTCGGCGCGGATCGGGTACGTCTTGTTGCGGTCATCGGTCAGCTCGAATTCGACGGGTCGGCCGAGGCTGTTGATCTTGCTGATGCGTGCGCCGCGCAGGGCGGTCATGTTTGCGACGGACATGCGGTTGGCGGCGCCCCAGGCTTTGATGCGTTTGGTGAGTGCGGTGAGGTCCTCGGTCTGCGGGCCCCAGTTGAAGTGGGGCGTGCCGGCGCAGCAGGTGCGGGTGTGCGACGGTTCGAGGGGCGCGTAGACCTGCGCGATGTTGAACGCATCGCGCGGCGAGAGGGCGGCTCCGCCACAGGCGCTGGAGTAATAGGCGGGGAGGATGTGGTTGTTCCACGTGAGCACGAGGCCCGCGGAATCGGTGACGGCCCGGAGCGCGAGCGGACTGACGGACGCGCCGACGTAGGCCTGCGAGGATTGGCCGGCGTCGACGTCGAAATTGTTGCCGGGACCGAAGCTGATGATGCGGTCGATGGCGTAGGAGCGGGCGGCGATGGCCTGTGCGAGAAACGCGGCGGGCTCCCAGTGTTCGTAGAGCTCGCCCTGCAGGACGCCGGGGAGATAGGCTTCGATGCGGACGTAGTTGATGACGTCGAAGCGGTCGGCGACGGGGATGCGCGGCGGAGCGGCGGGGCGGGGGGAGGGGGCAGGCTGACGCTGTGCGCCGAGGACATCAGGCGGCAGAGTGTCATCGGCGATTTCGGGACCGGCGTCGGGCAACTCTGCGGCGGCGATCGCGGCGGAGCTGGCGACGGGCGTGAGGCGGCAGGTGCCAACGTAGGGCGTGTGGTCGATGCGGAGGATGGAGGGGCCGAGCGGTTGGATTTCGAGGATGGCGCCTGCGGCGAACGGCGCGCCGGTCCACGGTCCCTGCCAGATCCCGCCGGCGCGCTGGATCGTGGCGGGGGTGGAAATGAGCAGCTTCTGATCGGGCTTGTCGACGGCGAAGACCTGGAGCCGCGTGGGGCCAGTGAAAAGGATCTGCTGAGTCTGGCGCGTGAGGCGGACGCGGATGATCGGCTCGCCGGCCTGCCGGGGCGCGGCGGGGATGGCGGCGATGGTTTTGGAGGAGGCGGCGGGAAGCGGCGCAGCCTGTTCGCAGCCGGCCACGCACAGGGCCAGCAACAGCGCGATCAGCAGGCGTGGCAATCCGTTGCCCATGGGAACACAAAGGTCAGAGGTCAGAAGTCAGAGGTCAGTGGGAGATTTCGGAGGCCGCGTCTTCGCTGACCTCTGATCTCTGACCGCTGACCTCTGTGCCTTACGGTGCCGCGTCGATCTTGCGGAGGCTCAGCTGCATTTCGCCGAGCTTGGCGTTGATCTCGTCGAGGCTGGTGGAGCCGAAGTTCTTGATGCCCAGCAGTTCCGCTTCGGTGCGTGCGACGAGGTCGCCGATCGTCACGACATTGAGAAGCGAGAGCGCCTTGCGGGAGCGGACGGAGAGGTCGAGTTCATCGACGCTCTTGCCGAGGACGCCGACGGCTTCCTCACCGGCGCTGCTCAGCAGCTCGTTGTAGACTTCCTGACGGGCGGCATCGCGCTGCTGATCGAGGGCCTGGCCGAGGTGCAGGCTCTTCTGGGCGAGCATCGCCTTGATCTCGGCGAGGGTGGTTTCGCCGAAGTTCTTGTAGGCCATCAGCTCGGCTTCGGAGACGCGGAGCAGGTCGCCGAGCGTGCGGATATTCATCTTCTTGAGGCAGTTGCGGGCGCGGGCGGAGAGCTCGAAATCGGTGACGGGGGTTTCGAGCATCGCGTTCTGTTTGTCGCCGCTGCGGGCGGCATCGTCGTTGGTGACCATGCGGCGCGAGGCCTGGACATCGCGGAGGTAGAGGCGGCCGCGGGCGTGCAGCGGATCGGTGTCGACGACGAGCTTGACGCAGCGCTCGGCGCGGACGTAGTCGCCGGCGTCTTCGTAGAGGACGGCGAGGTTCAGCAGGGCGTTGAGCTTGGGCTTGCCATCGGCGCAGGCGCGTTCGAAGAGCTGGAGGGCTTCGGCGTCTTCGCCGACGAGGTCGAGGGCGTAGCCGAGGCGGAAGGCGATCTCGCAATCCTGAGGATCAAGCTGGGCTGCCTGACGGTAGGATTCGATGGCGGACCAGCGGTCGAGTTTGCTTTCGTGGTCGCGGCCCTTGGCGAGGTGTTTGCGGGCGGCATCAGACTGACGGGGCGCGGCGGTATCGTTGGCTGAGTGCACGTGAGAGGCTCCGTTGTGCGTTGGGGAGTTACCGCTTAAATTGATGAGCGGCAAGGGGTGAAGATTAGCGGCGGCAGCGTAAATTGGCAAGGCCCCCAAGCCTCGCCCCGGCCTACTTTGGGAGGTTTTGGATGAAGCTCAAGCGTATCCTGGTCACCGGTGGGGCTGGATTCATCGGCTCGCATCTTTGCACCCGTCTCGTCGAGCAGGGCCACGACATCATCTGCATCGATAACTTCTTCACCTCCCAGAAGAACAACATCACCCACCTGCTCGGCAAGCCCAACTTCGAGCTGCTGCGCCACGACGTGACCCACCCCCTTTGGCTCGAGGTCGACGAGATATACAACCTCGCCTGCCCCGCATCCCCCGTCCATTACCAGTACAACCCGATCAAGACGATCAAGACCTCCATCGTCGGGGCCATCAACGTTTTGGGCATGGCCAAACGCACCAATGCCAAAGTCCTCCAGGCCTCCACCAGCGAAGTCTACGGCGACCCCACCGAACACCCCCAGCGCGAAACCTACCGAGGCAACGTCAATCCCATCGGCCCGCGCGCCTGCTACGACGAGGGCAAACGCTGCGCCGAAACCCTCTTCTTCGACTACCACCGCTCCAACGGCGTCAACATCCGCGTCGTCCGCATCTTCAACACCTACGGCCCGCGCATGCACCCCTACGACGGCCGCGTCGTCTCCAATTTCATCCTCCAGGCACTCGTCAACAAGGACATCACCCTCTACGGCGACGGGAGCCAGACCCGCAGCTTCTGCTTCGTCGACGACCTCGTCGAGGGCCTCATCCGCATGATGGAAGCGCCCGATGATGTGATCGGCCCCATCAACCTCGGCAACCCCGGTGAGTTCACCATCCGCCAGCTCGCCGAGCTGGTCATCAAGCTCACTAGCTCGACCTCGAAGCTCGTCTTCCGTCCGCTGCCCGTGGATGACCCGGTCCGCCGCGAACCGGACATCACGCTGGCCCGCAAGCACCTGAACTGGTCCCCGACCATCCCTTTGGAGCAGGGGCTCAAGCGGACCGTGGATTACTTTAAGAGCCTGGATCTCAACGCCTATCGCAAGCCGACGCCCCATGAGATCAACGGCAACGGTAAGTGATTGTCGCAATTCAGTTGACCGGGCGGGAAATGAAAGCTAACTTGAATCTAGATGGGCCGTTGCAATTCTTGAGACTTCGGACCAAGGGGCCATGATATGAGCACCAAGCCTCGCGACTCCGGGATGACGCTGCTGTTCGTTTGCCTGCTGGTCGCCGGCTTCTTCGTGCTCGCCCTGGGCATGTGGCTGGCCATTCAGCGGCAGGAATTCGTCGTCATGTCCGTGGGCCTGCTGACGATCGTCGTCGCCGTCTCCGCCTACGCCGCGACAGGCCGCGAGTCCGATGCGGCGCTCATGGCCCAGCTCGCCGAGCAGGCCCGCCTCCTCGATTCCATCAACGAACGCATGCTCATCAGCGACCAGGCCAAACGCATCGCCTACCGCCAGAAAGACCGCGAGGCGATGCGCCAGGCGATCATCGAAGACATCCGCATCGAGGACTACGACGCGGCGATGGCCCTCGTCAAAGAGATGGCCGAGATCTACGGCTACCGCGAAGAGGCCGAGCAGTTCCGCCAGCAGATCCTGCAGGTGATGAACAAGAAGCGCGAAGCCCACATCCAGGCCGCCATCAGCAAGATCGAAACGATCTGCATGCAGCGTCACTGGGACCTCGCCCGTCACGAAGCCGCCCGCCTCATGCGGCTATACCCCGAATACCCCGGCGTCATCGAGCTCCCCGAACGCGTCCGCAAAGCCTACGAGCAATCCAAGAATCAGCTCCTCCGCGACTTCGCCGAAGCCACCGAGCGCGAGGACGTCGAGCGCTCCATGGAAATGCTCAAGGAACTCGACAAGTACCTCACGCCCGAGGAAGCCAAGCCGCTGACCGAGAAGGCCCGTCAGATCATCGCCAAGCGCAAAGAAAACATGGGCGTCCGCTTCAAGATGGCCGTGCAGGAACGCGACTGGATCACCGCCCACAACGTCGGCCAGCAGATCGTCCGCGAGTTCCCCAACACCGCCTACGCCATCGAAGTCCGCACCATGCTCGACACGATCAAGGAACGCGCCACGACGTCCCAGCGCGCCACCGAAAGCGCATAACCCGAAGCCCACGGACGCCTGTCCGTGGGTCCCCGCCGCGCACACTTACGCGCATTCCGGCGAAAACTCCCCTCCAAACCTGGCGCAAAAATATCCGACCCCGCTCCCCGCGGCACTTACGTCTCCGCCCCTCGGCTCCGCGAAGCGATCGTGCGCATGAACATGTCGCCCAAACGCCTCCGGCAAAATTTCTGGTAACCACCGCAGCCACCGCACATAAGTACCCCTCCACCCCCCACCCCACCCCCCTACCTTTTTGCTACCTCAAATCGCCGTAACTTAAATTCCAATTTCCAGGTTTGCCCCCGCCAGCTTCTCGCACATGCCAAACGCGCGAACCAACGCATCTCTACCCGAAAATAGTTTCACCCACACTTCGTCGCGGTTATGATTCCCGCGTCGGATCAATCCCCGACAAGCCCCGCGCCGCCTCGACGGGCTTCAACGTATCGGCGCACCTCACACCATGTCCGATCCCAGAGTCCGTTGGCAGATTGCGCGGCGTGCCGCGCAGTTGATGTACGAACGCACCGAATCCGAATACTTCACCGCCAAGCGCAAGGCCGCGCGCGAGATGGGCATCGACCACCGCTATCGGCCGCGCGACCTGCCCTCCAATTCCGAGATCCGCGATCAGATCCAGATCCTTGCCGACCTCATGGAGGGCGAAACGCGCGCCAAGGATCTCCGCGACATGCGCCTCGCCGCGCTTCGCCTCATGCGCGAGCTCGCACCGTTCCGTCCCCACCTCATCGGCTCCGTCCTCACCGGTCACATCCGCAAGGGCTCCGACATCGACATCCACGTCTTCCCGCCCTCGCCCGGTCTACTCCTCTCCGTCCTTGAGGAAATGGACCTGCAACACACCGTCGAGCAGAAGCGCATCCTCAAGCACAACGAGGAGCGCCTCTTCACCCACGTCCACATCGACGCCCGCTTCCCCATCGAGCTCACCGTCTACGCCGCGAGCCAGGTCAATTATCCCTTCAAGAGTTCCATCACGCACAAGACCATCGAACGCGCCTCGACTGCGCAGCTCGAAGCGCTTCTCCGCGAAACCTACCCCGGCATCGATCTCGAAGCCGAACTCGATCCGCTCGAAGATCACGCCGATCCGCTCGACCTGATCCATCTGCTTCTCGCTCCGCTCGAATCCGTCAAGCAGAGCGCCGTGCATCACCCCGAGGGCGATGCGCTCTATCACACGCTGCAGGTTTTCGAGCTCGCGCGCGATGCCAAGCCGTGGGACGAGGAATTCCTACTCGCGGCTCTTCTTCACGACGTCGGCAAAGCGATCGATCCCCACGACCACGTCACCGCCGGCCTCCTCGCCCTCGAAGGCGCGATCACGCCGCGCACCGCATTCCTCATCGCCCACCACATGGACGCGCACCAGCTTGCCGACGGCAAGCTCGGCGCCCGCGCCCGCCGCCGCCTCGAAGCCTCGGAGGATTTCGACGACCTCATGCTCCTCCAGCAACTCGACCGCCAAGGCCGCCAGCGCGGCGTCGAGGTCTGCACCATCGACGAAGCCCTCCAATTCATCCGCGAACTCCGCGATGAATCCGATGGCCTTCTTTGATAGCCGCAGGCGGGAGCCGGCGTGTCCGGCATCGAGGGCCAACGGCCCATTCCATACCAGCGTGGGGCAAAGCCCCACGTACTCGGCCCGATTATTTCATAAGGGCCAACGGCCCGCCCTATTTTCCCGACGTCACACCAAACCGTAATAGATCGGGCCGTTGGCCCTCAAATCCCTGCGCGGCCCGAAATCGTGGGGCGTTGCCCCACGCTGGTATAAAATGGGCCGTTGGCCCTCGGAGCGCCGGCATCACCGCTGACGGTTTTTCCGCGTGCCATGCCGTCGCGCAACGCCGGTCAAAGCCACTGGGGCACGGCGACCTTTGCCCCAGCCACCCGCGGTTCGCACGTCAGTCCGCGCGCCATT
>JAYVTU010000208.1:0-12253 GCA_043788485.1 Planctomycetota bacterium
AGGCCCTTCGCCGCGTGCAACGTCATCAGCGTCACCGCGCCTCCGCCTTCCTTCAAAGAATCAGCGTCGTTAGTTAGCGTCACTTCCTCCACCCATGCTCGTAGACGTGCGTTCAAATCATTTTCTTCACCCAAGTAACGCTCATCGAATTTTTGTGCGTCCGTGACTAACTCACGTACGTTTGCCAACAGCTCTGGATCACCTGTTTTCGGATCAGCGTGGAATTTTTCGATGCCGGCGTCTCGCAATACCATGTCCACAACGTCTCGAACGCCGGGTAGAAACCCAAGTTTTGAAGGATCGATTTTGGCTACTTTTTCTTGCCATTTGCAAATCATTTCGCGAAATTCGCGTATTGCCGCAATGGCGCGGTCGCTGATCGCACTCGCTTGACTTAAATGTTGTAACGCTTCCCAAAGCGACCACCCGTTGGCAACAGCAAAGGCCTGCAAATGCCTAGTGGTTGTCTCGCCGATTCCGCGGGCTGGCACATTGATCACACGCATCTGACTCACTTCATCAACAGGGTTGACTATCAACCGAACATACGCCAATACATCCTTCACCTCGGCGCGCTGATAGAACGCGGTTCCACGTGCGACTTGGTATTGAATTCCGCGAGCTTTTAGCTCTTTCTCCATCGTCCGAGACAGCGCATTGATTCGATAAAACACTGCCATTTCACCCCATGCGGTGCCTTTGTCGTGCCGATCCTGAAACATATCCGCGACCGTTTTAGCTTCCTGCTCCTCGTCGGAAAGCTGCGTGACGCGGATGTCTTCGCCCGGCGGGTTCTCGGTGAAGAGGTCCTTGTGGCGGCGCTGCTTGTTGACGCGGATGAGCGTGTCGGCGACCTGCAGAATCTGCGGCGTGGAGCGGTAGTTCTGGCCGAGCTTCACGACGACGGCGTCGGGGTAATGCTTCTCGAATTCGAGGATGTTGGCGATGTTCGCGCCGCGCCAGCCGTAGATGGATTGGTCGGGGTCGCCGACGACGCAGATGTTGCGGTGCGCGGCGGCGAGGCAGTGGGCGATGACGAACTGCGCGTGGTTCGTGTCCTGGTATTCGTCGACCTGCACGTACTGGAAGCGCTGCTGGAGGTGCGCCCGCGCCTCGGCGCTGAGCTGAAGCATCCGCGCGGTCTTGAGCAGCAGGTCGTCGAAATCCAGCGCGTTGGAGCGCTGGAGGATTTCGTCGTACTTCTTGTAGAGCTTGGCGACGATGCGTGTGAAGAAGTCGCCGGCCGTGGAGGCGTATTGCTCGGCGTCGATGAGCTGGTTTTTGGCGCTGGAGATCTTGTGATGCACGGCGCCGGGCTCGAAATGCTGCGTGGAGATTTCGAGGTCTTTGTAGGCCTGTTTGAGGGCGCGCGTCTGGTCGGCGGTGTCGAAGATGGCGAAGTCGCGCGGGACACCGGCGGCTTCGTGGTGCTCGCGGAGGAGGCGGCAGCAGAGGGCGTGGAACGTGCCGACGATCATCTTACGCGCATCGCGCTCGCCGACCAGCGACGCGATGCGGTTCCGCATCTCGCCGGCGGCCTTGTTGGTGAAGGTGATCGAGAGGACCTGCCAGGGCGGGATGCCGACGCCGCGGAGGAGGAATGCGGCGCGGCGCGTGATGACGCGTGTCTTGCCCGAGCCGGCGGCGGCGAAGACGAGCAGCGGCCCCTCGGTGCGCGTGACGGCGATGCGCTGCGGCTCGGTGAGATCGGCCAGCAGCGAAGCGTCGGTCGGATCCGGCGGCGCGACGGGGTCGGAGATGTGCGGCGTCGCATCATTCATGGCGGCGGACAATATCGTACGCGGCGCGCGGGCTCAATGGTGAAAGGCATGAATGACCAAATCTCAAATCCCAATGACCAATGACTGAAGGGGGAGAATGCTCAATGACCAATGCTCAATGCTCAAGGACGGAAAACATCTGCCTTGCCGTTGAGCATTGGTCATTGAGCATTGAGCATTGAGCATTGAGCATTTGCCTTTTTTGGTCATTGGGATTTGGGATTTGGTCATTTGCCCCCTTCCCGACACCTTATCCCCGCCACCACGCCTAGTGGGTCTCCCTCGGTGGATAAGTTGGCGTTGGGTGTGGTCAAAATGGCGGAGAGAATCTACCCGAAAAATATTTTTTGACGGTAACCTTTATTGCTGCGATGATTTACGCCCACATGGGCATGTGGATACCACAAATTGTGAAGAATGCGCTTGCGAGCACAAGATATAGTGATAGGATCGCGAATCGCTTCGGACGGCCGCGGTGCATCGGGTCCCCAATCGGGCAGCGGGATCGGATCGCACCGCTTGTCGCCGGGCATCGGTTGGGAAACGGGTCGATCGGCGGGCAAATAGCCTAGCTGTTCTGTATTCGTTAGGGTAAAATACGTCGGTTCAGGCCACTTTTGTCGGAGCAGGCAATATGGGCGTCCTCTGCGATACGCAAATCCGTGAACTCGTGCAAATCGAGCCCTTCGCCGACGGCAAGAAGCGGCCCGGGTCCATCAGCTACGGCGTCTCGTCCTACGGCTACGACGTCCGCGTCGGCCCCGTCTTCAAGATCTTCACCGAGGTCTCCCGGGACGGAGGCCAGGCGATCGTCGATCCCAAAAATTTCACCGACGACGCCTTCGTCACCATCGACACCGACTTCACCGGCAAGGGCTACATCATCATCCCGCCCAATTCGTTCGCCCTCGCCGAGACCGTCGAGGTCTTCAGCGTCCCGCGCGATGTGCTGGTCATCTGCGTCGGCAAATCGACGTACGCCCGCTGCGGCATCATCGTGAACGTCACACCCCTCGAACCCGAGTGGCGCGGCAAGGTCACGCTCGAGATCAGCAATACGACCCCGCTGCCCGCGAAGATCTACGCCAACGAGGGCATCGCCCAGATGATCTTCCTCAAGGCCGACCGCGTCTGCGCCGTCAGCTATGCCGACAAGAAGGGCAAGTACCAGGATCAGGTCGGTTTGACGCTTCCCAAGGTTGACTAATCCATTCACTAGGCGACGGGGTCGGTTGACCACGCGCCGCTGCAATCATATTTGGAGCTTCATCATGGCCGTCTTCCGCAATGAAACCTTCAGCAACGAAACGATCATCCTCGACGGCAACCAGTACACCGGTTGCAAGTTCAACGGCTGTCGGCTGCTGTTCAACGGCGGGGACCTGCCGGTGATGCAGAGCTGCGAGTTGAACGATTCGCCGTTCCAGTTCGGCGGCGCCGCCGACCGCACCCTGACACTGATGGCTTCGATCCACCAGGGCATGGGCCCCGGCGGCAAGCAGCTCATCGAGAACACGTTCACGGCGATCCGCGACGCTGGCGCCCGCTGAAGCGCGACGGCTTGCGGTTCCCACCTCTCCCTCCCAGGGAGAGGTCGGCGATCCGGGTGAGGGTGACATGTCGGGACTTGCACGTGCGCCGGCATGCGGAGCACAGGGCGTCCTGATGATGAGACCCTCACCCCAACCCTCTCCCTGGCAGGGAGAGGGGGCCGGAACCGGAAACAGCGTCGGGTTGGTTTGGAAAACCATTGGAATACTTGTCTGCTGCCGGCACGGATGCCCGCGGCCGATCTCATCATCTCTTTTTTTTGATCCGAGGTTTGCATGAAGATTTCACGTCGATTCACGGAGGCCGGCAAGAGCGTCTATGATCAGTTGACCTGGTCCAAGCGTTCGAGTCGTATCCTAAACCCGGACGGTTCGGTCGTTTTCGAGATGAACGATGTCGAGATTCCGGCCGACTGGTCGCAGCTCGCCACGGACATCATGGTCAGCAAGTATTTCCGCAAGGCCGGCGTCCCGCAGACGGGCGCGGACGGCCAGATCCTCAAGGATGAAAAAGGCAAGCCCATCACCGGTCCCGAGAAGTCGGCCCGGCAGGTGATCAACCGCCTCGCCGGTTGCTGGCGTCACTGGGGCGAGACGCACGGCTACTTCGACACGACCGAGGACGCGCAGGCGTTCTACGACGAACTGGCGATGATGATGCTCCAGCAGATCGTCGCCCCGAACTCGCCGCAGTGGTTCAACACCGGCCTGCAGTGGGCGTACGGCATCAACGGCCCGGCCCAAGGCCACTACTACACCGATCCCGAGACCGGCGAAACCCGCACCAGCGAGGACGCCTATACCCATCCCCAGCCCCACGCCTGCTTCATCCAAAGCGTCGATGACGACCTGGTCAGCAGCGGCGGCATCATGGACCTCTGGGTTCGCGAAGCCCGCCTCTTCAAATACGGCTCGGGCACGGGCACGAACTTCAGCAAGGTCCGCGGCGACAACGAATCGCTCTCGGGCGGCGGCAAATCGTCGGGCCTGATGAGCTTCCTGAAGATCGGCGACCGGGCTGCGGGCGCCATCAAGAGCGGCGGCACCACACGCCGCGCGGCGAAGATGGTTTGCCTCGATCTCGACCACCCGGACGTCGAGAACTTCGTCAACTGGAAGGTCCGCGAGGAGTTGAAGGTCGCTGCGATGGTCGAGGGCATCAAGCACCTTTCCAAGCAGCAGCAGGAGCAAGCCAAGAAGCTGATGCTCAAGCTCGACTTCGACTTCAACGGCGAAGCGTATGCGACCGTCAGCGGTCAGAACTCCAACAACTCCGTCCGCATCCCCAACGAATTTTTCAGCCGGATCGATGAGGACGGCGAGTGGGAGCTCAAGAGCCGCACCAAGGACAAGGTGACCAAGCGTCTGCGAGCCCGCGAGCTCTGGGATCAGATCGGCTTCGCGGCCTGGCGCTGCGCCGACCCGGGTGTCCAGTTCGACAGCACGATCAACGAGTGGCACACCTGCCCCGGATCGGGCCGAATCAACGCGAGCAATCCCTGCTCCGAGTACATGTTCCTGGACAACACGGCGTGCAACCTCGCGTCCATCAACGTGCTGCGGCTCTATGATGCGCAGACCCGCCAGTTCGACATCCCCGCCTATGAGCATGCAATCGAGCTCTGGACCGTCGTCCTCGAGATCAGCGTGTTGATGGCGCAGTATCCCTCGAAGGAAATCGCCCGCCTCAGCTACGAGTACCGCACGCTGGGCCTCGGTTACGCCAACCTCGGCGCGATGCTCATGCAGGCGGGCATCGCCTACGACAGCGAGCTCGGCCGCAACATCGGTGGGGCCCTGGCCGCGATCATGACCGGCCGCAGCTACGCCGCGAGCGCCCTGATGGCCGGTGAGCACGGCCCCTTCGCCGGTTACTACAAGAACCGCGACCACATGCTCCGCGTCATCCGCAATCACCGCCGCGCCGCGTACGGTGTCAGCCGCGATCTCGAAGAGGGATCGCAGCACGAGCTGGCCGGTTACGAGGGCCTCGAAACCCCGCCGGTCCCGATCGAAGCCGCGTGGCTCGAAGGCGGCAAGAAGACCGGCTTCGGCTCCATCGCCAACTCCGGCAAGATCCTCCACCACGCCCGCAAGGCCTGGGACGATGCCCTCCGCCTCGGCGAGCAGCACGGCTACCGCAACGCACAGACGACCGTCATCGCGCCGACCGGCACGATCGGCCTGCTGATGGACTGCGACACGACGGGCGTCGAGCCCGACTTCGCGCTCGTCAAGTTCAAGAAGCTCGCCGGCGGCGGTTACTTCAAGATCGCCAACCAGTCGCTGCGCCCCGCGCTCGATTCGCTGGGCTACGACAACAAGCAGGTTGACGACATCATGCGTCACGTCATGGGCAGCGGCGACTTGGATGTCCCCCTGCCCGCTCCGAGCGGCGACGTGGTGGATGGATCCGCCACGTTCGCTGCGTTTTTGACCTCCAAGGGACTCGATGCCGCCGCGATCGGCCGCATCAAGGATGCCCTGGCCGGCGCGATGGAACTCGGCTTCATCTTCAACAGCTGGACGCTCGGCGAAGAGACGATGACCAAGCTCGGCCTCGTGGGCCAGACCGACCTGCTCAAGGCGATGGGCCTCAATCGCAAGCAGGTCGACAAGCTCAACGCGATGATCTGCGGCCACGGCACCGTCGAAGGCGCCCCGCACCTCCGCGATGAGCACCTGTCGGTGTTCGACTGTGCCAACAAATGCGGCAAGACCGGCGTGCGCTTCATCGCGCCCGAGGGTCACATCCGCATGATGGCCGCGGTCCAGCCCTTCATCTCCGGCGCGATCAGCAAGACGATCAACCTGCCCAACGAGGCGACCGTCGAGGACATCAAGGCCTCGTACCGCACCTCGTGGGAACTGGGCCTCAAGGCCAACGCCCTCTACCGCGACGGCTCGAAGCTCTCGCAGCCCCTCAATTCCGTGACCGACACGGATGAGGAGGACGAAGAAGCAATCGAGGCGGGAAAAGAGGAAGTTTCCGCGGCCGTGGCGGCCGCGGCTGCCAAAGCGGGACGTGTTCAGAGTGAGCCCGTCGAGAAGATCGTCGAGCGCATCGTCGAACGCCCGATGCGCCGCCGCCTGCCCAACACCCGCACTTCGATCACCCACAAGTTCAACGTCGCCGGCCACGAGGGCTATCTCACCGTCGGCCTCTACGAGGACGGCTCGCCCGGCGAGCTGTTCCTGACCATGGCCAAGGAAGGCTCGACCATCGGCGGCATCATGGATTCGCTGGGCACCGCGATCAGCGTGGCCCTGCAATACGGCGTGCCCGTCGAATCGCTGGTCAACAAGTTCAGCCACCAGCGCTTCGAGCCCGCCGGGATGACCGACAACTCCGACATCCCCTTCGCCAAGAGCCTCGTCGATTACATCTTCCGCTGGATGGGAATGCAGTTCGTCCCCGGATATCGCGCGGCGAATGCTCCGAAACGCGCCGAGAAGAATCCGACCGTGGCACCGACTCCCGCTCCCGCCGCGATCGACACCGGCAACCGCCCGACGCTCAGCGAACGCATGATCGATGAGTCGCTCGGCTCCGCCACATCGCCGCGCATCAACGTCGAGTCCGGTGAACCCGCTCACGCCAAGGGCGGCAACGGAAACGGCAACGGCGGCCACAGCTCCCGCATCACCGCGATCGACGATCCGGCGATCGCCGACCTGCATGTCGCCAAGAACGGCCCGCTCATGGAGCTCAGCCGCAAGACCACCGCGGTCATCGCCGTCGCCGACCGTCAGAACGCCGGCGCCGCCGTGATGGTCTCCATGGTCTCGACGCTCAACGATGCCAACTCCGCCATGATGGGCGACGCCCCGGCCTGCGACGGCTGCGGCTCCATCACCGTCCGCAGCGGCACCTGCTACAAGTGCCTCAACTGCGGCAACTCGATGGGTTGCTCCTGATGCTCGATTTAGAGTTCAGAAAAGAACTCAACGCAGAGACCGCAGAGGATGCGGAGGACGCCGAGAAGAATCGTTTTTTGAATCGGAATATAAACGGATTCTCACCGCGTCCTCTGCGTCCTCCTCAGCGACCTCTGCGTTAAATCCCCGATTCGGAGAGACGGAAGGTCCACGGCCCCAGGCACGGATAAGCGACCCGGGGTGCAACGGACTGAAGCTCAAGGATGATCCACCCGCCGCACGATGCGGCAGACAAGGCCTGTACCTCCCCTCCGCTCCCCGAGGCTCACCCCTCGGGGAGTTCTTTTTTTCACAGTGTTTTGGAGCCGCGGCGTGTGCCGGATACGGCAAAGTGAAACGTGTAAAAACAGACTTTCACAAGCGGTGCGCTATGATCAACCGTTAATGCGAAGCGGGCCGGGAAGGGCTCGTCAACAAGAACTCAACCCCCGCTTTTCTCCTTTTCTCCTCCGCCCCTCGACGTGTCAAAACGCCGAGGGGTTTTTGTTTCCGCGACGCGCCCGTGCGCACGATCACGTCACCGATACATGCTGCGCATCTTCGCAAGTCACGACGATGAAACAGACTGCGCCTCATTCAAGGCTCGCGGCGCGCCAGCACGCCCGCTCCCGACGATGCGCACCTTGGCGCCTTGATGAAAGTGCCTGCAAAGAACGGCGTTATGACTGCTTTTCAAGATGCGCAAATGAGCACCTTAGACTGAGTCTCAACTACGCCCGGGAAACGCACGGCCGATTATTTCTTTTCGGTCTTGCGCACCTGCGTGAATATCCACGGGACGACGCCGTCGGGGCGGGTGTACGCGGCGTCCCAGGAGTTGTGGCCGACGCCGGGGAGCTCGGTGTACTTCGGTTTGCCGCCGGCGACCTTGATGGCGGCGATCATTTCGCGGGAGCGCTCGACGTTCACGGCCGGGTCGGCGTCACCGTGCCAGGCCCAGAGGGGCAGGCCGGCGAGCGGCTTCACGTCTGTCTTGTCGCCGCCGCCGCAGATCGGCGCGACCGCGGCGAAGACTTCGGGGTGGCGCGTCGCCAGTTCCCACGAGCCGTAGCCGCCCATCGAGAGGCCGGTGAGGTAGACGCGGTCGGCGTCGATCGGCTGGCTGGCCATCACTTCCTTGAGCGCATCGAACGCGGCCTGCAGCTCGTCGCCGAGGTTCGCGTCGTAAGTTGTCTTGCCGCCCTTCCAGTCGATGCTGCCCCACCGGCGATCGGGCGGGCACTGGGGCGCGATGAGGAAGCAGGGATATTTCTTGCGCATCTCGGGATCGCTGAGGAGCGTGGGGAGGAATTTGAGCTGGGCGCGGTTGTCCGTGCCGCGCTCGCCAGAGCCGTGGAGGAAGAGGATGACAGGATATTTCTTGCCGGCCTCGATGTTGGCAGGGGCGAGCAGGCGATACTTCAGCGGCGTCTGCTTGCAGCGACCGGAAGCGGCGCGGAATTCGTGCGGTGTGAATCGGCTCATGATGTCCTCAGCGGCCCCCGCGCCGGCGACCGCGCCGGCGACCAGAAACGCACAGATCAGAAGTGCCCGGGTCATGTGGTGCCCCTTGACGTGTTGAATGCATGGTAATGGGCGAGCGATTCGGATGCTAGAAATTTGCTCACAGCCAGTCGCGGCGCTTGAGGCGTCGGCGGATCATCACGAGGCTTGCGAGCATGCGCCAGGAGTCGCGCAGGGGTTGGACCGTGCTCTGGGGGCTGTTACGCCAGAGGATGCCGACCTCGCGGATGGTGTAGCCGAGCTTGCGGCCGAGTTCGAGGACCTCGCAGTCGAAGCCGAAGCCCTCCTGCTCCTGACGGCTGAAGATTTCCTGCGCGGCCTCGCGGGTGAAGAGCTTGAAGCCACACTGCGTGTCCTGCAGGTCGGGGAGCATGATCTTCCGGCGGACGCCGCGGAAAGCTCGCGTCATCAAGCGGCGGGTTAGCGGCTGCGGCGGATCGAGAATCGAATCGGGCATGTCGCGGGAGCCGATGATGATCGCGGTGGTGCGCGTCACGAGCGGCAGGAGCTTGGTGAGTTCGGTGATGGGCGCGGAGCCGTCGGCGTCGTAGATGAGGCGAAGGTCGCCGGTGGCTTCGAGCATGCCGCGACGGACGGCGTGACCCTTGCCGTAGTTCTTCTCGTTGACGAGGACTTTGAGTGCGAGCGGGCCGGGGTCGAAGGTGCGTGCGGCGTCGGCGGTGCCATCGGTGCTGCCGTCGTCAATGACGACGACCTCGACACTCCGGTCGGTCTGCTGGGCGTACTGGCGGATCAACTCCAGCGTCGCGGGGAGGCGCTGTGCCTCGTTGTACGCGGGGACGATGACGGAGAGCCGGGATGTTTTCGCAGCGTATTCACTCATAAACGGGCCTACCCCAACGGCGTGGCCCGGGGCGGATTATACCGACAAACGCGGGGTACCCGGTTGCAACCCGGCCGACGCTGCGTGAAGATACTGGTTCACCCCTTCAGAGGCACACCCTATGGCATCCAAGATGCGTCTCACCCGTCGGCGATTCCTCGGCGCTTCGGGCGCCCTGCTCGCGGCCCCCTACTTCATCCCCTCCACCGTCCTCGGCAAGGACGGCGGCACGGCGCCGAGCAACAAGGTCACCATGGGCTGCATCGGCCTGGGCTGGCAGGGTCCGCACAACATGGGTCAGTTCCTGGGCATCGATGAATGCCGGGTCGTAGCCGTCTGCGACGTCGATGCCAACCACCTTCAGGAAGCCGCCGGCACCGTCAACAACAAGTACGGCGAGAAGGGTGACAAGGGTGTCGCCAAGTTCCACGATTTCCGCGAGCTGCTGGCCCGCCAGGACATCGACTCGGTCATGATCGCCACGCCCGACCACTGGCACGCGCTGGTTGCCATCGCCGCCGCCAAGGCCGGCAAGGATATGTGGTGCGAGAAGCCGATGTGCCACACGCTCGGCGAGCAGCAGGCGGTCGTCAAGGTCATCCAGGACACCAAACGCATCTGGCAGACCGGCTCGTGGCAGCGCTCGGTCTTCAACTTCCGCCAGGGCGTCGGCCTGGTGACCAATGATTTCATCGGCAAGATCAAGCGGGTCGAGGTCGGCCTGCCCTCGGGCCACAGCGACTTCAACAAGACCGGCGACAACAAGCCCAACAGCGAACCGCCCAAGGAACTGGACTACGATTTCTGGGTCGGCCCCTCCGCGATGATGCCCTACAACGTCTGCCGCTCCCACAAGAATTGGCGCTGGAACTACAACTTCGGCGGCGGCCAGCTCATGGACTGGATCGGCCACCATTGCGACATCGCGCACTGGGGCCTGGGCAACGACGACAAGATCGGCCCGCTCGAACTCGAGGCCAAGGCCGAGTTCCCCGCTAAGGACGCCGTGTGGAACACCGCCACCAGCTACCGCATCGAATGCAAATATCCCAACAACGTCGAAGTCGTCATCGCCGGCGGGCACAAGGACATCGCCGGCGGCACGAAGTGGATCGGCGAGAGCGGCTGGGTCCACGTCAACCGCGGACAGTTCGACGCCTCCGACAAGGAGATGATCAAGAAGGCCGCGGAACTCGACAAGTCCAACGGCTGGAAGAACCCGCCCTACAAGAGCGAAAACCACTGGCGCAACTTCATCGAGTGCGTCAAGAGCCGCAAGACCACCATCACCCCCGCCGAAGTCGCCCACCACTCCGCCACGCCGGGGCACCTGGGCTACGTCGCCTCCGTCGTCGGCCGGAAGCTCAAGTGGAATGCCGAAACGGAGACGATCGACAACGACGCCGAAGCGACGGCGCTGCTGACCCGACAGTTCCGGGCGCCGTGGACAATCTGATCCCAGTGCCAAAGAATGAATCGATTCGATAACCCCGGGCGCTGGCCCGGGGTTATTTTTTAATCCATGTACTCGCCGAGCGTGCGCTGGACGGCGTAGACCGCGACAGCGTAAGCGATGACGCTGAGCATCATCGAGGTCATCAGGCCGACGAATGACCCCGCCCACCAACCGATGGCGCTGGCGACGGTCGCGACGAAGAATTTGGCCAGCTTCATGCGATGAGCATACGCGGATGGGACGCCGCACGCATCAAAAAAAGCGGCGGCGCTGATGCGCCGCCGCCTGTTCAATTGTGACCGACATGATCGTCGTCGCTCAGTCGAGCTTCTTGATGTTGACATTGCGGAACTCGACGGGATCGCTGTGGCCGGCGAAGCCGAAGAAGCCTTTGTCACGCAGCAAACCGGGGTGGGCGTGGCCCGCAGCGAATTCCTTGACCGTGCTCACATCGACATCGTTGATGATCGCGCCGTTGAGCTCGACGGTGATGTGGTGGCCCTTGACGGTGACGTGATAAAAGTTCCACTGGCCGACGGGGCGAAGATGGCCGCGGACCGCGGGGGAGACGCCGTAGACCGAGCCGCAGAACTGGCGCGGATCGAGCTTGGTGTACTGGGGGGCGTCGTCGTCGAGGACTTGGATCTCGCACATGCCGACGTAGGCGGTGTCGCCGGAGCCGGGGTAGCGGATGGCCAGGCCGTTGTTGCCGGCGGCGGGGAGTTTGAATTCGACGAGCGCCTCGAAGTCGCTGTACTCATCCTTGGTATGCAGGACGCCGCCCTTGTTGGGCTTGCACTTGATGTTGCCGTTTTCAACGGTGTAATTGTCGGTCGCGCCGGCCCAGCCGTCGAAATCCTTGCCGTTGAAAGCGCTGGTGAAGCCTTCGCCCGCGGCCTTCTGCAGCAGCGCGTTGGCCTCTTCGGTGGGCAGCTCGCGGATGTAGATGTTGCGGAAGCGGATCTCGCTGCCGTGGGTCTGCAGTTCGATGCGGCCCTGCGTGGGCAGGGGCTTGGCGGCGTCGAAATAGTTGTCGAGGACCGAGCCGTTGACGGTCAGCTTGTCGTTGAGCCACACCCACACGCGGTCGCCGACCATCTTGATGTGGAAGGTGTTCCACTGACCAACGGGATTGTCAGCCTTGACGAGCGGGAAGCGGCCGTCGGCGTGCTTCTTGTTG
>JAYVTU010000209.1:0-6273 GCA_043788485.1 Planctomycetota bacterium
TACTCCTTGGCCCGTGTCGGGCCGATTGGGGGTTGTGATGAACACCCAGAGTACGCCGCCTTTTTCACGATCTCATCCACAACTTTCGGTTATAGCCCGGCGGGGTGGTGCGCGGGGGCGTCGTGTCTTAGGTGCCATGGCCAGCGAGTCTTCGAGTCGGCCATGTCCCCGCGTCGTGCGCCAAGGCACACGGCCGACTCCGCGGGCTGCGCTGGCCGTGGCACCCGGGGCGGCGCGCACAGATGTGGCAAAGCGGACGTCCGGGTGGTTTCCCGGATGATTTTTTGCAAGTGATGGGATTCGAGGGCTTAAGGCGCGGAATCGGGGAGTTGGGGGAGGGATGGAATATGTCCGGTCGACGGGGTTGTGCGCACGGGAGGGGTGACGCGTTGCGGAGTTTCAAGTTTCAGAGTTTCAAGTTTCAAGTTGGGGAAGTGAAAACTTGAAACTCTGAAACTTGAAACTTGAAACTTCTCAGGATCAGAGCTCGACGGTCTGCCGGTAATTCGGGACGGTGACGTTCCAGTGTTTGTCGGCGGTGATGCGCTGGGCGAGGGCGAGTGAGACGCGTTCTTCGCCGTGGGTGAGGAAGAGGTTTTTGGGGGGCTGGTTGAAGGCGCTGATCCAGCGGAGGAGGTCGGAGCGGTCGGCGTGGGCGGAGAAGCCGGCGATCTGCTGGAGGTGGGCCTGGACGGGAATCATCTGGCCGTGGATGCGGACCTCGCGGTTGCCGTCGAGGATCTGGCGGCCGAGGGTGCCGATGGCCTGGTAGCCGACGAAGAGGACGGTGTTGCGTGGGTTGGGCAGGTTGTTGCGGAGGTGGTGCTTGATGCGTCCGCCGGTGCACATGCCGGACGGGGCCATGATGACGCAGGGCTCCTTGCGGTCGTTGATGGCCTTGGACTGCTCGGCGGTCTGGAGGATGTGGAGCGTTGGGAAGTGGAGCGGATCGCGGCCGGCGGCGATGAGCTTGCGGGTGGCGTCATCCATCCACTGCGGATACTTGAGGAAGATGGCGGTGGCTTCGGAGGCCATCGGGCTGTCGAGATAGATGGGGATGCTGGGGACCTGCTTGGCGGCGAGGAGCTGGGAGATGCGCCAGATGAGTTCCTGGGCACGCTCGATGGCGAAGGTGGGGATGATGACCTTGCCGCCGCGGGCGGCAGTGTCGCGGATGACCTGGGCGAGTTGCTGATTGGGATCGGTGTCGGGATGTTCCTTGTCGCCGTAGGTGGACTCCATGATCACGGCGTCGAGCTGTGCGGGGCCGTCGAAGAGCGTGGGGTCCTGGAGCAGCGGCTGATCCCAGCGGCCGACGTCGCCGGAGAAGAGGAGCTTCTTCTCGATGCCCTTGTAGAGTACGGTGACCTGGATGGACGCGGAGCCGAGGATGTGGCCGGCGTCGCGGAACGTGGCGGTGATTCCTTCGGCGACCTTGATGGGCTGCTTGTACTCGACGGGCCGCATGTGCCGCATCACCGCCTCGGCCTGCTGGACGGTGTAGAGCGGGACGCAGGGGAAGCGGCCCTCGCGGCACTCACGCTTATGGCGGAGTTGCTTGTAGGCAGCGTCCTCTTCCTGGATCTTGGCGGCGTCGGCCATGACGAGCTGGGCGAGATCGACGGTCGGCGCGGTGGTGTAGATCGGGCCGTGGAACCCCTCGTGGACGAGCTTGGGGATCAGGCCGCAGTGGTCGAGATGGGCGTGCGTCAGCAGCAGCGCATCGATGCGGTCGGGGTTGATGGGGAACGGATTCCAGTTGCGTTCTAGGAACGCGCGTTCCTGGAACATGCCCGCGTCGATGACGACGGTGACGCGGTCGGTGTGGATGGCGTAGCAGGAGCCGGTGACCTGTCGATTGGCGCCGAGGAATGTGAGCTTCACGCGGAGACTCCGTGGGTCCGTTGCGGACTGGGTGAAGTGTAACACGAGGGCGCGGGGCGGTTGGTGCTTGATCAGCTGTGAGAATATGCGGGGCGTCCGTTGCGTCTGCGGTGAATTTGGCGTGTGCGGAGCTTGCGAGAGGTCACGTGCGCGTAGGGATTAGATAAGATGGGCAGCGACATTGAGGAGACTTGCGATGAGTGAAATACCGGGACCGAACTATGGTGCGATGCGGCTCACGAGAGCGGCGCTGGTGATGGGGCTGCTGCTTGTGGTGGTGCTGCTGGCGGCGATCTTCGCGTTCAGCGCGTGGATGTATGTGCCGCAGGGGCACTTCGTCGTGCTGATGCAGAAGACGGGCACGGACCTGCCCAACGACATGCTGATGGCGGGCTCGCCGGAGTTCAAGGGTGTGCAGCTCGAGGTCGTCAAGGAGGGCTACCACCTCTACAACCCGTACACGTGGTGGTGGACCGATCCGCAGCCGGCGACGGTGATTCCCGAGATGCAGGTCGGCATCCTGACGCGGCGATATGGCAAGCCGCTGGCGCCGGGGCAGGTGCTGGCCGACAAGGCGGATGAGAAGGGCGTGCTGCGTGAGCCGATCATGCCGGGGCGCCATTACCTCAACAGCTATGCGTACAACGTGGACCTCGCGCCGATGGTGCACATCGAGCCGGGGTTTGTGGGTGTCGTCACGCTGCTCGTCGGCAAGGAGGCGGAGAATCCGAACGTGTTCGTCGTCAAGGAAGGCGAGCGCGGGACGCAGCCGTTCCTGCTGCCGGCCGGGACGCATCCGCAGTACTCCAACAAGTGGATGTACAAAGTCGTGCCCATCGACATCCGCTCGCAGAAGCTGGAGATGATGGGCGAGACCGCAGTGGACTTCCTCTCCGAGGACGGCTTCCCGATCCACAGTGAGTTCACGATCGAGTACGCGCTGGACCAGAAGAAGCTGGCCGAGATGTTCGTGATGTTCGTCGATGACAAAGAGAACGACAGCAGCAACGCGCTCAAGAACATCGAGGCGAAGCTGATCGTGCCGTTCGGCCGATCGCTTTACCGCATCTATGGGGCGCAACACAAGGCGGTCGATTACCTGATCGGCTCGACGCGCATCGTGGTGCAGAACCAGGTCGAGAGCGAGCTGCGGAGCACGTGCGCCAAGCAGGGGATTCTGATCCGCTCGTTCGTGATCCGCTCGACCGATCCGCCGCAGAAGATCCGCCAGCAGTACGAGCGGCGCGAGCTGGCCAAGCGGCAGCGCGAGCAGTTCATGGCCGAGATCGTGACGGAGATCGGCTACCCCGCGACGGACGGCGGCGTGCTGCACCTGACGCCCGATGGCCTGCCGACGTTCGACAAGGGCGTGCCGGTCGTCGATGGCGGCAAGCCCAAGCTCGACAAGAACGGCGCACCGGTCTACGAGGGCGGCAGGCTCAGCAAGGAGTTGCAGACCCGCATGAAGGACCGGGCCGATCAGATCGGTGAGGTGCGGCTTGAGATCGCCAGCGTGACGCGCAACGCCGAGCAGTACAGCACGGTCGAGCTCACGCGTGCCAGCCAGCGTGTGGAAGTGGCCAAGCTCACGCTCGAGGCGGCGGGCGACACCGCGGCACAGAAGGTCGCCGGCGGCGAGGCGCAGGCGGCTGTGATCAAGCTCAAGAACAAGGCGGAGGTCGCGGGCATCGAGGCGACCGTCAACGCGTTCGGCAGCGGCGAGAAATACGCACAGTACCTGCTGAGCCTGCGATTCGCGCCGGCGGTGAAATCGATCTGGTCGAATACCGACGGATTCTTCACCGATGTGTTCCGCAATCTCACCGCGCCCGGCAAGGGCGACGGTGCGACCACGCCGCCGCTCAAAGCCCGCGCCGATGGAGGCCAACGATGAAAACCCGCAACCTGATTTATCCGATCGTGATGTTCTCGCTGCTTCTCTTCGTGTTCTACGAGGTGATCTGGCGCTGGGGCATCGAGCGGACGTGGGTCCCGCCGCACAAGTCGCTGCAGATCACGCGGCTGACAGGCGGCGCCGCAGAGAAGGACATGTACGCGCATGACGATCAGCAGGGGGTCGTCGAGCAGATGCTCGGCCCGGGGCGGCACTTCGTCATGCCGTGGGACAAGTCCGTCAAGCTCGTTGACGACTTCGAGGTTCCGCCGGGACACATCGCGCTGCTGCGCAACAACGTCGGCAAGGACCTGCCCGAGGGCCGATTCCTCGCGGGGCCTGATGAGAAGGGCACGCAGAAAATCGTGCTGACGCCCGGCGTGTGGCGGCTCAATGAGTTCGGGCAGACGGCGTACATACAGGCTGACTACGTGCGCAAGGGCTTCACCAAGACGCAGCCGCAGGTCTTTGTGCCGCCGGGTTATGTCGGCGTGCAGACGCTGGCCGAGGGACCGAACAAGGGCATCCTGCCCACCGTGCTCCAAGCGGGTTATTACGCGATCAACCCCGAGCAGATCAAGGTCACCATCATCGGCATCGGCTACGAGGTGCTCGACCTGCACGTCACATACGAGGACGCCACGATCCGCGACAAGGACGGCAACCTCAAGACCGTCCAGCGCCCCAAGGAGGGCACGGGCGTCTCGTTCCCGCTGGCCGACGGAAAGCAGATGTATCTCGACATGGACGTCGTCTACGGCATCTTCCCGGAGGACGCGCCGCGCGTCGTCGGCGAATACGGCACGGAGGATCAGCTCAAGGAAAAAATCATCATCCCGCAGGTGCTGAGCATCTGCAAAAACGCCGGCTCGGATCTGACCACGCAGAACTTCATCACCGGCGGCACACGTGAGAAGTTCCAGGAGAAGTTCACGCTTGAACTCCAGAAGATCGGCAAGGAAAAAGGCATCCACTTTCTCATCGCTCTCGTGCGTGGCTTCCACCCCGACCCCGAGATCGCCGAGACGATCCAGGCCAAGCGCGTCGCTGAAGAAGAGATGATCACGCTGGCCACCGAGCAGGCGCGTGACACGATCGCCGCGGAATTGCAGGCCGCCAAGCGCAAGGTGCAGACGGCGATCAAGGACTTCGACGCCGAGACGACCGCGCTGGTCGCCGGTGAGAAGGAAGAGGGCCTCAAGACTGCCGCGACGACGAAGGCTGGGGCGGACCGCAAGGTCGCGGCGCTGGATCGCAAGGTCGCCGAGACGACCGCTGAGGTGACGAAGATCAGCGGCAAGGCGGAGGCGGATGTGCAGGAGATGGTCTCGCGCGCCGAGGCGGATCTGTTCCGACTCAAGATCGCGGCGCACGGCGGCGCGGATGCATTCGGCCTGGCGACATTCGCCCAGCAATTGCCGGCGGATCTGCGCATCGAGTACCGCTACGCCGGCCCCGGCACGCTCTGGAGCGACGTCGGCCATTCGATGCAGGAAAACGCGGCGAAGGTCATCCTCACGGACCCGTCGCGAAAATGAAGCGGACGAAATATTTCAATTGACCGGCGCGAAATGCCGAGTAGAGTAAGGACATGCACGCACGATTCTCATCATTCTCCAGCAGTTGGTCGTCTACCGGTCCCCGGATCGGCTGGAGATGGTGCGCTTAGTGTGAACTGAAAACACTGCGAACCAACGCCGGTCGATCCCATGGGATCGGCCGGTTTTTTGTTGCGCGCGTCTCGCGCCGGGAAGGCGCCGCCACGGTTGGCGTGGCCCCCGCCTTGAAAGCGGGTGGGGCTCAACGGGCCTGGGGTTCGACTCCCCCGCCTTCCGTTTCGCTCGCTGGATGGTAAAGCCGGAGTGGTCCGGCCGCCGGTTGCTAACCGGATGAAGCCCTCGGGCTGGTGGTTCGACTCCACTGCCATCCGTTTGATCGTGTTGGTCGCGTTGGAGAGTAAACCGGCGGTCGGCGCCGGCCCCGCCTCGAAAGCGGGTGGAGCCTGCGGGCTTGAGGATCGTGCCCTCTGCTCTCCTTTTGGAAGATGACGCCGGAGCGGTCCGGTCGCCCGTTGGAAACGGGATGGAGCGTCGAAAGGTGCTTGTGGTTCGACTCCACCGTCTTCCGTTCTCCATGCGCGGCGCACAAAAAACGGTCGCCGTAAGGCGACCGTTTTGAGTGTGACGTGATGTGCGACGAATTACTTCGCGGCGGCGGGTTCGGCGGGTTCCGCTTCCTTGGCCGGGGCGACGGCCAGGCCGTACTGGCGGTCGCGGAGGCGGCGGGCCTTGCCGACACGGTCGCGGAGGAAGTAGAGCTTGGAGCGGCGGGCGTGGCCGTGACGCTTGACCTCGATGGTCGCGACCTTGGGGCTGGCCAGGGGGAAGGAGCGCTCAACGCCCTCGTTGGCGACGATGCGGCGGACGGTGATCATCTTGCCCATGCCCTTGCCGGTCAGCGCGATGACGACGCCCGAGAAGATCTGGATGCGTTCC
>JAYVTU010000210.1:0-18853 GCA_043788485.1 Planctomycetota bacterium
AAAGCCTGCGGATTCCGAAACCGCCAGAACTTCAAAACCGCCATCCTCTTCCACTGTGGCGGACTGGACCTTTACCCATGCTGATTACGGAAGGACCAAGAAAAGAAGGGTCGTGGGTATTCCGCCATCCGGGGGTGTCGCTGCTGCTCAACCCCCGGCTAATTGCTATGAACCCTCCGGGTTCCAAGACACGCCGCACAAGAAAACACATCACTCCAGATATTGCGGATCGTATTCCACACCCGCCCGCTCCAGCATCTCGATCAACTCCTCGCGGAATGATTTCACGCGATGGTGCTCCTCCTGATTCGCAATGTACGCCTGCACCGCTTCCCGCGCGGGCGCGCCGACCGTGAAAGCGGAATATCCCTCCTGCCACGCGAACGCCGCCGCGCCGATCTCGTCGTGAACCCAGGCCGACGATGCCTTCTTCAATTCGCGCAAGACATCCGCAAGGCAGTGAGTCGCCTTCAAGCCGACCAGTAGATGCACGTGATCCGCAACCCCGCCGACGCCTTGGGAGATTCCGCCGAGGCCCGCGATCGTGCCGCCCATGTACTCGTGAAGCCGCTCGCGCCAAGCAGCATCGATAAACGCCTCCCGGTTTTTCGTTGCGAAGACCAGATGGTAATGAAGGCTCAGGTAAGTCGAAGACATCGCAATGCTTTTACGAAAAGAGGACGGATCAAATTCGTTGCACGCCACGGATTGATTTTGCCATCCAGGATCGCGATCCGCCATCCCGGAGGGATGCCAGCCATTAGCCGGGGGTTGAGCGATAGCGACACCCCCGGAACGCGAGACATACTCCATCTTCTTCCCTTTCTTCCTCCTCGACCCCGGAGGGGTCGCAGGAATCTGGCGCCCCGCCGGGGTGCGGGAAGAAGAAAAAGAAATAGAAGGAGAGGGTGTGTGATCCTCATCCGGGGGTGTCGCAGAGCTCAACCCCCGGCTAATCGCTGCGAACCCTCCGGGTTCAAGACCGCCGCAAAACCCCGCCGCGTCGCGCGGGATCGGTTGACCCGCCCCGCGCGACACCCGCCCCGCACTCGTTCACGGGGCGGCCGAGGCGGCGAAGATCGAGGTTGGAAGGCCACCCGATTTTGCTTGACGCGTTTCAGCAGTTTAGTTTAAATATTTCCTTATGCGTCTGGGGAGATCGGGCAAGCCGGGATCAAAGATTGGAGAAGAAATGTCGACTGGAAATTACTTGAGTCACATCGTGATGGTGGCGGTTCTTTCGATGGTTTTGACGGGGGCGACGGGGCGGGCCTCGGCGAGCGTCGTTAACAACGGCGGGCTCGAGGACACAGGCTCCGTCTTTGCCGAAGAGTTCGCCGGTTACATGAGCCTGAGCGCCGGGAGCACGGCGATTGACGGGTGGACCGTCGACGCAGGCGTCTCGGGGAGCATTGCCTGGGGGAACGCGTCGCTGACGGGCATTCCCGCCGCGGAAGGGTCCTACTTTGTCGACCTCACGGGTCTTGGGGCCGCGTCGCCCAACGGGGCGATCACCCAGTCGCTCAACACAGTCGCAGGCCAGACGTATGTCCTGAGTTTTTACATTGGCACCAACAACGACGCGAACATTGGCGCGAAGGTCGACGGCGTGCCGCTGACGCTCTCGACCCCGCTGGGCGTGGCGCCGGTGTGGACGTACACGCAAGCCACGTTCGTCGCGCCATCGAATAGCCCGGTCCTGGAGATCGCCAACACGTCCGGCGGCGGCGTCGAGGCGTTTGTCGATGCTGTTTCGGTCGCGCCGACAGCGATACCCGAACCTGCCAGCGCAATTATTCTGGTCATGCTCGTGCCAGCCCTGAGACTTCGGCGCGGGGCTGCCCGACGATAAGAAGATGTCGCGCCCATGAATCGGATCGTACCGCCCCGCCCACCGCCGCAACCCCCGGAAGCAGGGCCCAAAGGGCCCGCCTATATAGCCGGGCCCTGTGGGCCCGGTATCGGCCCGCGGAATCCGCCATCGCAACCCGCGCCCCGCCGGGTTCAAACCCCCGCAAAGCCCCGCCACGCCGGGCGGGATCGGTTGACCCGCCCCGCGCGACACCCGCCCCGCACCCATTCACGGGGCGGCCGAGGCGACGACGCCGCGAAGCATCCGTTCCCAGCACCAAAGGTGCGGCCCATACCAGCCTGGGGCAACGCCCCAGGAAAACCGCCCCACATCATCCCGAGGGCCAACGGCCCGATCTATTCTTTCGATCGCGCCGCAACCGACAAACCGGAAATAGATCGGGCCTTCAGCCCTCAAACACATTGCGGCATCCCTACCTGGGGCGTTGCCCCAGGCTGGTATAAATCGGGCCGTTGGCCCTGAACCACCGGGGCGAAGACCCCCGCAAAACACCGGCGCGGCGCGCGGGATCGGTTGACCCGCCCCGTGCGACACCCGCCCCGCACCCATTCACAAGGCGGCCGAGGCGGCGACGACGCGCCGCACTGCGATCACGTCGATTCCACTTCTCCAGATGAATTCATCCAATAGTCTTTGGCCCACCAGAAAACAAAATCGCAGGATTTGTCTTCAGGCAGTTCGATGCCGACTGCATTCTCCGGGTCGAAGAATTCCTCAACGGCAATCTGCTGTTCACGAAAACCCAACTCCAATTTCCACGCGGCGATCTGAACCTGAAGATGCCGACGAAATTCTGAGTCAAATATATCGAACACTCCGCCGCGTTGTGGCGCAGGGAACGACCACTGCCGAACATCCCGCCCGATTGGTCGACCTGTTGAATCGAAGCGGTATAGCACCAGACGGGGGCAGAGCAGACCAAGCAGCGCCTGATCACCGTTAGCGCAGCAACCGGTTGAAAAATCGTCACCGTAACTGCGGAGCGGAAATCGTCGGGGTGATGTCACGATTCAATCCGATGGAAATTTTCGGGCCGACACGGCCCGACTATACGCTGATTGCTCGTCGTTCAATACCGATCAATACTCTCGCAGAACTCATCCTCAACCACCGCGGGTTGTTTGACGAGGCGGTTGACGATGGCCGGTTCGCCGTCGGTGAGGATGGCGGCGGGTTGGGACTTGACGAGTTTCTGGGGGCCGATGAGTTCGCAGCAGGTGCCGGTGGGGTCGCGGAGGATTCCGGCGATGAGGCCGGGGAGCTGGGCGGTGGGTTTGATTTTGGTCTTGTTGGCCTGGAGGACGATGGCGCGGCCGGCGGTGTGGATTTCGAAGTAGACGGGGGCGGAGCCGGGGATCTGGCGGAGCATGGTGCAGAGGGCGGGCAGCTCGCCGTTGTAGTGGCGCTGCGAGCCGTCGGCGTGGCGATCGCTGAAGGTGATCTTCACGGCGGTCGTCAGATTCTCCGCGGCCTCGTTGGCGGGGAGGATCTTGTCGATCACGATGCTCGGCTCCTCGCGGCGGCGATCGATGCGGCCCTTGACGAAGACGATCTGATCGGCGGTGAGCAGGTGGGCGTGGGCGGTGAAGGCATCGGAGAAGACGACGGCGTCGAGCGTGCCGGAGGCGTCTTCGAGGGTGAGCATGGCCATCTTCTGACCGGCGGATCGGCCGTTCTTGACGAGCGTCTGACGGACGCGGGTGAGCATGCAGCCGATGACGACTTCCGCATCGGCGCGGAGGCGGCGGGCGTCCTTCAGGTTCACGCTGGAGAAGCGGTCGAGCGTGGAGCGCCAGCGGTCGAGGGGATGCGAGGAGACGTAGAAGCCGAGGACGGCTTTTTCCTGCTTGAGGGTTTCGGCGGGGTCCCAGGGGGGGACACTGGGGAGGGCGGGTTCGTCGTGGTGGGATTTTGCAGAGGATGCGCCAGTCTTGTCCCCGGACGCCCTCACCCCGGCCCTCTCCCCGGGGGAGAGGGAGTTAGACGCGGAGCCGGCGAAGAGGAAATCGTCGGCGTTGCGGAGAGTCGCTTCCTGGGCGCCGCGGGACATGGCGACTTCGGCGGCGGCGATGAGGGCGGCGCGTTTGTCGACGCCGTGCAGCGAGTCGAACGCGCCGCAGCGGATCAGCGCTTCGACGGTGCCCTTGTTGACGCTCGTCTGCGGGACGCGCTCGGCGAAGTTGAAGAGCGAGGTGAACGGGCCATCCTTGCGGCGGGCGACGAGGATCGACTCGACGGCCTTTTCGCCGACGCCCTTGACGGCGCCGAGGCCGAAGCGGATGTGGCCCTTGTTGGGATCGTGCGCTTCGCCGGGCTCGTAGACGACGGTGAAGTCCAGCGCGGAGAGATTGATGTCGGGCGGGCGCACATCGATGCCGACGTGACCATCGGGGAACTTCACGCGGCGGCACTCATCCATGTACTCGGTGACCTTGTCGATGCTGACGGATTCGAACGTCAGCAGCGCAGCCATGTACTGGACGGGGAAATAGGTTTTGAGGTAGGCGGTCTGATAGGCGACGATGGCGTAGCCGGTGGAGTGGGATTTGTTGAAGCCGTAGCCGGCGAATTTGAGGATGAGGTCGAAGAGGTCGGTGGATTTGGATTCGGTCAGGCCGTTGGCGGTGGCTCCGGTGATGAACTGGCCGCGGGCGTCGTCGATGGTTTTCTGTTTCTTCTTGGAGATCGCTTTGATGATGCTGTAGGCATCGCGGAGCTTGATGTTGCCCAGGCCGTGCAGGATCTGCATGACCTGTTCCTGGTAGACCATCACGCCGTAGGTTTCGGCGGTGTACTTGTCGACGATGGCGTGGACCTTGGGCGCGGCGGATCGGCCGTGCTTGCGGTCGTTGTAGTCGGGGATGAGGTCCATCGGACCGGGGCGGAAGAGGGCATTGGCGGCGATGAGGTCTTCGAGCCGGTCGGGCTTCATGCCCATGAGGAGATTGCGCATCCCGCCGGATTCGAACTGGAACACGCCGGCCGTTTCGCCGCGGCGGAAGAGGTCGAGGACGTTTTGATCGATGAAGGTCAACCGCTCTAAGTCGAGCGGGTCGATTGTGGATTGCGGATTGCGGATTGCGGATTGGGGACCGAGGCCGAATTCGCGGGGCGTGATCGGAACGGGGCCGACGCCGAGGTCGCCGGAGATGGCGCGGAGCTGCGTGGGCTTGTCGAGTGTTTCGTTGATGAGTTTTTTGGCGCGCTCGATGATGGAGAGGGTGCGGAGGCCGAGGAAGTCCATCTTGAGGAGGCCGACCTTTTCGCAGGTCGGACCGTCCCATTGGGTGATGATGTCGCCGGACTTCGGGTCTTTGTAGAGGGGGAGGATGGTGTCGAGGGGCTGGGTGGCGATGATGACGCCGGCGGCGTGGACGGAGGCGTGGCGGGCGAGGCCCTCGAGGCGGATGGAAACGTCGATGAGCTTTCGCGTGATCTGGTTGGTGTTATATTCTTTCTTAAGATCGGGCTCGGCGTCGATCGCCTCTTCGAGCGTGATGTTCAGCGTCTCGGGGATGAGCTTGGCGATGCGGTCGACTTCGGAGAGCGGGATGTTCATCACGCGGCCGACGTCGCGGAGGGCGGCTCGGGCCTTGAGGGTTCCGAAGGTGATGATCTGCGCGACGTGGCCGTATTTCTTCCGGACGTAATCGATGACGGCGGCGCGGCCGTTCTGGCAGATGTCGATGTCGATGTCGGGGTATTCGGAGCGGTCGGGGTCGGTGAAACGCTCGAAAAGCAGGCCGTATTTGACGGGGCAGGCATTCGAGAGGCCGAGGCAGTAGCCGACCATCGTGCCGACGCCCGAGCCGCGGGCGAGAGCGGGGATGCCATTGGACCGGGCGTAGTTGACGAAGTCCCAGACGATCAGGAAGTACGCGGCGATGCCCTTGCCGGCGAGGACGGAGAGCTCGCGGTCGAGACGGGCGCGGATCTCGGGGGTGATGCCCGCTTCGCCGTAGCGCCAGATCGCGCCGGCCTCGGCGAGCTTCTTGAGCGCATCGTTGCATTGATTCTTAAGTTGCTCGGGAGCGGTTTTGTCGTTGACGGCGTCGAAGGGGAGGAGGGCGAATTGGGAGCAGTAGCTGTTGAACCATTCGGTGGAGCCGGTTGCGGGGGCGGGAACTTGCGCGGGCGCTTCGGCGGAAACCCCCCTCTTCCGAGGGGGGCTAGTGAGGACGGGAGCGGGGGCGGACTGCTCGACGATCTTCACGACCGGCGCATAATTCTTTTTGAAGTCGAGCTGCAGCTCGCACATCTTGGCGATGTGGAGCGTGTTGTCGCAGGCTTCCTTCCAGCCCTGAAGCCCCAGGCCCGCGTCGCGCATCTCGTCGGCGCTCTTGAGGTAGAGCTGCGTCGGATATTTCATCCGCGATTCGTCGCTGAGCAGCTTGCCGGTGGAAATGCAGCAGAGAGCGTCGTGCGGCTCGTGGTCGCCGGGGAGGAGGAAGTGCACATCATTCGTTGCGACGCAGCCGAGGCCCATGCGGTCGGCGAGATCGACGAGCTCGGGGTTGATCTTGTTCTGCTCGGGGATGTGGGACTGGAGCTCGATGAAGAAATTTTCGGGGCCGAAGATCTCGCAGTAGGTCTCAGCGATGAGCTTGGCTTTTTTGCGGTCGCTGGCGGTGAGCGCGTTGGGGATTTCCCCGCCGAGGCAGGCGCTGGTGGCGACGATTCCTTTGCAGTGGGCCTTGAGAATTTCCTTGTCGATGCGCGGCTTGTAGTAGAAGCCTTCGAGATACGCGGCGGAGGCGAGCTTCAGGAGATTGTGGTAACCGACCTGATCCTTGGCGAGCATCAGGAGGTGGTAGCCACCGTCTTTCGTGCCGGTGAAATTGCGATCGCGGCGGTCACCGGGGGCCATGTACGCTTCGAGGCCGACGATGGGTTTGACGCCGGCCTCGACGCACTTGTTGTAGAACTCGACGACGCCGAAGAGGGCGCCGTGGTCGGTGATGGCGAGGGTGGTCTGGCCGATTTCCTTGGCGCGCTTGGGCAGATCGCCGGTGCGGCAGGCGCCGTCCAGCAGCGAGTACTGGCTGTGGACATGGAGGTGAACGAATTGAGAAGCGGACTCGGCCATCCCTGGCGACACCTGTGTGAGCGGAGCGGTGGAAGAATTTGCGCCGGGCATTGTACTCTCACGGACGGCTAACAATCTACGAACGGATGCGAGCGGGAATCAAAGCGTTTTGGGCGACGCGGCAAGTTGCTGGATGCGCTGCACGACGATCTCGGCCAAGCGGCGGAGGTTCGCGTCGGTGATGCAGAGCGGGGGCATGAGGACGATCGTGTTGCCGAGGGGGCGGATGATCAGGCCATCGGCGCGGCAGGCCATGCATAGGTCGAAGGCGGGCCGCGGGGCGGAGGCGGGTTGTGCGGCGGCGGTTTCGCCGAAGTCGCCGGAGGTGGCGCCGCCGGAGGAGAGGGGTTGGGGGTTAGGGGTTAGGGGTTGGGGAAGACGGAGTTCGATGCCGAGCATCAGGCCGCACTGTCGTACGTCGGCGACGTTTGGATTTTCGCGGAGTGGCGAGAGACGCTCGGCGAGCATCACGGCTTTGCGATTTGTTTCGATGAGTGTGTTGCGCGTCTCGAAGAGCTTGATGGAGGCCAGCGCCGCGGCTGTGGCGAGGGGGTTGCCGGTGAAGGTGTGGCCGTGGTAGAGCGTGCGGTGCTCGTGAAGCTCGCCCTCGAATGCGGCGGCGATGGTTTGCGTGGCGAGCGTGGCGGCGAGCGGGAGGTAGCCGCCGGTCAGGCCCTTGCCGAGGCAGAGCAGGTCGGGGTGCACGGCCTCATGCTCACAGGCGAACATGCGGCCGGTCCGGCCGAAGCCGGTGGCGACCTCGTCGGCGATGAGCAGCGTGCCGTGCTTGCGTGCGAGGTCGGCGACGCCGCGCAGGTAGCCCGGCGGCTGCACGATCATGCCCGAGGCGCCCTGCACGAGCGGCTCGATGACAATTGCGGCGACGGTATCGCCGAGGTCGGCGAGTTTGCGGTCGAGGGCGGCGAGAGCGGTGTCGCGCGCGGTGTTGCAGGTCTCGACATCGTCGAGCGCACAACCCGCCGCCTTCCGGCTGCGGCTATGAAGGAACGCGCCGCGCACATCCGGCGCGGGAACGAACTCCGTGTGAAACACCATGCTCTTGAACGGCCGATGGAACAGCTCGCTGTAACCGATCGACATCGCGCCGGTCGTGTCGCCGTGGTACGCGCCTTCGAGCGCGACGAACGTCGTGCGGCGTGGCTGACCGGTGTGGAACCAGTAGCCCACGGCCATCTTGAACGCGACCTCCGTCGCCGTCGCGCCGGAGTCGGAGTAGAACACCTTCGTCAGCCTCGGCGACGGCGCGAGGCGCACCAGCTCCGCCGCGAGCTGCGTGGCAGGCACGTTCACCAGGCCGAGCAATGTCGTGTGCGCGACGCGATCGAGCTGCTCGCGGATCGCCGCGTCGATCTCGGGCACGCGGTGGCCGTGGACGTTGCACCAAAGCGAGGAGACGCCGTCGATGTAGCGATCGCCGCGGGCGTCGATGAGCATCTCCGCCTCGCCGGCCTCGATGATCAGCGGCTCGGCGTCGCGCCACTGGCGCATGGGCGTGAACGGGTGCCAGACATGGTCCCGGTCGAGCCCGACAAGCCGCTGGATTTCATCTTCACGCATTGTTGTCCGCGGCTCGCTTCACAAATTGGCGAAGGCTCAGCCTTCCTTATCCGCATACTGCGTCTTGAGGCTCTCGACCACGCTCGGGTCCGCCAGCGTCGTCGTGTCGCCCATCGTGCGGCCCTCGGCGACGTCGCGGAGGAGCCGGCGCATGATCTTGCCGCTCCGCGTTTTGGGCAGCTCCGCCGCGAAGATGATCTGGTCGGGCCTGGCGATCGGGCCGATCTTCTTGCCCACGTGCTGACGCAATTCCTCATTAAGCTCCGGCGTCATCTTGATCCCGCTCTTGACCGTGACGAACGCGACGATCGCCTGGCCCTTGATCTCATGCGCACGGCCGATCACCGCCGCCTCCGCGACGCTCGGGTGATCCACCAGCGCCGACTCGACCTCCATCGTGCCGATGCGGTGGCCGGCGACGTTGAGCACATCATCAATTCGGCCAAGCACCATGATGTTGCCCTTCGCATCACGCTTCGCCCCGTCGCCGGGGAAATAGATCTTCGGGTCGTTCCACTTCTCGTAATACGTGCTGACGAACCGGGCATCATCTCCCCAGATCGTGCGCAGCATCGAGGGGAACGGCTTGGTCAGCGCGAGGATGCCGGTGCCGTGCGTCACTTCCTTCGCGTGCTCATCGATGATCGTCGCCGCGACGCCCGGCAGCGCACGGCCGGCGCATCCGGGCTTCGTCGTGTGCAGGCCCGGCAGCGTGGTGATCAGGATCGAACCCGTCTCCGTCTGCCACCACGTATCGACGATCGGGCAGCGCTCCCCGCCGATGTGCTTGTGGTACCACATCCACGCCTCGGGATTGATCGGCTCACCGACCGAGCCGAGCAGGCGCAGGCTCTTGAGGTTGTGCTTCGCCGGGAGATTCTCGCCCCACTTCATGAACGCGCGGATCGCGGTCGGCGCGGTGTAGAACACGGTGACACGGTGCCGCTCGATGATGTCCCAGAAGCGGTCGTTCTCGGGGAAGTTCGGGGCGCCTTCGTACATGAAGCTCGTCGCGCCGTTCATGAGCGGGCCGTAGACGATGTAGCTGTGCCCCGTGACCCAGCCGACGTCCGCGGTGCACCAGTACATGTCGTCCTCTTTGAGGTCGAAGACGTATTTGGTCGTGTACGCCGCGGCGACGGAGTAGCCGCCGGTCGTGTGGACGATGCCCTTGGGCTTCCCGGTCGTGCCCGAGGTGTAGAGGATGAAGAGCACATCCTCCGCGTCCATCACCTCCGCCGGGCAGTCGGCCGACGCGCCCTCGATCAGGCGGTGATACCAGTGATCGCGGCCCTCCTGGATCTTGCACGGGAACGGTTCGCCGTGCGTGCTGCGCTTCACGACGACGACATGCTCGATCGACGGGCAGCGGCCCAGCGCCTTGTCCGCCTCGCTCTTGAGCGGGATGATCGAGCCGCGCCGCCATCCACCGTCGGCGGTGATCAGCGCCTTGCATTTGGAATCGTTGATGCGATCGACCAGCGAATCGGGCGAGAATCCGCCGAACACGACGCTGTGAATCGCACCGATGCGTGCGCACGCCAGCATCGCCACCGCCGCCTCCGGCACCATCGGCATGTAGATCGCCACGCGATCCCCCTTGCCGACGCCCAGCTTCTTGAGCGCATTGGCGAATTGACATACCTCGCGATGAAGCTGCAGATACGTCAGCGTCCGCTGCTCACCGGGCTCGCCCTCCCACACGATCGCCGCCTTGTTGCGCCGCCACGTCGCGACGTGACGGTCCAAACAGTTGTAAGACAGATTCAGCTTCCCGCCCACAAACCACTCGCAATGCGGCGGCTTCCAGTCCAGCACCTTCTTCCACGGCGCGAACCAATCCAGCGCCTTCGCCTGCTCCGCCCAGAACCCCTCGAAGTCCTCGGCCGCCTTGCGGTAGAGCGATTCGTCTTTGACCAGAGCCTTGGCCACGAACTCCGCGGATGGCGGAAACTCGCGCGTCTCCTGCAACAGGTCGCTCAACTCCGCCGACTTGGTCTGGCTCAAGGCTCGCCTCCTGATAACCGTTCGGATCACCGCCAACGTCCGCCAGCGCCTCGCCGCGGACCGTAGAACATCAAGCCTAATGCCCGCGCACCGCACCTGCAAGAAGGGAGCGCGACCGGGGCGGCGGTAGCCGCCCGGCTATTGCCAACTAGGGGGATACGTCAAACTCCACACGCTGTTCGACAATGTCAATTTTCAGAATCCCAGGGCCATCCATTGGCGCGCCGTTTTTGCTGTATTCGATCAACACCGTCCAACGTGTTGGAAAATTTCGCCCCAAACAGTGTGGGTCATTTACATCGGGGGCGGTGGCACCGCACTTCCAATCGTAGCCGTTCGTCTCCTGTTGACGCATGAAATCCACGGCGAGTTGGAGTGCTTTCTCCGCGGCTTCTTGCTTGGATATGTGTAGCGACATGATCAACCATATTCTAAATTCGCCTAGCTAAACGGGCGAGATGAAATGCGCAACTCACCCATCCGGTGGCGATTCGCCGGCGGTTGGTTGACTCGCCTGCCAGAGTTCGCGGTACTTCGGCTGCACGTAGGAATCGAGTTTGCCCGCGAAATCAGCGGGGAGTTGGAGAACCTTGATGAGTTCCATCACATCGGCCAGATCGCGCAGGCGTGACGGACTCGTCATGCCCGAGGCGAGTTTGAGTTCGATGAGCTTGGGGAGATTGACGAACGCGATGCCGTCGAGTTCGACGGTGACCGTGGCGGGGTCGGGGAAGGCGACGGGCTTGGGCTTGCCGTCGCCGGGGAATTGGCCGGTGACGAGGAATTCGATGCGGACGCCCGACTCGGCGTCGCGCAGGGTTCTGCTCTGTGGCGTGGGGCGGACGTAGCCCAGGCCGTCGAGCTTGTCGTGGATTTTCGCCAGGGCATCGGGTGTGACGAGCAGGTCGATGTCTTCGGTGAATCGGCGGTAGCCGTGGCGGAAGAGCGCCATGCCGCCGATGACCGCCTAGGGAATGCCCAGCTCGCGCAGACGCCGGGCGATCTTGCGGAGCGACGTCTGCACCTCGCTGCGATCCTCGAAATGACGGAAGCCTTCGTCCAACGCCCACCCCGCGTCGGCGTCCAGCCGCTGCTCATACGTCAGCAACTCCGCGCCGACCGAAATTTTGGATGACCCGCGGATCATGCGTGCACCGGGGCATTGTAGCCGGGCGCATCGAAACCAGCAGGGCGGCTACGCCGCCCCGGTCGGATCAGCCGACGTGCGGCGTGTCCATCCGCGTTTAAAAAAGACGACCTCCGTGCTGTCAGCGCGGAGGTCGTCGTCGGTGGTCATGCGTGGCGGTTACGGTCAACCGCGGGACGGTTTATTGGGCGTCGCCGTCGTGGTCTTTGTCGCCGCCGCCCTGGGCGGCGCGAGCGGCGGCGGAGATCGTGACGCTGTCCTGATCACGGACGGGCGGCGCCACGGGAGGCTTGGCGGTGGCGGCGGCTTTCGCGGGATCGCTGGGAGCGCCGAGGCTGGTGATGGCGTTGATCGTTGACATGGTGAGGATTCCCTTGGTGGTACCGCGGGGCAGCCTCTACACGGGGCCTCGGCGTCGCGATATACAATCTATCGGTCGATTGAAAGGCGGCGCCCCATACGTATTTTGTGCGAAATCAGACTGCTTATTCGTGTTTAAATTATCAGCCAATACGCCCGGCCTCACGCTTTCATCGGCAGTTCGATGTGCCGGTCGGAGATCTTCGGCACGAGGCGGTCGCGGTCGGTGCGGGTGCCCTTCTTTTCGACCAGGCCGGATTGCCACGGGTCGGGGCCGACGAATTCGCTGGCGATGCCCTTGATCTCCAGGCCGTTTTTCGGATCGAGGCTCACGGTGGCATAGAGCGCATCCTTGTAGGGCACGGTGCTGCGGATGGAGGGGAAGGCCTTGCTGATCTCGGGTGTGTAGCGGTCGTGGGCGAGATTGCCGCCGAGCCAGTGGTAGGACATGCTGTTGATCTGGATGTAGGGGATGCCGTTGATCTCGCGCTGGTAGTCGATGTGATGATGCCCGCTGAGGCAGGCGCCGACCTTGCGCCAGCCGGCGTCGGCGTTCGCCTTCTCGATGACAGCCCGCACATCGGCCTGATTCTCGACGCCCTCGGGGTCCTCGAGACTCTGGTGCGAGAAGAGGATCGTCGGGGCTTCGGTCTTCTTGAGGTCCGCTTCGAGCCAGTCGATCTGCTTCTTGCTGATGAAGCGCGCGTAGCCGGAGGGCTTGTGGGCGGGATTGACTTCGTTGCCGTTGAGGACGATGAAGTGCCAGCCGGAGTGGTCGAAGGAATAATAGGGCTCGGGCATTTTCCAGAAGTCCATCGTCTGCTTCTGCTTGAACCCGCCATCGGTGTCGTGGTTGCCGAGCGTGTGGTAGCACGGGCCTTCGAACTCTTCCCAGATTTTGACGAAGCTCTCGTTCTTGGGTTTGGGCGTGCAGAAATCGCCGAGCTGGAGGATGAAGTCGGGCTTCTGCTTTTTCATCTCGTCGATGAAGACGCGGAGGCGTTCATCCGTGTCGTGCATGACATCCTTGTGCGGGTCGGCCATGAGGCCGAATCGGAGCGGCGACGCGGCGGCGCGAGCGGCGGAAGACATCGGCCAGCCGATGCAGAGCGACGCCCCGGCGACCGCGGCGGACTTGATGATTGTGCGACGGGAGAGGTGCGCTTTCATGGGATTATCGTAGCGGAGTAACGCGACAAGGCACGGACTATTTCATCGCTTCACGGATGGCGGCGGCGAGCGGGACGGGCGGGGTGGGGAAGGTCGCGTGCCACTTCGTCGAGTCGAGCGATGTGTCGCGGGGGCGGGGCTCGGGGCTGTCGATCGAGAGGCGGCTGACGGGGCGGAGGAGCGCGGGGTCGGCGTGGAGCTCGGCGGCGAGGAGTGCGGCGAACTCGGCGCGGTTGACGCGCTGCGGCCCGCCGAGGTGGAAGAGGCCGTGGGCGGAGGAATGCGCGGCGGTGGCGATTCCCTTTGCAGCGGCGGCGAGGGAGAGCGGTGTGCGCCACTCGTCGGTGAAGACGGTGATGGTTTTTCCCGCGCGGAGTGCGGCGGCGTGTTCGTCGAAGAGCGTCGGCTTGGCGGTTTTGGAGGGGCCGAAGAGGAGCGAGAGACGGATGACGAGGGCGAGCGGCGAATCGAGGGCGATGGATTCGGCTTCGAGTTTGGTTTGGCCGTAGATGGAGGCGGGCGTGGCGGGATCGGTTTCGCGGTAGCTGCCCTGCTGACCGTTGAAGACCATGTCGGTTGAGAGGTAGATGAAACGGGCGCGGTACGCGGCGGAGAGCTGCGCAAGTGTGCGCGTCGCGTCGACATTGATGGCGCGAGCGAGCGGCGGATCCTTGAACGCATCGGTGGGCTTGGCGAGCGCGGCGGCGTGGACGACGACATCAGGCTTCGCGGCGGCGAAATGCTCGGCGACGGCGGCGGCGTCGCGCAGGTCGATGCCGCCGTGGGAGCGGCCGGGCCAGGGGATGACGAAAGTGCCGGCGTTAGCCAGCGCTTCGATGAGCCAGGGGCCGAGTTGACCGGTGGCGCCGGTGATGAGGACGCGCATGCGTGATGATCATAACGCGGCGCAGCGCTCCCCTCGCGGACTCGGGTCGCGGCTAGACGGGGAATTGTGATCAGAGGATGCGGCGGGGTCCGGGACCCGGGCCGAGTGGGCCGTGGAGCAGGTCGATGGGGGGCTGCAACGCGGGGTTGGGGATCCCGGGGGGCGGCGGCGCGGGGGGCAGGTGGTCGAAAGTCGGCGGGGGCTGGAACGGCGGATGCTGCGCGGGCGGGGGCTCAAAATGGGGAGGTCCGTGGTGATGGCCGTGGCCCGGGGGAGTCGGGGTGACGGGCTGCGCATCGGCGTTGAAGAAGACGTTGCTTTGGAGATTCTCGACGGTGGTGTTGCGTGTGATGACGTCGGCGAGCGTGGTGCTTTGCACGAAATGGAGGTCGGGGCCTCGGAGTGTGCGCTGGTACCAGAAAGCGTCGCCGGCGCGGGTTCGTGCGAACTGATCGACGAGGATGTTCTGGATGAGCGGGCCGACGCTGGAACCGGCGACGTGGTTCTCGGCGAGGGCGCCGACCCAGAGGTCGATGTTGTCCACAGAGCCGTAGAGGTCCTGGAGCTTTTGCTGGAGGACGGTGTCGGAAGTGATGTCGGCGAAAGATGTGACGCGGGCCAGGCCGTAGGCGGCGCGTGTGGTGTTGTAGTCGGCCAGGCCGTGGTCCCGGCCGCGCTGGATATTGAGCGCGGCGAGATCGAAGCCGCCGGCGCCGGGAGGGCCGAAGAGGAAGTTGCGGACGGAGTCGACGACGATGGGATCGATCTCCTCGGCGGTGCCGGTCGTTGAGCCCTTGAGGAGCGTGTCGATGCCGTTGGCTTCGATGATGCTGGGGTTGAAGAAGGATTCGGCGAGCGTGATGCCGCTGCCAACGGGGTTGCCGTTGTTGTCCACGAGTTCGACATCGTCGCCGAGCATCGTGTGACCGACGCGGTAGGCGGCGGTGGAGAATTCGTTGGCGATTCCGGGGTTCACGTTCTTTTTGTAACCGCGGTAGTCGGGCATGGCGTTGGCGCCCAGCAGCGCGGGGAGGAACTCGTCGTAGGTGATGTGCTCGATCTCGGCGGAGACGATCTTGCGGGCGTACTGGTAGATCTGCTCATCGGTGGCGTGGGGATGTTTCGCGGCGAACTGATCGGCGAGGCGGTTGTGCTCACGGACGAAGAGCGTCTGCAACGCGGTCAGCTCGGGATTCTCATTGGCGCGGACATCGCCGGCGAGGAAGAGCTGATCACCGGCGACGATGTGGGCATCGTTGGCGTTGGCGAGATTGCCCGAGTTGAAGGGGAGCAGGTTGCCGTCGGAGGTTTTAAGGTGACCGCCGGTGAAGGTGCGGAGCGCCGCGGCGCGGGCATCGTCGGAGCCGTAGACCACCGAGCCATCGAGGAAGGCGGTGATCTTGTTGACCTGCTGACGGGGATTGGTGGTGGAGTCGCCGGTGGTCGGATCAAATGCGGAGCGATTGAGCGGGATGATCTGGGTGCCGGTGGAAGCGGGATCGAACTGCGGATCACCGGTGGGGACGGCGATGTTGAAGAGGTCGGTGGGAGTTCCGCCGGGCGTGAGGTCGAGGTCGTGGTCGATGAACTGTCCCCAGACGTAGACCATGTCGGTCATGGAGCGGCTGTTGGGCATGTCCACGCCGGCGGGGTGGGCGCTGACGGTGTCGCTGATGAGGCGGGCGCTGGGGCGATCGACGCCGGCGGGGCTGGAGATGCCATCTGCGTAGGCGATCGGTGCCAGGCGGAGAAGCTGCACGCCCGCGCTGCCCCAGGTGGGGTGCTGCGGGTTACGGTTCGAGCCATCGATCGCCGGGACGATCGACGCGCTGAGCAGGCAGCGCGATTCGAGCGTTTCGACGGGCGAAATCGGCGGCACGACCGGCGCAAGACGACGACGCAGACGCTTGGCGAGCTGCTTCTTCATGCTCATGGCTTTTCTCCAGTTGAGGGGGACGGGATTTCTGGCGGGGCCTCTGAAGCGGGCGATCGGGCCGCGCTGATGGCAGCCCGGGAGGGGTCGCGGTCTTCCTTCTCCTCCGACCTAATCTACCACAGGAAATCACGCATGCGACATCTTATTTTGCTCAATTTTTGCCGGCGAAAAGAAATATTTTTCGGGTTGCACCGTTTGCATCCCGCTGCGTGCTTCTTGCCTTTCGCCGGATGCCAAGTTTTGGCCACGCGTTAGAATGCCCGCCGGCGCCGATTTTCCCGAGGTCCTCCGCATGCCCCTCTTCGCCGCGACAATCTTCCTCAGCGCCCTGCTGCTGTTCCAGGTCCAGCCGCTGATGGGCAAGTTCGTCCTGCCGTGGTTCGGCGGGACGCCCGCGGTGTGGACCACGTGCATGGTCTTCTTCCAGCTCCTGCTGCTCGGCGGCTATGCGTACGCACACCTGATCATCCGCTTCCTCACCCCCCGCCGTCAGGGCCAGCTCCACATCGCGCTCCTTCTGCTCAGCCTCCTCTTCCTGCCCATCATCCCGTCCGAATCCTGGAAACCGACCGACGGTTCCGCCCCCGCGTGGCACATCCTCGCCGTCCTCGCCATCACCGTCGGCGTCCCCTACCTGCTCCTCTCGGCGACCGGGCCGCTCGTGCAGGCATGGTTCGCCCGCGCACGCCCCGGCGCCTCGCCCTACCGTCTCTACGCCCTGTCCAACCTCGGCTCGCTGCTCGGGCTGCTCAGCTACCCCTTCATCGTTGAGCCGAATCTCCGGCTCAGCGTGCAGGGTTATATGTGGTCCGCCGGGTTCGCGCTCTTCGTGATCGCCTGCGGCGCGTGCGCCGTCACGATCTACCGAGCGGCCGGCGCCGATGCGCAGACCGCACCGCCGCCCGCAGAAAAGAGCGTTAAAAAGCCCGCCGAAAAACCAATCCGCGTCGCCGACCGCGTCTACTGGATCCTGCTCGCCACGTGCGGCTCGGTCGTGCTGCTCGCCACGACCAATCAGATGTGCCAGGACGTCGCCGCGGTCCCGCTGCTCTGGGTCCTGCCGCTGAGCCTCTACCTCATCTCATTCATCGTCTGCTTCGAGAGCGACCGCTGGTACATCCGTCCGATTTGGCTCACGCTCCTGCCGCTCACGATGGCCGGTGCGTTCACCGCGATGGTCAACTACGACCTGTCGCTCGTCACGCTCGTCTCGCTCTACTCCGCGGTGCTCTTCTGCGGCTGCATGGTCTGCCACGGCGAGCTGGCCCGCATGCGCCCCGGGCCGCAACACCTGACGCAGTTCTACCTGCTCCTCTCGGCCGGCGGCGCGATGGGCGGCATCGGCGTCAGCCTTGTCGCGCCGGCCTTCTTCAACGGCTACTGGGAATTCCCCGGCGGAATCATCGCGACCTGCGTCCTGGCCCTGAGCATCCTCTATCGCGAACAGCGCGCGCCGCGGGCGCAGAAGATCAGCCTCAAGGAGCGCCAGCTCAACCTCGTCCTGCTCGTCGCCGGCTTCATCCCCGCCGCGTTCATCGTCCTGTTCGTCGGTTCGAGGCTCGCGTCCACCAACGATGCGATCCACAAGATGTACGGCGACTGGCTCGAGAGCCGCGGGTTCAAGGCCAGCGTCCCCATCGCGCTCGACTCGAGCTGGCAGTATCTCTGCTTCGTCTTCTTCGCGCTGGCGATGCTCATCTGGACGCTGCCGCTCCGCCGTCGGCGGCAGATCATGCTCGCCACGCTCGGGCTCACCGCCGTCGCCATGGGCGGCATCTCCGCGGGCCTCCTGCAGGAACTCCAGGCCCTGCCGATGACGCTCGCCTCGGCGCGGAATTTCTACGGCGTGCTCCACGTCGAATCGCTCTACCACAAGGACAGCGACAAGCCCTACGCCCGCCGCCTCGTCCACGGCCGCATCACCCACGGCCAGCAGTTCCTCGGCGCCGATTCGCGCACACCGACCTCCTACTACATCGAGGAGAGCGGCATCGGCATCGCCGAGCGAGCCATGATGCAGGAGCGGCGCGACACCGGCGAAAAGGGCGTGCGCACCGGTGTCATCGGCCTGGGCGCGGGGACCATGGCGGCGTACGGCCGGACCGGCGACTATCTTCGCTTCTACGAGATCAACGCCGACGTGCTGCGGCTCTGCGACCGCTACTTCACCTACCGCAGCGAATCACCGGCCAAAAACGATGTCGAACTCGGCGATGCACGCATCACGCTCGAACGCGAGAAAACGCTCGGCGAGGCGCAGAACTTCGACATCCTCGTTGTCGATGCCTTCAGCGGCGACGCGATCCCGCTCCACCTGCTGACGCGCGAGGCCTTCGCCCTCTACTTCCACCACCTCAAGCCCGACGGTGTCCTCGCGGTGCACATCTCCAACCGCTACCTCGATCTCGCCCCGCTGGTGCGCGGCTTGGCCGAGGACCAGCACCGCACCGCGTCGCTCATCGAGGTCGATTCCGATCCCGAGATCGCCGGCCAAGCCAGCGAGTGGGTGCTGGTCACGAGCAACCAGTCGTTTCTCAACTGCAAACTCGTCAAGGAAGCGATCACCCCCTGGTCCCCCCAGGCTCGCCAGCCGATCCTCTTTACCGACGACTTCAGCAATGTCTACAAGTTGGTGAGATAGGAAAAACAGAGGTCAGAGGTCAGCGATCAGAAGTCAGCAAGAAAAAGACACCGCGCCGCGCGGTGTCTTGTGTTTTCTGACCTCTGACCTCTGACCTCTGACCTCTGACCTCTGACCTCTGACCTCTGACCTCTGACCTCTGACCTCTGACCTCTGACCTCTGACCTCT
>JAYVTU010000211.1:0-13412 GCA_043788485.1 Planctomycetota bacterium
GTTAAATTCCCCCTTTCCTATAATGTGCGCCAAGATGCTCAAACCCGGTATCCATCTCGTGCACAAGCCCGTCGGGCCGACGAGCTTTGAGACGATGAATCACTACGTGATGCATCACACCCGCGAAGGCCGCAAGCCGCCGCGCGCGTGCCACGGCGGGACGCTCGATCCCTTCGCCAAGGGCCTGCTGCTCATCCTCATCGGCCCCGCCACGCGGCTCTTCGATTTCCTCCACGACATCCCCAAAACCTACGAAGCGACGATCCGCTGGGGCATCGAAACCGACAACGGCGACCCGCTCGGCCAGATCACGCGCGAGGCCGACGCCTCCGCTCTGACCGCCGCGCAGCTCGATGCCGCGCTCGCTCCCTTCCTCGGCTGGACCGAGCAGACGCCGCACGCCACCAGCGCCAAACGCATCGCCGGCCAGCGCGCCTACGAACTGGCCCACCGCGGCGAGCCCGTGGATATGCCCGCCTCGCGCGTCTACCTCCACGAAGCCCGCTGGCTCGATCACGACCTGCCGCGCACCAGTCGCCTCCTGCTCACCGTCCGCGGCGGTTTCTACGTCCGCGCCCTAGCGCGCGACCTCGGCCGCGCCCTCGGCTCCGCCGCGCATCTGTCCGCGCTCCACCGCACCGCGATCGGTCCCCACACCGACCCCGGCCCCGCGAACTCCCTCGAAGTCACCGGGAGAAATCTTCTCCCCTGGCTTCCGTCATTCAACCTCGCCGACACCGAAATCACGGCGCTGCATCAGCGCACGCCGATCCCCCCCGGCGAAATCCTCCCGCCCGATTGGCCGCTCCCCGAAAACTTCCCCGCCCCGCGCCCGCTCGTCCGCGCGTTCCACAAAGGCCGCTTGCAATTCCTCCTCACGCCCGAGGGCGACCAACTCAAACCCGTGACCCAACTCGGCGGCGGGGTGTGATTCCTTTGGTGTGCGGTCCCACAAATACCGATCGCTGCGCAGTCGGATACAATTTCGCCATGCGAAAGGGTATTGATTTAACAGGTGGGTTATATGTTGAAGTAGATGGCAAGCGGGTCGCCAAGCTCGTGGATCACCAGTGGGCGGAAATGTTCTGGACGAGCTTTCGGATTGTTCCACTATCAGATGACCCCGTCATGCTCGCCAAGTTTCATACGAAAGAATTTTGGATTGACGGCGGATTGTCTGGACCGAAAATCCGTCACGTTCAAACCGGAGAGCTTTGTCCTATAGCCATCCCGGTATACAACTTCTGTGGAGGGGTTTTTCCTGGGGAGGTATTTCCAGAACGAGGGCGAGTTTCAATCAGGGGGTTGTATCTCGAGTCGGAAATATTTCGGTGGGATCAACAACGACGGCGGACGTTTTCAAAATTGCGTCGGTCTTGGTTGCGGCGAAAATTGTGGGCGCTATTCAATCGAAAACGTCGAACGATTTAGCACCAAGACTTCATTGCCAATTCAGATCTTCACTTCCGGATGCACCACATCCCAGCAGCGTTGAAGAAGCTCGGGCAGGCCCAGGCCGCTGGCGGAGGAGATGGGGAGGACTTTCAGGCCCAGTTCCGCTTCGATCATTTCCTTCGCCGTCTGGCGGTCTTCTTCGGTTGTGAGCAGATCGAGTTTCGTCAGGGCGATGATCTGCGGCTTCTCGGCCAGGAGTTTCGAGTACTGCTCGAGCTCGCTGCGGATCACTTTGTAATTCGTGATCGGATCGGAGTCGTCGGTCGGCTCGATCTCGATAAGGTGGACGAGGATCTTGGTGCGCTCGACGTGGCGGAGGAATTCGTGGCCGAGGCCGGTGCCTTCGCTGGCGCCTTCGATCAGGCCGGGGATGTCGGCGAAGACGAGGCGGCGGTTGCCCGAGAGCTCGGCGATGCCGAGCTGCGGCTCGAGCGTCGTGAAGGGATACGCGCCGATCTTCGGAGTCGCGCGGGAGATGACGGAGAGGAGCGTGGACTTGCCAGCGTTGGGCTTGCCGATCAGGCCGACGTCGGCGATGAGCTTGAGTTCGAGGCGGAGGCGGCGGCCGGTGCCCTGCTGGCCGGGGGAGAATTCGCGCGGGGCCTGGTTGGTGGCGGTGGCGAAGTGCGTGTTGCCGAAGCCGCCGAGGCCGCCCTTGGCGACGAGCAGGCGTTTGCCGGGCTTGTCGAGGTCGCTGAGTCGGACGCCCGATTCATCGTCGAAGATGAGCGTGCCGGGCGGGCACTTGATGATGAGGTCCTCGGCGGATTTGCCGGTGCAGTTGCGCGTGCCGCCGGGTTCACCGTGCTCGGCGGACCAGTCGTGGCGGCCGGAGAAGTCGAGGAGCGTGTCGACGCCGGCGGTGGCTTCGAGATAGACGGAGCCGCCGTGCCCGCCGTCGCCGCCATCGGGGCCGCCTTTGGGGGCAGCCCACTCGCGGCGGAAGCTGAGCGCGCCGTCGCCACCGTTGCCGCCGCGGACGTTGATGATGGCTTGGTCGATGAGCATGGGGGAGGGCCAGAGGTCAGAGGTCAGTGAAGGCGGTAACCAAAAAAAAGGGCGCCGTATCCGGCGCCCTCGTTCGATTGGCTTTGGAGCGTGTTACTTCGCGGTCTTGGCGACCGGGGCTTCGGGAGTTCCCGCAACCGGGTCGATGACGACGCGGCGGCCGGCGAAGCGGACGGTGCCGGCGGCGAGTGCGTAGAGGGTGTCATCCTTGCCGCGGCCGACGAGGTAGCCGGGCTTGAAGGGCGTCCCACGCTGACGGACGATGATGGCACCGGCGGTGGCGACTTCGCCGCCGTGGAGCTTCACGCCGAGGTATTGCGGATTGGAATCGCGACCGTTTCGCGAACTGCCCTGTCCCTTTTTATGTGCCATGGCGAATCACCTGTATCGAGTACCCCGCGGACGGATTCCGCAGGGTCGAACAGTATACCGGAAGGGCGGTTGCGGGACAAGGCGGGGTGCCCTTTTGCAGAAAAATGTCGAAAATGGACAACCTTTGGCGGTAATCTTTTATATCCTGCGTTAGGCCCTTTTCGGCCCGCCCGGCCCGCGATCCCGTTGAACCCCGCCCGCCGCACCGAACCCCACAAATACCCCAACCGGAATTCCTTCAACATGGTGAAGTCCTCCGTGCGATTAAGCCTGCTCGCGGTCCTCGTGCTGATCGGCGCTGCCGGTGATGCGGCCGTGGGCGTCACCGCTCCCGCCGCCACCGCCGCGCCCTCCGTCCCCGCCACCGTCGAATTCAATCGCGATGTCCGCGCGATCCTCTCCGACAATTGCTTCTACTGCCACGGCCCCGACAAGAACAAACGCGAAGCCGACCTCCGCCTCGACACCCGCGACGGCCTCTTCAAAGCCCTCAAGCACGGCACCGTCATCGTCCCCGGTCACCCCGAGCAGAGCGATCTCTTCCGCCGCATCACGACGCACGATGACAAGGACCTCATGCCGCCGCGCAAGACGGACAAGACGCTGACTCCCGCCGACATCGCGGTGCTCAAGAAGTGGATCGAGCAGGGCGCCCCGTGGGAGGGCCACTGGATCTACACACCGCTGAAGCACGCCGCGCCACCGCCGGTCGCCAAGACCGACTGGGCCCGCAACCCCATCGACGATTTCATCCTCGCCCGCCTCAGCGAGACGGGGCTCGAGCCGTCGCCCGAAGCGGACCGCGTCACGCTGATCCGCCGCCTGAGCTTCGATCTCACCGGCCTGCCGCCGACGCCGCAGCAGGTCGATGATTTCGTCAGCGACACTCGGCCGCGCGCTTACGAGCGCGTCGTCGATCGCCTGCTCAATTCGCCGGAGTACGGCGAGCGCATGGCGGTGTGGTGGCTCGATCTCGTGCGCTACGCCGACAGCGTCGGCTATCACGGCGATCAGGCGATCAACATGTTCCCTTTCCGCGAATACGTGATCCGCGCGTTCAACGAGAACATGCCCTTCGATCAGTTCACGACCGAGCAGCTCGCCGGCGATCTCCTGCCCAATCCCACGAAGTCGCAGCGCATCGCTGCGGCCTACAACCGGTTGAACATGATGTCCGCCGAAGGCGGCGGGCAGGACAAGGAATACCGCGCCAAGTACGCCTCGGACCGCGTGCGCGCCACCTCGGTGACCTGGCTCGGCGCGACGCTCGGCTGCGCCGAGTGTCACGACCACAAATTCGATCCCTACACGACGAAGGACTTCTACCGCTTCGCCGCGTTCTTCGCGGATGTGCAGGAGCGCGGCATCTACTCCGGGTCCGAGGGCAGCGGGAAGTGGGGCGAGACGATGGCGGTCGGCACAGCCGAGCAGGAGCGCACGATCGCCGACGCCGACGCGGAGATCGTGAAACTCAAGGCTGCGCTCGCCGCCGATACACCGGAGCTCGCCGCGGCGCAGGCCGAGTGGGAAAAGACTTTCGCGGACATCAAGTGGGTGACGCTCGCGCCCGAAAACGTCACCGGCTCCGCCGGCACCGCGTTCAAGACCCTGCCCGATGGCTCGCTGCTCGCTCTCGGCAATGCCCCCGCGACCGAGACGTACACGCTGAAGCTTCACGCACCCTTTGCCAATGTGACCGGCTTCCGCATCGAGGTGCTGCCCGATGATTCGCTGGCCGCCAAGGGCCCCGGCCGCGCCAACAACGGCAACTTCGTGCTGACCGAAGTGAAGGTGAAGTTCGCACCCGACGCCAAGCCCGACGTAAAGCCCGCCGAGACGCCCGTGAAGCTTCAGAGCGCCACCGCCACATTCGAGCAGACCAGCGGCGGCGAAGGCACGCCGTACGGCAAATTTGGCTCCGAGGCTGTCATCGATGATGACGCGAAGGGCGCCAACTGGGGCTGGGCCATCCTGCCCGAAACGGGCAAGGAAAACGCCATCCATTTCGAGACCGCACCCGACTCGCCGAGTGGCAGCGGCACCTACATCATCGAGATGCTTCACAACTACGGCGGAGCGCATTCGATCGGCCGATTCCGCATTTCCGCCACCAACTCGGCCCGGCCCCTGACGAGCCACGCCCCGCCGAAACAGGTCGCCGCCATCCTCGCCACCGCTCCCGCCGCCCGCACCGAGGCGCAGAAAAACGAGCTGGCCGTTTTCTACCGCGCCATCGCGCCGCAACTCGAACCGATCCGCAAGCAACTGACCGAGACGACCGCGAAGCGCGACGCCCTGTCCAAGTCCCTGCCTCACATGCCCATCACCGTCTCCGGCCCGCCGCGCGTCGTGCGGATCCTGAAGCGCGGCAACTGGATGGACGACACCGGCGAGATCGTGCTGCCCGGCGTACCGCATTTCCTCACGCAGCCCACCGTCGAAGGCGACCGCCGGCTCACACGTCTCGATCTCGCGCAGTGGATCACATCACGCGAAAATCCGATCACCGCGCGCGTCTTCGTGAATCGCGTCTGGAAGATATGCTTCGGAGCGGGGCTCAGCCGCCGCCTCGATGACCTCGGCTCACAGGGTGAATGGCCCAGCCATCCGCTCCTGCTCGACTGGCTCGCGGGCCGCTTCGTCGAGTCCGGCTGGGACGTCAAGCAGCTCGTCCGTCTCATGGTCACGTCCAGCGCGTATCGCCAGTCGTCGCGCGTCAGCAACGATCTGCGCGAGCGCGATCCGTATAACCGCCTGATCGCCCGGCAGGCCCGCTACCGCGTCGAGGCGGAGTTCGTGCGCGACGCGTCGCTGGAGATCAGCGGCCTGCTCGTCCGCGAGATCGGCGGAGCGAGCGTCAAGCCCTATCAGCCCCCGGGATTCTGGGCGTACCTCAACTTCCCGACGCGCGAATGGCAGAACAGCAACGGCGAGAGCCTTTATCGCCGCGGGCTCTACACGCACTGGCAGCGGCAGTACCTGCACCCGGCGCTGACCGCGTTCGATGCGCCCAGCCGCGAAGAGTGCACCGCCGAGCGCGTTCGTTCCAACACGCCGCTCCAGGCTCTCGTGCTCCTCAACGATCCCGAGTTCGTCGAGGCCGCGCGAGCTTTCGCCGAGCGCATCATCCGTGACGGCGGCAAGAGCGACGATGAGCGGCTCGCGTGGGCCTTCCGCGAGGCGGTCTCGCGCCCGATCAAGCCCGCCGAAGCCGCGACGCTCGCCGCGCTGCTCACCAGCCACCGCGATCAATACAGACAGGACCCCGCCGCCGTCGGCGAACTCCTGAAGATCGGCACGCACCCCGCGCCCAAGGACATCGACGCCGCCGAGCTCGCCGCGTTCACGAGTGTCGCGCGCACGATCCTGAATCTGCACGAGACGATCACGCGCAACTAATCCGCCCCCTCTCCCTCCCAGGGAGAGGGCCGGGGTGAGGGTAAAACGTTGGGACGCCCTGTGCGAATCATGCCGACGCACATTGAATGTCTCAACGTCTCACCCTCACCCGGCTCGAAGACTCGCCGACCTCTCCCTTGAAGGGAGAGGTGAAAAAAGCAAGGAACCGCCCATGCTCCCAAGCTCCATCGCCCGTCGGACCTTCCTGACCCGTGCCTCGACCGGCATCGGCTCGATCGCGCTGGGCTCGATGCTCGGCCCGTCGCTCGCCCGCGCCGCCTCCGCAGCGACCGCAGGCAAAGCCCCGCCGCAGGTCACCAAGTGGAACGGCACGCTCTACCCGCTGCACCACTACCCGCGCGCCAAGCGCGTCATCTGGCTCTACATGGCAGGCGGCATGAGCCATCTTGAAAGCTTCGACTACAAACCCAAACTCGCCGCGATGAACGGCCAGCCCATGCCCGAGTCGCTGACCAAGGGCCAGCAGATCGCGCAGCTCCAGGGCTCCGCCCTCCGCTGCTTCGCGCCGCAGCACCCGTTCAAGAAGTACGGCAAATCGGGTCAATCGATCAGCGACATCTTCCGCCACGTCGGCGAAAACATCGCCGACGAGATGTGCATCGTCCGCTCCATCCACACCGATGCGATCAACCACGATCCCGCGCACACCTTCATGAACACCGGCTCGATGATCAGCGGCCGGCCCTCGATGGGTTCGTGGCTCACCTACGGTCTGGGCGCCGACACGCAGAACCTGCCGGGCTTCGTCGTGATGGTTTCCACCGGGAAATACGGCCAGAAACAGCCGATCGCCGCGCGGCAGTGGCAGGCGGGGTTCCTGCCGTCGCGATTCCAGGGCGTCGAGTTCCGCTCGACCGGCGATCCGGTGCTCTACGTCGGCAATCCGCGCGGCGTCAGCGCGGGGCGACAGGAGGATGTGATCCGCGCTGTGCAGTCGCTCAACGCGCAGGAGAACGAGGCGATCGACGATCCGGAGATCGCCACGCGCATCAGCCAGTATGAGATGGCGTTCCGCATGCAGGCGAGCGTGCCCGATCTGATGGACGTCTCGAAGGAGCCGGCCCACATCACCGAGATGTACGGCTGCAAGCCCGGCGACGGATCGTTCGCCAGCAACTGCCTGCTCGCCCGCCGCCTCGCCGAGCGCGGCGTGCGGTTCATCCAGCTTTATCACCGCGACTGGGATCACCACGGCGGCGTTAAGAACGGCACCGCCGGAAGCGCCGCTGAAGTCGATCAGGGCGCCGCGGCGCTCGTCATGGACCTGCGTCAGCGCGGCATGCTCGACGACACGCTCGTCGTCTTCGGCTCCGAGTTCGGGCGCACGCCGATGGCCCAGGGCGACGGCCGCGACCACCACCTCGCCGGCTTCACCATGTGGTTCGCCGGCGGCGGCATGAAGCCCGGCATCTCCTACGGCAACACCGACGACCTCGGCTACCGCGCCACCGAAAACCCCGTCTCCGTCCACGATGTGCACGCGACGCTGCTGCACTGCCTGGGCATCGACCACAACCGATTCACGTACAAATTCCAGGGCCTGGATTTCAAACTCACCGGCGTCGAAGGCGCGGACGTGGTGGGGGATATTTTGGTGTGAGGGATGGCGATGGGCGAACGCCCCAAGTTCAGTGACAGCCGCGCCCGTTCTCTGCAGCGCATGGTTAGGCGTTGCGGTTGAGTCGTGAATCACAGTGTTTAGTCGGTATTTCCGCACATCGGGCACTTTCCAGAGCTTGGCCAGCAGTCGATGTGTCCAGTTGCTTTCTTATGCGCGTCTGACGCGGCCTTTGCTGCTTCATAGCTATTAAAGTGCTCGCAGTAAGCACCGGCATGATGGACGTCGGCATTTTCGCAGGCAAAGTAATACTTACCCTTGGCAGATACGGTCTCTTGCTTCTCGTGGCAACCCACAGTGAGCAATGCGAGAAAAAGGCAAAGGAACGAGCTGACATGTGCCTGTTGTTTTAAGTTCATTGGGGGATATGCGCTCAGGCGCCTAACGATACCGTTCACCTGCCGCGGCGGCTGTTAAAATGTTGAACCTCGAAAAACGGTAGTGCCGCCACGGTCAGGTGCAACGGCTGGTTCGGCGTTGCGGCTGATTGAAAAATCACTTGATTACTCCAGTAAGTTTGAGCACAAACGCGACTAACACGATGACAGCATAGGTGCCGAGCCAGAGCACCCACCGTTTGCTGCCCTTGCGCCGCGCCATGCCACAAGCGACGCCAACTGCGACACCTGTTCCGATGCCGGTTGCGAGATTGTCGATAGACATGCCAAACGCCACCCCGAGGGCGAGTCCGACGGCCAATCCGCTGCTGGTGTCTGCGATGGTCGTGTCGTTGGGTGTCTTTTCGTCTGGCATGGTGATTGGGTGTCCTTGCTTACTTGCGAGAGAGTGTTTGCCTTCGTTCACACGAGGCCCGTAGCCATGCCGTACGCTGTTTATCTGATCTGCACGTCAAATAACACATTTGACGATTTTTGATGATCGTAGTTGCAACCGAGGGGTGACACAAGAGTTTTATAGCGGCTGGCACTTGTGCGGCAATTTGCAAAACTGACGTGGCGGTGCCATGAAAGTTCTGGAACGGGTTCACGAGGCGAAGCGGGTCGGGCAAGCGATGCCGCGTGGCGTGACGTGCGAAAAAAGTTTCGGCCCGCTGGGCCTCGGGGTGCGCGGGGTTGCTTGACCGGGAACCTACGTCACCCGACTCACGCTGCGGAGGTGGACATGCGGTGCGTCGGCGTGGGGCGGCCGGGGCGGAAGGCGGTGAGGGTTTCGCGGGTGGCGGTGAGTGGGGCGAGGGTTTGCAGGGCGGCGGCGACTTCGTGTTGGAGGAGGTCGGGATCGGATTCGGCGCGTAGGTTGATGGTCAGGTCGCCGCGGGTGAGCGGGGCGCGGAGCGCGTGCGTCACCTGCGGATCGGCATCGGTGCGGGTCAGGCTCACGGCGGCGAGGTCGTTTCCGTCGCGCCGGATCAGGGTCATTTTCAGGTGTGCGATTTCGACGCCGAGCGCGGCGAGGCGGCGGCGGAGATTGTGCGTGAGTTCGATCAGGAGGGCGCTACCGTCGAAGGCGGCGGGGGCGGTGATGGTGGCGGTGGCGTTGAGCCAGCCGAGGAGCGCTTCGCCATCGGCGTAGATGTCGTAGTCCACGTCCATCGAGGCGCGATGGCCGAGCGAACCGGCGAGGATCGCGGCGAACCAGCCGGCCAATCCTTCGCCGGTTTTGCAGGAGACCTCGAACACGCGGGCCTGTGGGAATCGCTTCTGCGCCGCGTCCACAAGCTGCCGGCGCGCGGCGGGGTCGAGCAGGTCGATCTTGTTGATCACGATGAACTCGGCCTCTTCAAGCTGCTTGTCGTAGATGTACTGAACCTTCTCCGAGAAGCCGCTGCCGCCGCGGAGACCCAGCTCCTGGGCGAAACGGATGGGGTCCACGAGGACCGAGAGCGGGGCGATGTCGTAGTTGTCACCGTGGAGATGACGGAGCGGGTAGCTGACGGTGGCCTTGAGGTCCGTGCAGGAGCCGACGGGCTCGGCGATGAGGACGGCGGGGGCGGAGTCGGCGGTCAGACAGTGCGCGGCGTCCACGAGTGAATTGAACTTGCAGCAGAAACAGCCGCCGGTGATCTCCTCGACGGCGAAGCCGGCGGCGTGCACGCGGGCGGTATCGACGAGATTGATGCTCTGGTCATTGGTGATGAGGCCGGCGCGCGTGCCGCGCGCGGCCAGATGCTCGGCGAGCTTGACCATCGCGGTGGTTTTGCCGGCGCCGAGGAAGCCGCCGATCATGACGTAACGCGTTTTGGGCATGGTTGGCTCGCTTGGGATTCGTGACTTTGATGGTCAGCCGCGGGCGGGTTGAATTGCCTTGTTCGTGTGCCATGCTCTCGGCTTTGCGTGAGCATGTTCTTCGTCCCGGGGACATGCCCACGCAGAGCCGAGGGCATGGCACACGCGACGCTTCGGCCAGCGCACATCCACATGGCGGCCTGCGCGGCCACGCGATGTGGCACCCGAATTACTGGTTCATCATTTCGAAGAGCTTGCGCATGTCGGGGTTGGTCTTGAGGAGGTCGGTGACGATGTGGCGGCGGTCGTCTTCGCTGAGGCTGGCCCAGTGTTTCTGCACTTTGCCGAGAATTTGCAGTTTCTCGGTGTCGGTGGCGTGCTCGGCTTTGCGGAGCTCGCGCTCCAGGCGATCGCGGATGCCGTCGAGCCGGCGCTGGTTGTCATCGGCGGCGGGGTCGGGCTTGTCGGCGTCGGCCTTGGCGTCCTTGGGATTCTTGGGGTCCTTGGGATCTTTGGCGTCTTTGCCGTCCTTGGCGCCATCGGCCTTGGCCGGTGCGTTGAGCTGATAGGGCTCGCCATCGGTGACGCGGAAGCGGATGGATTGGATGATCAGGCCGCTCTGCAGGGCCCACAGGGTGATCGCGCCCTCGTGCGCCTCCAGCAGGATTTCCGAAGGGGAGAGCTTGGCGTTGGCATCGGCCCAGTCGAGGAATTTCGCGCCGTTGAGGCCGGCGATGATTGCGGAGCGATCGGCGTGGGCAGCGTCGATGCGGCCGAGGACCTTGATCTCGAGGAGGTACGACCCGGCGGCTGCGCCGACGCCCTTGGTGCGCGTCGGATTACTGTGGTCGCTGACCCGGTGTCCGTCGATGTGGCTGAGGCCGGTGTAGGTTGTGTTCTCCCGGTCGCCGCTGATGCCGACGAACAGGGCGACGGAATTGGAAGCGACGGGCAGGCCGACGGCGATGCCGCCGGTGTTTTCTAGGCCGGGACCGGTGATGCGTGCATAACGGATCTGCAGTTCGTAGCTGCCGCGCGTCGAGACGGGGAGCGTGATGGGCGAGCGGTGATCGGTGCCGGGGTTGACCAGCGCATTCTGCTTGCGTGACCAGTGGCCGGCGGTGTCGCGCGCGAGGTCGATCTGCGGCATGACGTCGATCCAGGCGTGCGGGTCCCTGGCCGGTTCGGCGCCAGCGATCTTCTCGAGGGCCTTGAGCTCGTCGAGCACCTTGGTGCGCGCGAGGGTCGCCTTGGACTTGAAGATGTCCTCGCCGTCGTGCTTCTGAAGGAATTGGCCGTAATAGTCGCCGGCGCGGCGGAGCATCGCGAGATGCGGGACGGGGTTCTTGGTCTGCTCGGCAAGGTCGCGATACCACTCGGCGACCTCGAAGCATTCCTGATCGGTGATCTGCTCGACGTCGCTGGTGGCGAGCTTGATCTTGCTTTGCAGCGCGGTGTCGGTCGAGAGGAAGGTGTACTGGCGGGCGCCTTCCGGATCATCGCGGTCGATGACGTAGACGCGGAGCAGCTCGTCGGCGGCGGCATGGTCCTGGGTGTTGGCCTTGAGCTTGGCCTTGAGCGCTTCGATCTGGCGGTTGACACGCTGGGTGTTGATCGTGTGATCGATCTGGTATTTGATGCGGTCGCGCGAGGGGCTCTTGAGGACGGCCGCGACGGCGGCGGCCTTGCGGAGCAGGACGGCGGCGGCCTCGCAGTCGCCCTGATTTTCAAGCTCGGTGGCCAGCGACATCTCGGCGGCGATGAGGTTCTCGCCGACGGCGGCGCGTTCGTCGGCCTTCGCAGTGGTGTACTGACGCTGGCGCACATCGACGACCTTCTGCATCATCTCGGCGCGGCGGGTCGGCGCGGCGTCGGCGACGGCCAGCAGGGCGCGGATCGCCGTCTCACCGCCGACGCTCGATCGCTGGGCCAGCGTGGCGGACTGCTCGCAGAGCAGAACCTTGAGGTCGTCCTCGGCCTGGCCGGATGCGTCGAGCAGCGTGGCGGCGAGTTCGAGATCGTCCTTGGCGTCGCCGGTCGCCGTGACGCGGCGGACTTCGGCGCCGAAGAGCCGCTCGAACTGGGCCGAGGCCTCTTCGCCTCGGGCCACGCCGGTGAGCAGCAGCACGATAAGCAGACTCAGTTGTTTCATGATTCTCGCCGGGGGGTGGATACGGCCAATTTACCATACCAACGGGCGGCAGCGGGAGTTTCATGCGGTCCATTCACGCAAATCGAACGGGCGAACCATGCGTTTTCTTGTCTTTTTTCACGGATCGATGTCGAATAATCGGGCCCAGCGGTCACTTCTATATCAGGATCGCCCCTTCGCCGGAGTCGCCATGTCCATCGCTGCCCAGGATGTCGTGCGGATATTGATGCGTGAACGCGACCGGCTGTTCGCCTACATCTGGGCAGCCGTCGGTGATGCGCATCTGGCGGAGGATGTGTTTCAAGAGGTGTCGATGCTCGCGGCGGAAAAGGGGATCGATGTCGCCAACGAGCACGCCTTGGTCATCTGGATCCGCCGCGCCGCCCGGCTCAAGAGCCTCGAAGCGGTCCGTGCCCGCACACGCCGCCCCACGCCGCTGGACGACAGCGTACCTACGGACACGTCCGTGTTCTGCGCGTACAGCCTATTTTTTGGCGGAGGGTTTCAGAGCGCGGGCGAAACCTGGCTCAAACGTCCCATAGACCGCTTCAGCTTTCAGGGTAATCGGTTCAATATACTTGCCGCTGACCGGATGGTCCGCGTGGCCGATGGCCGCGGGGACCACGGATCGCACCCGTGCGTAGCTGCCAATCAGGTGAACGCATATCTGCAGAGTGTTCCCAGCGGAGGGCTCGTCTGGACCGAAAGCCGCTGGATCGGAGACTATCCACAGCCCAACAGCGGCTATGCAGGGATCGACATGAACTTTGCGTATACCGACTGCTCGGTCGGACGGATTATGAATACGCTGCCGTTCGATTCTCGGATGGTCGGAATCCCTGAGTTCGCCGCCATGCTCGAATACCCGGTCGTCCAGACATTCCTGCCCAAGCCCTGATCAGGACCGCAGGTCGGTTCCATTGGGCGGAAACGATTCATTCTGACTTACGGCAGCGGTGCTGTTGATGCTCACGATCATCGGCGTGATCTCACGGCGGCGGAAAGGGCGTGATTGATGCGGGGCTGGAATCTCAGATTTGAGATTTCATATTTCCGGCATCCGACCCCCAGCAATCCAAACTCAGACCGCGGCGTGTCCATCACGCGGCGGTCTTTGCGCGCACAAACGTGGTTCGAAAACCGGACGTCCGGGGGGTTTCCCGGAGAACCGGGTGACGTGATTGGGATTCGCAGCCTTAAC
>JAYVTU010000212.1:0-24706 GCA_043788485.1 Planctomycetota bacterium
AACTCCTCGAATCTACGAGGGTAAGGGTTCTCCGGCGTGGCTTTCATCGTCACTACACTACGAATGGGGCAACTTGAGTCAAGCAGCTACCCAGATTCCACATTGCAGGAGCGGACAGATGAAGAGCAGCAAGACGATGGCGGTGGCGGCGGTCGTGGCGGCGATGGCACTGGTCGGCGGCGCGGGCGGCGTGCGCGGAGCCGATGAAGACAATAAGGATGCGAAGGTGCCTGTGAGCCGCGCGGTGCTGTTCAACAGCGGTGTTGGATACTTCGAGCACCGCGGGCAGGTGCAGGGCAATGCTGAGCTCAAGCTGATGTTCAAGACGGATCAGATCAACGATGTGCTCAAGAGCATGGTGCTGATGGACGAGAAGGGCGGGAACGCGACGGCGATCACTTATCCGTCGCAGGAGCCGATCGCGCGGGCGCTCAAGAGCTTCGGCGTGGACATCAGCGGGAAGCCGACGCTGCCGGAGCTGCTGGATCAGTTGCGCGGGGCGAAGGTGGTGGTGACGGCCCCGGAGGAAGTGACGGGGAGCATCCTGAGCGTGGAGAAGCAGGTGAAGGTCGTCGGCCAGCCTCTGACGCAGGTGACGGAATACACGCTGGTGCTGGTGACGGCGACGGGGATCCGCAGCGTGCCGATGGCTTCGGTGCAGAGCCTGACGCTGAGCGATGAGAAGCTGCAGGGCGAGCTGAACCAGGCGCTGACGCTGCTGGTCGAGTCGCGGGACAAGGATCGCAAGCCGGTGGTAATCAGCTTCGCCGGTGAGGGGAAGCGGGATGTTCGCGTGGGATATTTGGTGGAAACGCCGGTGTGGAAGACGAGCTACCGGCTGGACCTGTCGGGCAAGAAGCCGCTGCTGCAGGGCTGGGCGATCGTGGAGAATACTTCGGACGTGGATTGGAACGGGGTGACGCTGACGCTCGTCAGCGGTCGGCCGATCTCGTTCGTGCAGGACCTTTACACGCCTCTGTTCGTGGCGCGGCCGGTGGTGCAGCCGGAGCTGTATGCATCACTGAAGCCACGCAACTATGAAGAGGGGATCGCGACGGCCGACAAGATGGCGGAGCTCAGCGAGGCGGGCGCCAACGGCATGGCCGGCGGTCGCGGCGGAATGGCGATGCGGAAGAGCGCGGCATTCGCCGGGGCGCCGATGCCCGCGGCGGCTCCGATGATGATGGATGCGGCGATCCACGAGGAGAAAGTCTCGCTGGCCAGCGGCGTCCGCGCCGTCGCCTCGGGATCGAATCTTGGCGAGCTCTTCGAGTTCACCATCCAGCACCCGATCCAGCTCGCGCGTCGCCGCTCGGCGATGCTGCCGATCCTCAACTCCGACATCTCCGCCGAGAAGGTGAGCATCTACAACCAGCAGCAGCTGGCCGATCATCCGCTCAACGGCGTGCTGCTCAAGAACGACACGGGCATGAAGCTCATGAGCGGTCCGGTCACGGTATTCGACGATGGCGCCTACGCCGGCGATGCCCAGATCGGCAATCTCGCGCCCGATGACAAGCGGCCGCTCAGCTACGCCATCGATCTCGCGGTGACCGTTGATCCGTCGCAGAAGCAGGACACTGAAATCACCGCGATCAAGATCATCCGCGGCATCCTCGAGATCACGCATCGCTACGCCTTCACGCAGACTTACCTGATCAAGAACAAGGCCAAGGACAAGCGCACGCTCATCGTCGAGCAGCCCTTCATCAACGGCCGCGAGCTCATCAAGCCCAAGAGCTTCGAGGAGAAGACGCCGCAGAATTACCGTTTCCGCGTGCCGATCGAGGCGAACACGACGGGCACGTTCGTCGTCGAGGAGCAGATGCCGCAGACCGAGCAGATCGGCATCTTCGACATGCAATCCGATCAGATCGCGTTCTGGATGCGCAGCAACAAGATCGACGGGAAGGTCAAGGACGCGCTGGCCAAGGCCGTCGCGATGAAGAATGAGCTTTCGACGCTGGAAGTGCAGATGAACAGCCTGAACCAGCAGATGCAGCAGATCAAGGGCGGACAGGATCGCCTGCGTCAGAACATCACGACCGCGGGCCGCGATTCCCAGCTCGGCCAGCGCTACCTCAAGAAGCTCGCCGAAGAGGAAGATCAGATCGAGAAGCTCAACGGCCAGATCTCCGAACTCCGCAAGCAGATCGAGGCGAAGCGCAACGAACTGGCTAACTACCTCGGGAATCTCAGTGTCGCTCCGTGATGAACCGCGGCGCATTCTCACTCTCAACGCGTACTCAAAGCAAAAGGCGTGAGCACTTCGGTGCTCACGCCTTTTCGTATGTGTGTTTCATCCTGAATCTGAAATCTGAGATTTCATATCTGCAATCGCCTCAATGCACCGCGGTGGCCTGCTTGCCGGTCTGGATCTCGGGCTGCTTGTCCTTCTTCTCCGTGCGGAGCCAGCGTGTCGAGATCTCCTCGACGGGGATCAGCGGGTACGCGTGGCGGATCGCCGCGGCGACCAGGCCCATGAACATCGGCGACGGACGCAGCGGCCGGCTCTTGAGCTCGGGGTGGAACTGACCGCCGACGAAGTAAGGATGCGTCTCGAACGGCAGCTCCATGATCTGCATGATCGGCTGCGTCGGGTGACGCCCCGAGAAGATCATGCCCGCCTTCTCGATCGTCTCGATGTAGCGCGGCTCAACCTCGTAACGGTGACGGAAACGCTCACGGATCGTCTTCTTCTCATCGTAGAGGAACGAGGCGAGCGTCTGCGGGCGGACCAACACATCTTTGCCGCCCAGCCGCATCGTCCCGCCGAGGCCCTCGATCTTCTTCTGCTCCGGCAGCTCCGAGATGATCGGGTTGCGGGCGTCGGGCTTGAACTCGGTGCTCTCGGCTTCCTCGAGGCCGCAGACATTGCGTGCGAACTCGATCACCGCCATCTGGAACCCGAGGCAGATGCCCAAATACGGCGTCTGGTTCTCACGACAGTATTTCACACACGAGATCTTCGTCTCCGTCCCGCGGACGCCGAAGCCGCCGGGCACGATTACCGCGTCCATCGATTCGAGCTGCGCCGAGATGCGGGCTGTGTCGGTCGGTTCGATCTGTGTGGTGTCGATCCAGTGGATGTTGACCTTCGCGGAGAGATGCGCGCCGCAGTGTTCCAGCGCCTTTTCCACGGAGGCATAGGCGTCGCGTAGGGCCGCGTATTTGCCAGTGATTCCGACGTGAATCTCGAAGCGACGCGGGCCGGTGAGCAGTCGGACGTAATCGTTCCACTTCCGCCGGGCCTGATCCTCCTGGCCCGGGCGCACGCGGTCGTGCAGCCCCAGGATCCCGAGTATCTCCAGGTCGATCCCCGCCTCGTGCATCTCTTCGGGGATGAGATAGATCGACTCGCGGTCGTGCATCGAGATCACACGCCGGATCGGCACGTTGCTGAACATCGCGATCTTCTCGCGCACCTTGTCATTCACCGGATTCTTGCCGCGGCAGGCGATGATCTGCGGCTGAACGCCCAGCTCCAGCAGCCGCTTGATGCCGAGCTGCGCCGCCTTGGACTTCTGCTCGCCGAGCGCCTGCGGCTCGATGACATAAGTCAGCGCCACGAAACAAACCGAGCCCGGCCCTTCCTCAAAGGCTAGCTCGCGCAGCGCCTCGATGTAGAAGCCGTTCTCGAAATCGCCCACGGTCCCGCCGACCTCGACGAACACAACGTCCGCGTCCTGCTGCACCGCGAGGTTGCGGAGCAGGTATTTCACTTCGCCTGTGACGTGCGGGATCATCTGCACGTCGCGGCCGAGGTAGCCACCGTGGCGCTCCTTCTCGAGGACGCCGCGGTAGATCTGTCCGCTGGTGGTGAAGTTCTTGCCGTCGAGGTCCTGGTCGAGCATCCGCTCGTACGTGCCCAGGTCCATGTCCGTTTCCATCCCGTCGTCGAGGACGAAGACCTCGCCGTGGCGGTAGGGATTGAGCGTGCCGGAGTCGAGGTTGAGGTACCCCTCCATCTTGATCGGCGAGATGCGGAGGCCCTTGTCCTTGAGCAGCTTCGCGACGGACGCCGAGAAGATCCCCTTGCCCAGTCCGCTCATCACGGTGCCCATGATGACGACGTACTTATGGCGGCCCTTCTGGTAGCCCTTGGGGGTGGGGGAGTAGAACTCGGTTTCTTGAGATTTGTGTCCGACTTCGGCGAGGATGTCTTTTTCTTTTTCAGAGGGCATGTCTGACTGTACCGCGCCATCCCCACCACTGGCAAGTTGTCGGGGTCCGGCTGGTTTTGGTCGCTCCGATGGTGATGGTAGGCGTGTCAAGCCGCTGCCGCCCGGGGGCCGCGGTCTGCACGGGAAATCAACCCGCGTTATGCTGGGATTTCACACATATTGAGAGGCTGCTCATGCCCACTTCCCGGCTCGCCATCGCAGCGGTGATCGCGCCTCTTCTCCTGACCGGCTGCGGCGACAGCCCGGAAAAGCCCAAGTCGTCTGCAACCTCCGTCGCCCCGGTCCCGGCCGCGCCCGCCGCCACAGGCGACAGCCACGAAAAGGTGCTCAGCGAAACCATCGCCGATCTCAAGAAGTTCGGCGCCGTGTTGAAGGGTGTCACGGACGAAGCGTCTGCCAAGGCGGCGGTGCCGACCGTCGATGCACTTGTCACCCACATCGAATCGTTGCACAGGCGGGACGCAGCGTTGCCGGCTCTCTCCGCGGATCAGCGTGCGTCGCTGAACAACGATAAGGATGTTGAGAATCAGCAGGCCGTCGTGAATCTTTTGCTCCAGTTCAAACGGATCAATGCGGACCCCAAGCTCCGCGCCATTCTCAATGATTCGTTTGAAAGGTTCGCTTCGGCTCAGTGACAATTTCACCGACCGCGGAGCGTTCAACCCCGCGCGGCGCAGAGCCGCACAAACGCCTCATACTGCTCCGGCGTGTCGATGCCGGTGTGATTCACTTGTGCTTCGATGACGGCGATGGCGTGGCCGTGCTCCAAGGCGCGGAGTTGTTCGAGTTTTTCCGCTTCCTCGCACGGCGTGGCGGGCAGCACGACGTACACCGGCAGGAACGCCCGGCGATAGGCATAAAGTCCGATGTGCTTCAGATAGCCACCGGCAGAAACCGCGGGTTTCGCATCGCGGTGGTGGGGGATCAGGCTGCGTGAAAAGTACATCGCCCGGCCTCGCCGATCGACGACGACCTTCACGATATTCGGGTTCGCCGGGTCCTCGCCGACCGCAAACGGCGAGGCGACAGTCGCCATCGGCTCATCGCCCGATTGGAGCCGCTCCACGACGCGATCGACCACGGCCGGATCGATCATCGGCTCATCGCCCTGCACGTTGACGATGATGTCAGCGTCCGCCGGGAGCGCCGCGGCGACCTCGGCAATGCGCATCGTGCCGTTGGGATGATCCTCACGCGTCATCACCGCCTTGAACCCGCGCGACGTCACCGCCTCCAGAATCCGGCGGTCATCCGTCGCCACGATCACCTCGGCGATGCGCTGTGCCCGCCGGGCCTGCTCGACGACATGAATAATCAGCGGCTTGCCCGTCCGGTCCAGAAGAGGCTTGCCGGGCAGGCGGGTCGATGCGAAACGTGCTGGAATGACGGCTATCGCAGACATTGGACCTTGGACTTCTTAACCCGCCGCGCGGAGTTCACCGATCAGAGCACGAAGACGATCGATGATCTGGCGGATGTCTTTGTAGTTGAAATCGGTCTGCGCGATCTGGCTGGCGATCTTCGCGGCTTCCTCGGCGACCGAGAGCGACTTATCACGGCGGGCCTTGGCTTCGAAGGCGCGGACCAGTTCGTAGCGGAGCTCCAAGGCGAGCTTGTCATCGTTGTACGGGTGCACTTCGATGCCGCGGGTGAAGGTGTCGATTGCCTCGTCGTACCAGTGCTTCCGGGTGAAGGCTTCGCCGAGGTAGCGGAGCGAATTGGCGCGCTGCTTGGGGTCGGCCTGTGATTCCTGGAAGCTGCCGATCGCCAGGTCGTACTCGCCGGTCAGGAACTGGCGGACGCCCAGCTCGAAACGCATCGCCATGTCGGTCGGATAATTTTCGACGCGTTCGGTGAATTCGGCCAGCTCGAACTTGAGCTGCTCGTCGCGCACCTTCTTGAGCTGCTCGGTAAGCTCGCCCTGCTTGGCGGGATTGGACTGGGCTTCTAGGCGGATCTGGCGCACGCGGCGGTTGAACTGCTTGCGCTTGATGTCGCCGACCTTCATCTTCATGCGGTACTGTTTGTACTTCTCGAAGCCCTCGGTCAGGACCACGATCGCTTCGTTTTCCGTCTCGTCGCTTTCGAGCTTGAGAAGCTCGTTGACGAACTTGAGCATGCGATCGACGTCATCGGGATTGTCCACGGCTTCCTTGCGGAGTCGGGCGATGCTCTCGGCGAGCTGACCGGCGCTGGCGGCGATCGAGTCCTGCTGGGACAGGGCCTTCTGCTTCTCGGCGTCGCGGACGCCCTTGACGAAGCCGCCCTCTTTGCCATCGTAGTTGCTGAGCTGCATCGTGTTTTCGGCTTCGAGGTTCTTGAGCTTCTGCAGCGCGTTCATGTCGTCGGGCGACATGCGCAGCACGATCTTCTGAACCTCGACGGCCTTGGCCCACGCGTGCAGGTCCTCGTAGATATCCACGACCTTTGCGTACAGCGATTTTCGCGGGCTCTTCTGCTGGCTGTTGTGCTCGACGACGAACTGCCCGATCCAGTAGGTCACCTCTTCGAGCTCGGCTTTGTGCGCGAGCTCCATGGTGTTGAGCGCGAGCTGCGGGTCGAGCGGGTTCTTGGCCCAGAGGTATTCGGCGGCGAGCATGCGGTCCGACGGGCCCTTGCCCAGCGTCGGGCCCTTGTCCATGAACCCCGCGGGCTTGCCACCGCCGACCGTGCGGCGGCGCACCGCGACATCGCGGAGGTTCTCGTGCTCTTTCATGTTCTCGGGGTCGTTGCGGAGACCGTTGATGTACAGCTCGATGGCGTAGTCGTAATTGCGGCTCGCGGCGACGGTCTCGGCGACCTCGAAGAAGCGGCGAGCCTTGCGCGGGTCGCGTGCTTCGGAACCGGCGGCGCCGGTACTCGACTTGGGCGATTCGCCTTTGCCGCCCCCGCCGGGTGTCGCAGCGCCGGTGTCCGTCTTTGGCGGTTCACCTTTGCCACCCTTGCCACCCGCGGGCGTGGGCGCACCCGATGCCGAGGCTCCCGAGGCCGAGGCCCCGGTTGCCGACGCGTCAGTTTTTTTCTTGCCGGAGAACCAACCCAATGGGCTGCCCCCTGATGGCTGGTGAGAGAGTTTGAAGCGGCGTGTGGAGCCGACGGGTCGGCAACAACGCCTCAGAACCTGCCTCAGTGCTGGACGATCTTATTGTAGCATCTATCATAGAGCAATGAGCGTCAAGGTCGGCAGCCTCAATATCGTTGTTTATCCGGACCCTGTCCTGCGCCGCAAGGCCAAGCCCCTCACGCAGATCACCGACGAGGTGCGCGACGTGGCCATCCGCATGATCGACCTCATGCACGAGGCCGAGGGCGTCGGCCTGGCCGCCCCGCAGATCGGCCTGCCCTGGCGCATGTTTGTCTCGGTCGGCGAGCAGGAGAGCGATGTCGAACGCATTTTCATTAACCCAATCCTCAGCGATGCCAGCGAAGAAGTCGAGCCCCACGAGGAGGGCTGCCTCTCCCTGCCCAACATCCGCGCCGACGTCCTCCGGCCCAGGACCATCACCGTGAGCGCCCTCGACCTCGACGGCAAGCCGTTCACGCTCACCAGCAGCGACCTCCACGCCCGCATCTGGCAGCACGAGTTTGACCACCTCGAGGGCCAGCTCATCATCGACCGCATGGCGCCCATCGACAAGCTCGCCCATCAGCGGGCGCTCAAGTCGCTGGAAGAGAGCTACACGCCGCCGCGGAAGTGATTCCGGCGTTCGCGCGGCGCCTATCAGAAATTTTGTTTCACTTCTCCGCCGAATAAAACCCCGCGCCGATCTTTGGCCCGCTGCCCCGCGCAAACTCCTCCCACTTCATCGTGCGCTTCCCCGGCGGTTGCACTTCGATTAATCGCACCGCGCCATCTCGGGTCGCCACGACTCCCTCCGCGATCATCTCACCCGGTGCGCCGCCGCGTGGCGACTTTGCCATCGCCTCAACGCGCCGCAGCATCAGCGCCTGACGCGCTTCGCCGGGAGTCTGCGACCACCACACCGTCACGCCCGGCCACGGTGTCAGTCCGTGCACGCGCCGCCGGATCTCCTCCGCGCTCCCGCCGAAGTCGACCTCACCATCAGCCCGGCTCAGCTTCCGCGCGATCGTCACCGCCGATTCATCCTGCACGAGCGGCTTCGCCGTCCCGCTCTCCAATTCCGCCAGCACATTCAGCACCAACTCTGGCCCGAGCTTTGCAAGCCGATCGTGCAGTTCGCCCGTCGTCTCCAGCGGTCCGATCGGCGTCGATTGCTGACCGAGGATCTCCCCGGCGTCCATCTTCTCAACGAGCGAAAACACCGTGTTTCCCGTGGATTTTTCGCCGCTGAGAATCGCCCAGTGGATCGGAGCCGCTCCGCGGTACTTGGGCAGCAATGATGCGTGCAGGTTCACCGTTGCCGCGCGGCCCAGTCGCGGAGCCTCGATGATCTCGCGCCCGATCTTCTGGCCGAACGCGATGACGACGTGCGCATCGGCGTTCGCATCGCGGATCTGCTGCATGACCGCCTCGTAGTTCACCTTCTCGGGCCGGATGAGCGGGAGATTCTGCGCGATCGCCCACTGTGCGATCGGTGTCGGTGTCAACTGCCGGCTCCGCCCCGCGGGACGATCGGGCTGCGAGACGACGAGCGCGACGTCGTGATGCGCGCGCAGCGCTTCGAGCGTGGGCAGGCCGAACTCGCCGGAACCGAAGAAGACGATGCGCATGCGGATCAGGCTAGAGCGGCATCGCGCGAGCCGCAAGCGGCGTCACGCGGAGCGCGCGCATTTGACACCGCAAAAATTACCGCTCCGCGCGGAGCACGTGCGCGGCAACTTTAGTCTTGTGCGACGCGCGCGGTGCGTGTAGCTTGCCCTCATGTCGAAGACGGGATCACAAGTCGCCAGTTGGCTCCGGGGTTTGCTGCCGAGCAGTCAGCGCCCGCGCCGCGCCGCCGAACGCGCGACTCGGCGCAGCGCCGCCGCGACACGTCGAGCCGCCGCGCCGCCGCGCCCGCCCTATGACGCCATGGTCGAGACGATGAAGGCCAGCCACAGCGTTCGCGTCCGCCGCTGGCGTCAGAGCAACAGCGGTTGTGCTTGGGAAGTGACCTACGCCGACGGCCACATCGCCCGTCTCATCGAAGCCCCGCGCCCGCGCGGGCCCGTCTCCGCCGCGGTCTTCCTCCACGAGGTCGGCCACCACGCGATCGGCTTCCACCGCTACAAACTCCGCTGCCTCGAGGAATACATGGCGTGGATGTGGGCGCTCGAAGCGATGCGTGAGCAGGGCATCGCCGTCACCGCGAAGGTCGAGCGCCGCGTCGAATCGTCCATGCGCTACGCCGTAGCCAAAGCCCGCCGCCGGGGCCTTAAACGCCTCCCGCTGGAATTAGTGAAGTACGCGCACTGAAACTTATTCGTATTCCCAAATCGTCACATTGAGCCACTTCGCGCCCCATTTCTTGGCCGCTTCATCGGTGGCGAAAAGCACGTCGAGGTGGTTGCCCTTGATCTTGCCGCCGCGGTCCAGGACGGGCACGGGCTTGGCGTTGTCGTAGCCGGGGATCGAGACGATCGAGTGGAAGGGCAGCACCTTCGTGTCGGCGGCGACGAGCTTCATGCCGTTGGTCCACACCGAGAATCCGCTGGCGGTCGTCTTGTACTTCGCCCACTTGCCGCACGATTTCTCATCGGGGCTGTACGCAGTGACGAGCATGCGCATCGTCCGGGCCTGCCGCAGCGGCCGGCCGTCGAACATCGCCGGAGCGATCGGCGTGACGGGCTTCTTCATCTCCACGCGCGGCGCATCGGGCTCAATCACATCCTCGAAGCCCGTCTCATCGATCGGCGTCACCGTCGGTTTCGCATCCGCGGTGGCCGCGACCAGCGGCGACTCGCGCGGCGGATCGACAACCATCAGTGCTTCGACCGATGCGCCCGTCGCCGTAGCCGGCCCGCCGCCGTTGAAGTTCATCGCGCATCCCACGCCGACCGCCAGCGCCACTCCCGCGCCGCCGATGAGCGTCAGCAGCACGCGCATGCGCAGGGCAGTGACCGAGCGGGATGTGGGGGACGGACCCGACATGGAGAGCATTCCTCGGCGAATGTGATACCGCAATCGCAACGCGCGATTGTATGACATGCCACATATGGGTCAAGAAATTTCTGAAATTCGGATTTCACTAACCCCTAACTCCCAACTGCTAGCCCCCAACTCCTAACTCCCCTCCACCGCCTCCTATCCGCTCCCTCCTCAGACACAAGTGAAGCATCGGCCTATGCGTCCCAGCGCCGCCGCGATCGTGTGCATCCTGGGGTTGATCTGCAGCGCTCTGCGATACGCCCGTCCGGCGTCGGCGAAGTTGCCGAGCTGCGCGTGACAGTGGCCCAGGCCCGCCATCGCCCCAAAATGGCACGGGGCCAGCTCCAGCGTCCGCCGGCTGTCGTCCATCGCCTCGATGAATTGGTCTTGAAGGTAATACGCAATGGCCCGCTGATTGTACGCCTCGGAGAACTTCGGATCGGCATCGATCGCCCGCGTGAAATGATCGACGGCGTCGCCCGTTTTCTCCTGCTCAAGGGCCTCGATGCCCCGGCAGAAGTGCCGCTCCGCGTCGGCCGACCCGGCGCGGAACCAGATCGACCACAGGGCATGCTCCGCCATCTCGTTGATCGCCGGATCCTCATCGCGAAGCACCGCCGCAAGGCAGTTTTCCACACGCCGATCGGCGATCAGGCCGAGCACGACGCACGCCAGTTTGCGGACATCCGACTCTTCGTGTTGAAGCATCTGGCAGAGTTGTTGCGGCGTCCAGCGCTCACGCACCAGGCTGGCCAGTTCGTCGGCATGCCCGACTCTCGCGGCACCCACCACCTGAAGAAACTCTGTGCTGTCGACCGGTTGAATCCACATAGCGTTTCAATCATCCGAATTTTCGTTTCTGCATTTACCAACAAATACTTCAAGTAAGCTGGCGTCACCACCAGCCTCACAAATATAGGCACCCGACATGCGATAATCCAGAGACGACCCCCGGTCGGCTAAAAAAGACGACTGGATGGTGAACTTTCCGTCTGCTGACACAACCCTTGGCTGCTTCTGTAGGGAGTGGCTACATACTATCGGCTCATGGTTTTCCCCTTTGTGTCCCCCGTGTTCCGGGTGTAAAAGGTTTCCATGCAAGCGATCACCAGCGTCCAAAATCCGCGCATCAAGCAGGTTGCCAAGCTGCAGACCGAGAGCCGCACGCGGCGGGAGTCGGGGCTTTTCTGCGTGGAGCGCGCCCGCGAATTGGAGCGGGCGATTGACGCGGGTTTTGTCGTCGTCGAGTTCTACATCTGGCCCGAGCGTTTCAAGGAGCTGCCGCTGCTTGAGCGCATCCAGGAGCGTGGAGCGGACATCGTCGAGGTCAATGAAGCGGTGCTGGCGAAGATCGCCTACCAGGAGAATCCGCAGGGATTCGTCGCGGTGATGCACGCCCGGACGACGGAGCTGGCGGCGATCCCGGCGACGGGTTTGTTCCTGGTGTGCAGCGGCCTGGAGAAACCGGGCAACGTCGGCGCGATCCTGCGCTCGGCCGATGCGGCAGGTGCTGCGGGGGTCCTGATCGACGCGGCGGGCTTCGACCTCTTCAATCCCAATTGCGTCCGCGCGAGCACCGGCGCTGTGTTTTCAATGCCGATCGTCTGCGGCGGGCGTGAAGAGATACTGCAGTGGCTCAAGGTGAACAAGGTGCGTCTCATCGCGGCGACGCCCGGCGGCGCAGCCAGGTACAGCGAAGCCGATCTCCGCGGTGATGTTGCGATCGTCGTCGGCGCCGAAGCGCAGGGGCTCGCACCGCAGTGGATCGACGCCGCGGACATTGCTGTGTCGATCCCGATGCGAGGCACAGCGGATTCGCTCAACGTCTCGGTCACCGCGGCGCTCCTGCTGTTCGAAGCTGTTCGGCAACGCGAATCCAAATGAAAAGGTCGGAAGCCAGCCCACCCTCCGCGGCTGACTTCCGACCTCGTATTTCTGACCTTTGACCTCTGACCTCTGTCCTTTAGAACAGCGGCTTGCCGAAGTTCGTTTCAACCTGCGCTGCGGGCGCGGGATCGTTCACCGGAGCATTGACGACATCGGAGGTCTCGCGCCATTGGTTGTCGTCGGCGATGCTGGAGCTGTCGATCTCCTCGACGACGCCGCGGCGTGTGCGGATCATCGCGAAGCCCAGCACGGTGACCAGAAGCAGCGTGCCGGCGACGGCTCCGCCGAAGATCATCGCGTTGAGACGGCTCTGGTTGTCGAAGATCGGCTCGGGGGAGAGTTTCGCAGGCTGCGAGATGACGTAGGCGGGCATCGCGGCGGTGGGGGAGGCGACCTTCTCCTGATCCTTGCTGGCGGTGGGGGCGGGGCGGGCGATGGCGTGCATCACGCCGTCGAGGACCGCGTTGATCTCGGCGGAGTCGGGGCCGGTTAGCTCGAGGTAGAGCATGCCGGGCGAGGGGCAGCTGAGGGCGAGCGGCGCGAGAACCTGCCGCAGGCGCGCGGGCTGGGTGGAGCCGGCGTAACCGGTGCGGCGCATCTCGACGCCGACGCGGTCGAGCATCTCGTCGCTGGTGAAGTTCTTGTTCTGCTCGGCGAGCCAGGCGGCGCCGCTGGCCGAATCGTTGGCGACGAAACGTGCGGCGGCGCTGGTGACATACGTGCGTGTCGCGAGCTTGCCGCTGACGTGGTAGGCGATGCCGGCACACAACAGCAGACAGACCAGTGCCCGCGCGACCCAGCCCAGAGCGTGCTGGATGCCCCAGCGGCGGATCATCCGCTGCTCGGCCTCGGTCAGGAGCTGCTGCAGTTCCATCACGGCGTTGCGACGCTCGACAACTTCGCGGGCATAGTGGCGCTGCGTCTCGAGCGCATCGGAATGGGCCTTGAGCGATTCGGTCTGGCGTGCGATGGATTCGAGCTGTGCCTCGACCTTGACGCGGCTCTGGCGGATGACATCGCGGAACTTCTGGAGCCGGGCGCGGCGGCGATCAAGCGACGCCTTGGCGCTGCTGAGCTGGATGTCATGCTCGGCGCTGCTGCGCGCGAGGCTGGTGGCCTCGGCGACGCGGGCGGCGAGTTCCTCGGTCTGGTTCTGCTGCCACTGGCGTAGGCGGGCGAGTGTTTTGCGTGTGTTGAGGCGGAACTGCCTGCGTTCCTCGGCCATTTCCAAACGGCGCTTCTGCTGCCAGCCGCGGAGACGGGCGACGCTGCGCGTGGTCTGCGCACGCACCTTGTGCTGCTTTTCGACAAGCTGCTGAGCCGCGGCCCGCATCGTGTCCTGCATCGCCTGGAGTCGGGCGGAGCCTGCCTCGACCCGGGCGGCCTGCTCGTCGAGGATGGCGCGGCGGGCCTCGCCCTCGCTGGCGGATATTTCGGTGTGCTTACGGGTCTCTTCGAGCTGCGCACGAGTCTGTGCCAGCTCCTCTTCGCGGGCGGCGATGTCACGCTGCATCTCGGCGATGCGCACCTGCTGCTCCGCGAGCTGCTCCTTCTCGGCGGTGACGCTCTTCTTGAGGTTCTTCGCATCGCGGCGCTCGGCGTCGAACGCCAGACGCTGCTCGTCGAGCTGCTTCTGACGCGCATCAAGATGGCTGGTCTGCACTTCGAGCATCTTGGCGCGGGCCTCGACCTCGAGCTTCATCGCTTCGAGCGATTCCTGCGTCTGCTCGATCTCGGCCTGCTGACCATCAAGGTGGGCGCGGCGTTCCTGAAGGGTCCGGCCTGTGGTTTCCATCTCGCGGCGTGCTTCATCGATGTGCTTGCGCTGCTGCTCGAGCTGCTGCACGGCTAGGGCGAATTCCTGACGCTCTGCCATCGTCGCGGCCCGGAGTGCCTCGATCTCGCGACCTTGGGCTTCCAGTTCGGCGGCCCGCTGGGACAGCTTCGCCAGGCGCTCGTCGGCCTCGCGGCAGAGCGGCTCCAGCGAGTGGCGCACCTCGGCGATCTCTTGCTCGTCACGCTTGAGCTTTGTTTCACGGTCACGCAGGGCGGCGCGTTCCTCGGTCAGCGCCGCGCGATCCTGCGTCAGCGTTGCGATCTCGGCGGCGGCCTTCTCACGCTCGCTGCGCAGTTCCTCACGCGACTGGTCCGTCGTCGCCTTGAGCTCTTCGAGGTGCGCTGCGCGGAGCTGCATGTTCTGCGCCTGGTCTTCGAGCTCCGCCCAGCGCGATTCGAGCTGTAGGCGGAGGGGTTCGAGCGCGATGCGGGCCTCTTCGACATCCGCCTGCTGCTTGCGCAGCTTGGTTTCCTGAAGGTCCAGCTCGGCGCGCGACTCTTCGAGGGCCTTGCGGCTGGCCTTCAACTGCGACTGTTCTTGTTTGAGCTTGCTTGACTGGTTCTCAAGGTCGCGGCGGTCGCTGTCGACGCCACTGCGCAGCTCCTGCAACTCCGACTGCTGCCGCTCGACGCGCTTCTGCTGCTCATCGAGGTGCGCGGCGAGCTTCGCCTGCGCGGTGGCCTGCTCGGTCAGCGCGAGCCGTTCAGCGCTGATGTCCGCAGCCTGCGCGGCGCAGGCGTCGGCGGCGCTCTGCAGCTGGTGGAGCTGCTGCGTCAGGTGTTCCCAGATTCCGTCGGCCTTGGCGACCGGTTCCTGCTTGCGTTGTTGCGTGGACATCGCGCGGACCCCTCGTAGTTTGGATACGCCCGATATCGGCGCAAAACACGACCGAATTAACCTCGCGACCCGCATAAACGGCCTTTTTGATGCGCGGGGGTTCGGCTATGATTGACGGACTTCACGAAGGAACGCTTTGGACAGCACACTCCGCCAGATTGCCGATAAAACCGCTGCCGGCGAGCGCCTGAGCGAGGCCGATGGCCGGGCGCTCTTTGCCAGCCGCGATGTCTGGACGATCGGCCGATTGGCCGACACCGTCCGCCGCCGCCTGCATGGCGACGCTGCTTTCTACAACGTCAACCGGCATTTCAACTATTCCAATGTCTGCGCCCTGAGCTGCAAGTTCTGCGACTTCTATCGCAAGGAGGGGCAGGACGGCGAGTATCAGCGCAGTGTCGAGGATGCCCGCGCCGCTGCCCGCGCCGCCTTTCAGGCCGGGGCCACCGAGATCCACATCGTCGGCGGGCTTCATCCGCGCCTGCCGTTCAGCTACTACACCGACATGATGCGCGCGATTCACGCAGAGAATCCGAATCTGCACATCAAGGCATTCACGGCTGTCGAGATCGTGCATCTGGCGCGCATCAGCAAACGCGGCCGAGATATCGAGGCGGTGCTCGCGGATCTCAAGGACGCGGGCCTCGGCTCGCTGCCTGGCGGCGGGGCGGAAGTGTTCGACGACCGTGTGCACGATGAAGCATTCAAGGGCAAGATCCGCTCCGAGCAGTGGCTCGACGTGCACCGCACGGCGCACCGCATCGGTCTGATGAGCAACGCGACGATCCTCTACGGCCACATCGAGAGCGTCGAAGATCGTCTGCACCACCTGATGATCCTGCGCGAAGTGCAGGACGAGGCGATCCGCGAGAATCACACCGGGCGATTCCAGACCGTGATCCCGCTGCCCTTCATCCCCGGCGAATCGGAGCTCAAGCGGCTCCCGGGTCCGACGGGGCTCGATGACCTGAAGATGCTGGCGATCAGCCGGCTGATGCTCGACAACTTTGCGCATGTGAAAGCGTTCTGGATCATGCAGACTCTTGAGCTGGCGCAGATGTCGCTGCGATTCGGCGCCGATGACATCGACGGCACGGTCGTCTGGTATGACATCACGAAGGTGAAGCGCGACGGTTCGACGCACCAGGAGATGACCGTTGGTCGTCTTCGCCGCGCGATCCGCGAGGCGGGCTGCGTGCCGGTGGAGCGTGACACGCTTTATCGTCGTGTCGAGCGTGACGGGCCTCGCTGGTGGGTGGCCGAAGATGTGGCCGCGGCGGCGCGGTGAGCGTTATCGGGTCAAGCGTGATGCGGCGAATCGGGCCGAGTTGTTCATCCCGCAACCGATGGGTATAATTTCCGCCCATGGCCACCTTCTCAACCATTCTTTCCTGTCGGGCGTCGCTGTGTAGCTGTTGACCTGCAGCGTCGGTGCTTTTCCATTGCAGCGTCTATAAGCAGGCTCCCCGTGGAGTCCACGCCCACTCACCCCGCACACACAGAATGGTTGATCCGATGAAAATTCACTTCGCACTTGATCGTTTATCGTTGCTCGCCGCGGTCACGCTTTTCCTTTCCCTCATCGTCGCCGGTTGCGGCAAGCAGGAGGACGCCAAGCCTCCGGTCACCGGCGGCACCGCGCCAGCTGTGCCGGCTCAGCCCGTACCCGCCGAGGTCCGCATCGGCTACTTTGCGAATCTCACGCACGCTCAGGCCGTGCTCGGCGTCGCCAGCGGCGATTACAAAAAGGCCGTCGCTCCCGGCAAGCTCTCGACCAAAGTCTTCAACGCCGGGCCATCGCTGATCGAAGCGCTCTTCGCCAACGAGATCGACTTCGGCTACGTCGGCCCGGGACCCGCGATCAACGCCTATTCCCAGACACGCGGCGAGGGCATCCGTGTCATCTCCGGTGCCGCGGCCAACGGCGTGGTCATCGTCGCACGTCCCGGTTCGGGCATCGAGAGGTTCGAGGACCTCAAGGGCCGCAAGATCGCCACGCCGCAGCTGGGCAACACGCAGGACATCTCGGCGCGGCACTTCCTGGTGGCCAAGCTCGGCCAGGCCGACACGAGTAATGTGGTCTCCATCTCCAACGCCGAGCAGAGCGCGATGATGAGCCAGGGCCAGATCGACGCGGCGTGGGCGCCGGAGCCGTGGGGCTCCAAGCTCGTCGCTGAGGCCGGCGGCAAGATCATAGCGCAGGAAAAGGACCTCTGGCCCGGCGCGGAATTCGGATTGACGACCGTCGTCACTACCCCCGAATTTCTCGCCAAGCATCCGGACGTGATACGGAAACTTCTGACCGTGCACACGGCGTGGACCGATCGCCTCTCCCGTGATCCGGTCAAATATGCGCCCGATCTCGCCGCCGCGCTGACAAAGCTCACCGGCAAAAAAATATCAGAATCGCTGATGAAGGACGCGGTCGTTCACGTGAAGTTCACCGACGACCCGATGCCAAGCACGCTCAAATCGTTCGCACAGTGGTCCTACGACCTGAAATATCTCAAGTCGATCACGCCCACGGAAGGTCTGGTCGATACGAGTATCCTGCGATCGATCGCGGTCGCACAACCCGCCCCTGCGAAATAACAGCGCTTGACCCAATCGCCACAAAACCCGATTGATCCCGTCACCGTGTCCAGCCCGGCTAACGGCGTCTCGCGCCTCACAGCCGCCGCCGGCCGCGCGACCAAGGGGCGGCTGGAACTGCGCAACGTCTCCAAGCTCTTTCCAAACTCCGACGTCCACGCGATCCAGAACGTCAGCATGACCACGCAGCCCGGCGAGTTCGTCGTCGTCGTCGGGCCCTCGGGCTGCGGCAAGAGCACGCTGCTCAACATGGTTGCCGGGCTGCTGCCCGCCGACGCCGGCGAGGTCTGGCTCGACGGCAGGCGCGTCAGCGCCCCGGGACCCGATCGCGCGATGGTGTTCCAGGAGCACGGCCTGTTCCCCTGGCTCACGGCGGCGCAGAACGTCGAATTCGGCCTGAAGATGACCGGAGTCCCCAAGGCTGCGCGGCGCGATGCCGTTGCCCAGGCCTTGGACATGGTCCACCTCGCCCACGCCGGTGAGATGTTCGTCCACCAGCTCTCGGGCGGCATGCGGCAGCGCATCGCCATCGCCCGTGCGCTGGTCATGGACCCCTCGGTCCTGCTTATGGACGAGCCCTTCGCCGCGCTTGATGCCCAGACTCGCACGCTCTTGCACGAGCAGATGCAGGAGCTCTACGTCAAGACGCACAAGACCGTCCTGTTCGTCACCCACTCGGTCGGCGAAGCTGTGCGTCTGGCCGACCGCATCATCGTGCTCCACTCACGCCCCGGAAAAATCCGGCGCGAGGTCCCGGTCGATCTGGCGCACCCGCGCGATTTCGACAGCCCCGCGGTCAACGAGGTCGTCGGCCTGGTCCGCAAGGAAATCGAAGACGAGGTCAACCGTGTCAATTCAGAGTTGGCTCAACAATAGCACGCGACTCAAGGTGCTCGTCTGCTGGCTGCTGCTCATCCTCGGCTGGGAGGCGGCGTACCGCGTCATCGGCTGGAAGCCGGTCGTTTTCCCGTGGCCGACCGCCGTCGTCGATTCCACGCTCGACATGCTCGGCGTCGAGACGCACTTCGGCGAGGCGATCCATCCCGGCTGGCCGCTGACCGTCAAGCCCTGGGCCGGCACCGAACAGCCCCACGAGGACGCGGCAGTCACCGACGCTGTCAAGCCCGGCGTGGTTTGGCGCACCATTTCAAGCCCGCTCATGGTGTCGCTGGGCGTCAGCGGATTTCGGCTGATCATCGGATTCGTGCTGAGTATCGTGCTGGGAATGCTGCTGGGGCTCATGATGTGGCGCTACAAATTTGTGGACGCGATGCTCGGACCTGTGTTCCTGGGATTGCAGACGCTGCCGAGCGTTTGCTGGGTGCCGCTGGCGATTGCGCTGCTGCACATCACCGAATCGGGCGTGCTTTTCGTCCTGATCATGGGCAGCTTCTTTGCGATCGCGATCTCGCTGCGGGACGGTCTGCGCATGACGCCGCCGATCTACAGGGCCGCGGGACTGGTGTTCGGGGCGCGCCGCTGGAATTTCTACCGCTACGTCATGCTCCCCGCAGGCCTGCCGGCGCTGGCCAGCAGCCTCCGCTCCGGATTCTCCTTTGCCTGGCGATCCCTGATGGGCGGGGAATTGATGTTCACGGCGCTCAACTACCACGGCATCGGTTACGAACTGCACATCGGCCGCGAATACGGCGGGATCGCACGCGTCGTGGCGGTGATGATCATCATGATCGCGATCGGCATGATCTGCGACCGCACGATCTTCGCCCCGATCGAACGCAGGGTCCGCATCCGTTTCGGCCTGACGCAATAACTTCCGGGTGCCACGGCCAGCGAGTCTTCGAGTCGGCCGTGTTCCCTACATGGTGAGACAAGGCACACGGCCGACTCCGCAGAGCCTGCGCTGGCCGTGGCACCCAAAACATTACAACCCGCTCGACGCCGCGGCTTCGAGTTGCAGGTCGTCGCTCTGGCCGGCGCGCAGGCGGTGGTGCGCCATGCCGGCGATCATCGCCGCGTTGTCCAGGCAGTAGGCGAACTTCGGCAGACGCACGGCAAGGCCCATCTCCGCGCCGAGTTCCTGTGAGCGATTACGCAGCTCCGAATTGGCGCTCACACCGCCGCCGATGAGCAGGCTCTGCGGCTTTTGCCCCGCCTCGGCCATGAACTTTGCGGCGCGGCGGAGCTTGGTGATCACCACATCCGCCGCGGTCCTCTGAAACGCGGCGCAGATGTCCGCCTTCTGCGTATCGCTCAGTGACGTCGCGTCACGCTCGAACCGCGCGCTCGGTCCCCGGCCGACGGGCTGGCCGCAGACGTGGTAGAGCACCGCGGTCTTCAAACCGCTGAACGAGAAGTCGAGGCTCTCGGGTGTGAGCATCGTGCGCGGGAATTTGATGCCCGTGCCATCGCCGCGTTGCGCGAGCTTGTCGACGATGGGGCCGCCGGGGAAGCCGAGCTGGAGGATCGCGGCGACCTTGTCGTACGCCTCGCCGACGGCGTCGTCGATCGTGCGGCCGAGCGTACGCATCTCAAGCGGGCCGGTGACGGCGTAGATGCTCGAATGCCCTCCGCTGACGACGATCCCCAGCGCGGGATACGCGATCGGCTCGGCGTCGAGTGCCGCGGCGTAGAGGTGGGCCTGCACGTGGTCGATGCCCAGCAGCGGTTTGCCGAGCGTCCAGGCGAGCGTCTTGGCGGCCGCGACACCGACGAGCAGCGAGCCGATGAGGCCGGGGCGGTTGCCGACGGCGATGGCGTCAAGTTGATCGAGCGTGACACCAGCTCGTTCAACAGCTTCATCGATGACGGGGACGATGCGCTCGATGTGCGCCCGGCTGGCGATCTCGGGAACGACGCCGCCGAATTTCGCGTGGAGGTCCGTCTGTGTGGCGACGACGTTGGACAACACCGCGGAGCCGTCGCGCACGATCGACGCGGCGGTCTCATCACAACTGCTCTCGATGCCGAGGATCAAGGAAGTCACGGTGCGGCGGGCTCAAGCTTCGGGGCGGGCTTGCTCGGTGACGTGGGCTCGGTCTTCTTGATTTCCTCGGGCGTGACGCGGAGGGCGTTGGTGTCCACGGGCTTCTGGCTCGGTGTCTCGGCGGCGTTCACGTGCTCGGCGCCCTTGAGCTTGCCGATCTTGTCGTCGAGTTCCTTGAGCTTCTGGTTGATCTTGTCCAGGCCGTCCATCATCGCGGTGCGACGGCTCTCGAGCGCTGCCCGCTCGGTGACGTTGGACATGAGCGTCGCGTTCGATTCGCCGACCGCCTGCCACTCGCCCTTGTCGAGGCGGATGAGCATCGCCTTGAGCGCCGCCGCGAGCTGCAGGTCGCTGAGCTTCTTCGTGAGAATCTCCGGCGTCACGCGCTCGGGCTTCTCACCGGGGCCTTGCGGCTTGAGCACATCGCTCTCGTGACGCAGCTTGGCCATGTCGCGGATCTGCTCGTAGCTCATCGGGACGTAGAAACCGTCGTTCGGATCGACACCCCATGTCTCCGAGCCTTCCTTGCGGTGGATATTCCGGCCCGAGGGCAGGTAGTAGTGTGCGGTGGTGACCTTCACAGCCCCGCCCTGGTTGGGAAGCTGCAGCACCTGCTGCACGGAACCCTTGCCGAAGCTGCGCGTGCCGAGGATGATCGCGCGGTTGTTGTCCTTGAGAGCGCCCGACAGAATCTCGCTGGCCGAGGCGCTGGCCTCGTTGACGATCACGATCATCGGGAAGTCGCCGACGTCTTCAGCGGTCGTGGCTTCCCAGACGCGTTTGGGACTGTTTCGTCCCTCGGTCGAGACGATCACGCCCTTGCTGAGGAACATGTCCGAGATACGGATCGCCTGCGGGAGCAACCCACCCGGATCGAAGCGCAGGTCGAGAATCATGCCCTTCATGCCTTGCTTCTTGAGCTGATCGATCGCGACCTTCAATTCGTCAGCGGTGGGCTCGGAGAACTGCGCGAGGCGGACGTAGCCGACCTTCGCCTGGTCATCGAGCATGTAGTCCCACTTGTTGGCCGCATCGCGGCGGAAACCCTTGATCGTCTGGATCTGGATGTGAGCGCGGGTGATGGTGTACGTCGCGATCTCGCCGGTGGCGTGGCGGATCTTGAGCGTGACCTGCGTGCCCTCGGGGCCGGTGATCTTCTTGACCGCCTCATCGCTGCTCATCGGACCGGTCACGCCGTTGACGGTGACGATCGTCGTCTTGCCGTCGATCTCCTGGATGATGTCGCCGGGGACGATGCCCGCCTTGTAGGCCGGGGAATCGTCGATGGGCGAGACGATCGTCAGGTTGCCGTCCTGCACGCTGATCTCGGCTCCGATTCCCGAGAAGCTGCCGCGTGTCTGCTTGTCGAATGCCTCGAGCGCCTCGGGATTGAAGTAGTCGGTGTACGGGTCGGCGAGCGTCTCGATCATGCCGTGGATCGAGCCCTCGAGCATCTTCTTCTGGTCGGGCTCATCGACGTAGTGCCGGACGATCTCGGCTCGGACATCGACGAGCGTGTCGAAGAAGTCGTAGGCGTTGGAGATCTTCGCGATGGCCTGCCCGAGGCAGACACCGACGAGCAACATCAGCAGCACCAACTCGATCTTGTGACGGCGCGTCATGGAGGGCTCCGGAGTCCGGGGTGACCGTGAGTGAGAAGGGATCGGGGGTGAGTCTGGCTATTCTAGTCGGCAGCGCCGCCGGGTGCCAAGGGAATAAATGAAGTCAGCGGCGGGAGCTGTAGGGATTATCGGCGGGATTCACGGCGCCGGCAGGGGGGTTGGGCAGCAGGGCTTTGCCGTTGGGAAAAAGGAGCAAGATCGTGGCGATCCCCAGGCCGTAGGGCACAAGCGTAACTAAATTGCGTGTGACGAAGCTGTAGAAAATGAGTGATGCGAATGCCGACCCTTCGCAGCACGCCCACGCGACAATGTTCCCGCTAACGTAAGCCTCCGTAGTTACCACATCACCGACCCAGCCCCGCTTGAAAGTCTGGCCACGCATAAACAGACCGACGGGAACCGCGACGAAATAGACGAGAAACGGCAGGTACACGAAAGGGTCACCGGAATCGGACTGGCGCATGTTATTGCGTGGCTGGACGACGAAGATCATCACACCGCCCGCGATGAACAGGCCGATGACCATTGCCGCCCAGAAGATTCGGGCGGTGAGCAGCGCTTGCTGGGGTGTGGGATTCGCATTGGGCATGGATATTCCGTGGAAGAATAAGAGCGCTAAGCCGCAAGCGGCGGGGCGGGGCGGGGAGGCGACCGCTCAATCATCCGCTTCGATCTGCTGACGGTGCGCCACCGCGATGCCCTGCATCGTCAGTTCGGGCACGATCGCCTCGACGAGGTCGTAGCCCTCGAAGAGCAGCTGCGCATCGCCGCCGGTGGCGATGACGCGCGGGTAGCCCTGATAAACCTCGGCGTACTTCTCGACGAGTTCCCGGGCCGCGCCGCGCAGGGCATAGAACACGCCGCTGCGGATCGCCTCTTCGGTGTTGTGGCCGACGGGATCCTCGGGCGCCGCGAGCTTTACGAGCGGCAGGGCGGCGGTGTGGTCATTGAGCGAGCGGAGCATCATCGCCGCGCCGGGCAGGATCGCGCCGCCGTGGAACGTGCCGATGCCGTCGATGAAATCGACGGTCATCGCCGTCCCCGCGTCGATCACGATGCACGCTGACTTGAGCCGGTCGTATGCCGCGGCGGCGTTGAGCAGGCGATCCTCGCCGGTCAGCGCCTCGCGGTCGGTCTGCCGCCCGATGGGGATCGTGACATCGACATCCATCCGCTTCACCGGCTCGCCCAGCGCCGCGGCGATCTTGTCGGCCAGGGGATCGGCGATCGGATCATTGACCGACGCGAGATAGACAGCAGGATTCTCGGAGCCGCTGATCACGGCGTAGAGCTTTTTCGCGAGCGCGACGATCTCCGCCGACTGATCGCTGGCAATGTGGTGATGCTCTTCGAGCACGCCCTCGTGGAAAAGTCCGAGCTGCGTGCGCGTGTTCCCGACGCTGAGGGCAAGAAGGTTTTCGGACATGTGGCAAAGTATAACGGATGAGGCGCTACGAGCGGAGGCGGAGGGGATTTAACGCAGAGATCGCAGAGGTTATAGAGAACGCAGATAAGAACGATTTGTTTGTTTTGAATACCTGCACCTTCTCGGCGGATTCAATTCTGAAGCGCAACACCCCGTGGGGGGCGGAACACCTCGGCGGGGGTCTTGTAGCCCAGGCATTTGCGTGGACGATTATTGAGCGCGGCTTCGACGGCCGCAACCCGCCGGGCGGTGACGGCGGCGAGGTCCGTGCCCTTGGGGAAGTATTGGCGCAGGAGGCCGTTGGTGTTTTCGTTGAGCCCACGCTGCCACGCCGCGTACGGATCGGCGAAGTAGACCTTGAAGCCCAGCCCGCGTTCGAGCTCCTTGAACGACGCGAACTCCTTGCCGTTGTCGGCGGTCAGCGTCTTGCAGCGTGACGGCCCGGCGACCCGGCGCAGCGCCGCCAGCGAACGCCTCGCGAACTGCCGCGCGGTGCGGTCGGGCAGCCTCGCCAGCACGGTGTAGCGGCTCTTGCGTTCCACGTGCGTGGCCAGGCCGCCGCCGCCGGGGCGGCCCTGGAGCGTGTCGCTCTCCCAGTCGCCGAGGCGGCTCCGCCGGTCCACGACCGCGGGCCTCCGCTCGATGCCCACGCGATCGATGATCTGCCCACGTTTGCAGCCGATTCCCCGCATCCGCGGCCTGCGACGCCAATGCTTGCGCCGCAGGTCACGCCACCACGACGCGGGCTCGGCGTAGACCCACCGGTAGATCGCCTCGTGGCTGATCCGCATCGAAGCGTCGCGCGGATGATCCCGCTTGAGGCGCCCCGAGATCTGCTCCGGAGACCAGCCCCGGATCAGCCCCTGCTTGACGTATTGCGCCAGCCCCGGCCTCTTCATCTTCACCGCCGACTTGCTCTGACGCCGACGCACCGCCGCAAGCTCCTGCGCGACGTAGCTCGTGTACGCCCACCGTTCCACCGGCCGGTTCCGCTTGAGCTCCCGGCTGATCGTCCCGCCGCTCCTGCCCAGCCGCCGGCCGATCTCCCGCAGGCTCAGCCCCGCCTTCTCCATGGGGTCGATCAGGTACCGCTCGTGCTCGGTAAGATGGGCGTAGGACATCGCAGGCCTCCGTGCCCGGGCTTGGTGTGTGGTAACAACAAGCTACCGCACGACCCTGCGATGTTCTTTCCCCCCCCCACGGGGTGTTGCGCTTCAGAATTGAATCCGCCCATCAATATGTCGTCGGCAGGCATACGCAATGATCCTTATGGATGGGTGTGTCCATTATCGCAATTGATCAATTCGGGCCAAGGGCGAAGGATTGGA
>JAYVTU010000213.1:0-13932 GCA_043788485.1 Planctomycetota bacterium
AACTCCTCGAATCTACGAGGGTAAGGGTTCTCCGGCGTGGCTTTCATCGTCACTACACTACGAATGGGGCAACTTGAGTCAAGCAGCTACCCAGATAAAACTTTGGAACGCAACACGCGCCGCGGTCGACACACATTGCAAGCTCCACATCTCACCCTCACCCGGCGGAAGACCGCCGACCTCTCCCTGGGAGGGAGAGGTGGGAACGTAAACCCATTTTGCACACTGGACATCGGCGCGGGGGTTTGTGAGAATGTCGCGGGTCGGGGTTGTGGATTTGAATCGGGGATTCGGTTGACATAGGGTACGAGGGTTTTCCCGGGACACAGATGACGAGGAGACCAACGGATTGGTCGCGACTGAGCAAATCATTGAGAAGGTGGGGCTAGTCACCGGCGGCGTGTTCTGCGTCGGTGTGGCGCTGCAGCTCATGCTGGTGGTTTTCACGTCGATGCGCCGGACGGTCGGCGAGGCGAGGAAGCGGAGCTTGGACCTGGAGCTTCTGCGTGCGCAGATCGAATCGGCCCGCCGCAAGGGCGGCGAGGCGGTCGCGGAGGCCAAGGCGTGGGAGGGCTTCCGCAAGTTCGAGGTGAAGCGAAAGGTCGTCGAAGCGAAGGACATGTGCAGCTTCTATCTCGTGCCACACGACAAGAAAAAGCTGCCGGCCTTTTTGCCGGGTCAGTATCTGACGTTCCGCCTGGACATCCCGGGAACGTCGAAGCAGACGATCCGGTGCTATTCGCTGTCGGACGGGCCTCGTGATGATTATTACCGCGTGACGATCAAGAAGGTTCCGGCTCCGCGTGACAAGCCGGAGATCCCGCCGGGGCTGAGTTCGAATCACTTCCACAAGAACATCAAGGAAGGCGACATCCTTGATGTGAAGGCACCGCACGGCGGGTTCTATCTCGACCTGTCGCACAATCGGCCTGTGGTTTTGATCGGCGGCGGCATCGGGATCACGCCGGTGCTGAGCATGGTGCAGGCGATCATCAAGAGCGGGACGAAGCGCGAGACGCATTTCTTCCTGGGCGTGCGCGACCGCAGCGAGCATGCGTTCAAGGAAGTGCTCGAGGCCATCGCGCGGGAACACGACAACATCAAGCTGAACATCTGCTACTCGGGCCCCGCGGCGACGGACACGAAGGGCGTGGATTATCATCACGCGGAGCGCGTGAGCGTTGATCTGTTCAAGAAGGTTCTGCCGTCGAACAATTACGAGTTCTACATCTGCGGCCCGCCACCGATGATGGAATCGCTGGTGCCGGGGCTTGAGGGCTGGGGCGTGCCGAGCGATTCGGTGCACTTCGAGGCGTTCGGCCCTGCGAGCGTGAAGAAGGCGACGGCACCGGCGGTCGCGGCGGATGCGGCGGCGGCGGCGGCAACACCGAGCGGCGGGAGCTGCCAGGTCACGTTCCAGCGCTCGGGCAAGTCGCTGAGCTGGGACGGCAAGTCGAGCATTCTGGAGTTCGCCGAGGCGAACGGGATCCGCATGGATTCGGGTTGCCGGGCCGGGAGCTGCGGGACTTGCCTGACGGCGGTGAAGTCGGGGAAGGTGAAATATCCGAAGGCGACGGGTGTCGAACCGGAGGCGGGATCGTGTCTGGCGTGCATCGGGTTGCCGGACGCGAGTGCGGGGCCGCTGGTGGTGGATGCCTGACGATGACTGAAAATTTTCGATTTGAGATTTGAAATAGAAAATGCAAAACGGAAACCTGAAGAGGAGCAAACCATGCGTCGATTGATGATCGGAATTGCGGCGAGCCTGTTGATAAGCGGCGCGGCGATGGCGGAGGGCGTGAAATTCGACCCGGCGAAGGTGGTCGGGATCACGGCCTGTGCCGAGTGTCATCAGGCGGAGACGGAGGCGTGGAAGAAGACGCCCCACTCGATGACGTGGGACACGCTGCACAAGAAGGATGCGGCCAAGACGATCGCTGAGAAGATGGAAGTCAAGAGCATCAAGCGCGGGGACCTGTGCCTGCAGTGCCACTACACGTCGCAGGCGGCGGCGGGCGAGGAGGCGAAGGCGGTCTCGGGCGTGAGCTGCGAATCGTGCCACGGGCCTGCGGCTCCGTGGATCAAGATCCACAACGACTTCGGCGGCGCCGACGCGAAGAAGGAAACGGAGCCCGCGGCGCACCGTGACGAGCGCATCAAGAATGCGCTGGCTGCGGGCATGCTGCACCCGTCGAACATCTATCTCGTGGCGCAGAATTGCTACAACTGCCACACCGTGCCCAACGAGAAGCTCGTCAACGTCGGCGGCCACACGGCGGGCACCGAGGACTTTGAGCTCGTCGCATATTCGCAGGGCATCGTGCGTCACAACTATCTGCGGACCGGCGGCAAGACGAACGCGACAGAGCCCGTGGAGCGGCTGCGTGTGATGTACGAGGTCGGCGCGATGGTCGATCTGGAATACAGCCTGCGTGCGACGGCCAAGGCGACGGCCAAGGAGACGTACGGCCTGACGATGGCGGGCCGCAGCAAGAAGATGATCGGCCGGCTGACGGAGATCCAGGCCAAGGCCCCGCAGCCTCAGATTCAGGCGGCGCTGGATGCGGTGGCGGCGGTGAAGCTGAAGCTCAACAACGAAGCGGACCTGACGGGCGCGGCCGACAAGGTCGGCGCGGCGGCGCGTGAGCTTTCGGAGAAGGCTGACGGCTCGAAGCTCGCGGCGATCGATGAGATGCTGCCCAAACCCGAAACCTACAAGGGCACGGCGGCGCCGTGATCTTCTGATCACGCGGCGGACCGTTTGAGAATACTTCATGGCTGAACCCAAACTCGCCATTGCGCGGCCCCAGCGCTGGGATGTCCGATTCGGCGAGGACATGACCGACAAGGACGTGACGCGGCTGCTTTCCAACGCGCCGTTCAAGGACATCGATCCGTCCAAGTTCCCGGCGGCGACACCGCTGCGCGGCATCATGCTCAACGACACGCGCATCGTGCACTACAGCAAGGGCGACCTGGTGGTGCGCGAGGGGGATTATGGTTCGTCGGCGTTTTTGATCATGCGCGGGTCGGTGCGCGTGACGCTGCAGAATCTGCCGTCGGAGATGCTGGGCCGGCGGCAGCGTGAGCGCAAGGGGCTGGTGCGGTCGATCGCGCAGCTCTGGACGAACCCGAACCTGCCGGAGGTGCGCAAGGCGGTGTCGGCCAAGGGGCAGGAGCTGGGGACGCGGAGCACGGAGGGTCGCGAGACGCGCATCTTCCTGCAGGACGTGCCGCGGATCTTGAACGAGTACAAGACGGTGTGCCTTGAGGAAGGCGAGATGTTCGGCGAGCTGGCGGCGCTGGCGCGGACGCCTCGCACGGCGACGGTCTTCGCCGAGGGCGAGACGGAGCTGCTGGAGATCCGCTGGCAGGGGCTGCGCGATCTGCTGCGTCGGGCCGATGCGCTGCGGGATCACGTCAACAAGATTTATCGGCAGCGCGGGCTCCGCGTGCATCTGCAGGAGACGCCGCTGCTGGACAAGCTTTCGGAGGCTGACCTGAGCAAGGTGGCCGACGCGACGGAGTTTGAGACGTTCGGAAATTTTGACTGGCAGACGGGATTCAAGAGCAGCGCGACGCAGTCGGCGGCGCAGCGGCTGGCGGCGGAGCCCGTGATCGCCGAGGAGGGGCACTACCCCAACGGCCTGATCCTCATCCGCTCCGGCTTCGCGCGGCTGAGTCAGGTGTACGGCAACGGTCACCGCACGCTGGCGTATCTCGGCAAGGGGCAGGCGTACGGCCTGCCGGAGCTGGCGCACAACTGGCGGAGCGAGACGCAGCTGCCGCTGCAGAATTCGCTGCGTGCGCTGGGGTACGTCGACGTGCTGCGCATCCCGACGCACATCGTCGAGCAGTACATCCTGCCGACGATCCCGCAGCCGCAGTTGCCGAAGCTCATTGTCACGCTCGCGCAGACGGTGGCCGACGCGCAGAGCGCCGCGGCGACGGCGGCGGCGACCGTGGCAACTCCCGCCGTCGTGACCGTGAAGCAGGAAAAGGCGGCGGCGGCGAAAACCGTGGACACCGGCCTGCTCGAATTCCTCGTCGAAAACCGCCTGATCAACGGCACCGCGACGATGCTCATCGACGTGGACCGCTGCACGCGATGCGATGACTGCGTCCGGGCCTGCGCCAGTTCGCACGAGAACAACCCCAAATTCATCCGCCACGGCCCGATCTACGGCCATCACATGGTCGCCAACGCCTGCATGCACTGCGCCGATCCGGTCTGCATGATCGGCTGCCCCACCGGAGCGATCCACCGCGACCCGACGACGGGCAATGTCGTCATCAACGACAAGACGTGCATTGGCTGCGCCACGTGCGCCAACAGCTGCCCGTACCAGAATATCCGCATGATCGAGGCCCGTGACACGCGCGGCCAGTTCATCCTGGATTCCGAAACGAATCAGCCGATCCTCAAGGCGACCAAGTGCGACCTGTGCGTCGACGACATGGGCGGGCCGGCGTGCCAGCGGGCCTGTCCGCACGATGCGCTCAAACGCGCCGACATGCGCGACCTCGCCACGCTCTCAAAGTGGCTCAACCGTTCACGCTAGAGAAAAGCCCCGACCCGCATGAACACGTTCACGATCCGACGCTCGCGCAATCTCCTGCTCACCGGCCTCGTCGCCGGCGGCCTTGTCACGCTGCTGTACTACGAAAACGTCGCGCTCAAATACGTCGCGTTCACCAGCGGCTGGATCCTCCTGCTCTCCATGCTCTTCCTGACGCTCTTCAACGCCCGCAAGAAGCTGCCCTTCCTCCCGCTCGCGCGATCCGCCGCATGGCTCCAGTGGCACATCTACATCGGCCTGCTCACCATCGTCCTCTTCGTCATGCACATCGGCATCCGCATCCCGCACGGCCGGCTCAATGTCGCGCTCGCCATCCTCTTCATCATCGTCGCCGGCAGCGGCGTGCTCGGCATGTGGCTCTCGCGCACCATTCCCCCGCGCCTCTCGGTGCGCGGCGAAGAGATCCTCTTCGACCGCATCCACGGCTACCGATCCCAGATCGCTTCGCAGGCCCGTGAGCTCGCCCTCAAATCCGCCGCGCATGCCCCGACGCTCTCCGACTACTACACCCGCCGGCTCGCCACCTTCTTCGGCGGCCCGCGGAACTTCGGCTTCCACCTCGCACAGTCAAGCCGCCCGCGCCACCGCATGCTCGCCGAGATCGCCGACCTCGATCGCTACCTCTCGGCCCCCGAGCGTGAGATCTCCAATCAGCTCACCGAACTGGTCTGCAAGAAGGACGACCTCGACTACAGCTACGCCCTGCAGTTCACACTCAAAGGCTGGCTCTTCATCCACATCGGCTTCACCTACTCGCTGCTGATCACCGCCATGGTGCACGCCACGATGGTCCACGCGTTCCATGGAGGACAGGTGTGAGCATCCGCCTCCAGCAATTCCAGCACGACCAGAGCCCCTACGAGAGGCCGAACCAGAAGTGGGTCTGCGGTCACGCCGCCGACGGTCACGCCTGCGCGATCGGCCCCGATGGCCGCGGCCACTGCCAGGCCACCTGCGAATGCAAGCCCATTAAAAAGGGCGACCGCTGGAGCTGCGCCCGTTCCCGAATCCGCGGCGGTCCCTGCGAGCAGGGCCCGAATCCCGACGGCACCTGCTGCCGTGCCGTCCCGCCCTGTCAGCCCGTCCGATCCTTCCGCGCCCGCCGCGGCCTCTTCACATTCGTCTGCACCGCCTTCACGCTCGGCATCCTCCTCGTCGCGCTCAGCCTCCCGCAGCGGGCCGCCCTGCTCTCGCCCGGCGAGCTGACGCTGCAACACGCCCAGATCCTCAAGAGCGACAATCCCGGAAGCTGCTCCGTCTGCCACGCCGCCGGCGACAAGAATCCCGTCGCCTGGATCCATCTCGCCGCCGGCGCGCAGCAGGACATGGCACAGTCCACGCTCTGCCTCCAGTGCCACAACGACAGCCCCGGCTTCGGCGACAACGCCATGATGCCCCACAGCATCGACTCGAAAAGTCTCGAGAAGCAGGCGGCGCAGATCCGCACAGCCAACACCACTCCCGTATTCCACCTCTTCAAGCCACCCGCCTCCACCAATCCCGATACCCTTGGCCAGCTCGCCTGCTCCACCTGCCACAAGGAACACCACGGCTCCGCCGCCAACCTCGCCTCCCTCACCAACTCACAGTGCCAGTCCTGCCACGCCGCTAACTTCACGTCCTTTGAAGCCGGCCACCCGAATTTCATGCAGTGGCCCTACCAGCGCCGCACGCGCATCGCATTTGACCACACCTCGCACGAAGCCAAACACTTCCCCGAGAAGAAGCGCAGCTTCGGCTGCCGCGATTGCCACCAGCCCGACCTCTCCGGCAAGACCGAGCTCGTCGTCAACTTCGCCGCCGCCTGCGGCTCGTGCCACGGCCCGTCGATCCAGTCCTCCGCCGACACCGGCGTCGCGATGATCAAGCTCCCGGGCGTCGATGTCGATGAGCTCAAGAAAAAGGGAATCGACATCGGTCAGTGGCCCGAAGATGCTCGTCTCGATCTCGAGGGCAAGCTCAATCCCTTCACGCGTCTCCTTCTCAACGGCGATCCGCAAGCCGCCGCCGCGCTCGCCAAGCTGCCCGAAAACTTCTCCTTCAACGATCTCGAAAAAGCCAAGCCCGAGCAGCTCGCCGCCGCGGGTCAGGTCGTCTGGGGCGTCAAGGAACTGCTCTTCGATCTCTCGACCAAGGGACAGCAGACCATCGCCGTCCGCCTCGAAGCCGCGCTCGGCCGCAAGCTCGCCGCCACGCAGCTCGCCCTGCTCACCGGCCAGATCCCCGGCGAGATGGCCGGCGAAGCGCAGCGCCAGTGGCTCCCCGATCTCCTCCGCGAAGTCCCCCTCCATCGCGCCGGTCAACCACTCACGCCTCCCCTGCCGCCCAAGCCCACGCCGACACCCACACCGACTCCGACTCCGACGCCAACTCCCCCGCCGCCGCCGAAGCCGACACCAACGCCGACTCCGACGCCCACACCGCCGCCCGTCAAACCGCCGGACGTGGTGAAGCCGCCCGTCACGCCGACACCGATGCCGACGCCGCCGAAAAAGCCACCCGGTGGGGACGATGATGATCTGCTCACTCCCGCCACGCCGCCCAAACCCGTGACTCCGCCCATCGTCCCGCCCAAGCCGACGCCGGTGACACCGCCGGTCGTGCCGGTACCCACGCCGACCCCGACCCCCACGCCAACTCCGACACCGCCTCCACCAAAACCCACGCCACCACCGACTCCAACACCCACTCCGACGCCGACGCCCACACCGCCGCCGCCGAAGCCCACTCCAACACCGACTCCAACTCCGACACCCACTCCGACACCTCCGCCCCCGAAGCCGACGCCGACACCCGAGCCGCCGCCGAAGGTGGTCGAGCCGCCCAAGCCCATCGAGCAGCCCAAGCCGCCGGAACCGCCCAAGATCCAGCCGCCGAAGCCGACCGGTCCCGTCGGCGTCGCGCTGCCGGTTCATATCACGTCCATCGAGGGACAAGTCCAATACCGCATGACCCCCGATGATCCGTGGGTCTGGCTCAAGAAGGACATGGACCTGCCCGACACTGCCGAGCTGCGCACCGGTGTCCGCAGCACCGTCAACCTGCTCATCCTGCCCGACAAGCCCGCGACGCTGCAGAGCCTCAAAACGCTCCAGATCCGCGACGCCGTCGAAGGCAAATCCATCCCCGGCCTCAAATACCTCCCCGTCAAACCCGCCCCCGGTTCCATGCTCCCGGCCGATGGCCCGCGATACGCATGGGCATCCATGGACACCCTCCTCACCCAGATCGGCGTCGCGCGGCAAGTCTCCGATCAGACATTCTTCGTCGCCGATGACGACCTGCTCACCGATGAGCCGGCGAAACCCAAAACCGGTGCCGCGCCCGCCGCCAAGCCCGCAGCCCCCGCCGCAAAACCCGCCGCGCCTGCCGCGAAGGGTGACGACGATCTGCTCGGCGACGAACCGGCGAAAACCAAAACCGCCGCGCCCGCCGCCGCCGTCAAGCCCGTCGAAAAACTCCCACCCGCGCAGATGGTCGCCGCCGGTGGCTGGTACCGTGACGACTCCGGTTTCGCACTGAAATACCGCCCCGTCGGTCACGCCGACCCGCTCCTCCACGCCTGGCTCGACCTCGCCGCCTCCGCGCCCAAGGCCGCTTCACTATTCAAGAACCTGGCCGATCCGAAATCCGTCGGCCTCTGCGCCAAGTGCCACAGCGCCGATTCCATCCCCGATTCGGCCGCCCTGCTCATGAACTGGCGCCCCCGCCACCGCGAGATCGAGGACCGCTCCTTCACCAAGTTCAACCACGCCCCGCACGTCATCCAGGGCAACCTCCGCAACTGCACCGGTTGCCACGAGCCCAACAAGTCCGCCGACGTCATGCCCTTCTTCGTGGGCAACGATCCGGCGAAATTCGTCTCCAACTTCAAGAGCATCGACAAGGCCACCTGCGCCGGCTGCCACAAACCCGACGCCGCCGGCGACTCCTGCCTCCGCTGCCACAACTACCACGTCGGCTCCAGCTCCAAGATCGTCGCATCGCTCCCGCAGGATTCCGCGCCCGCCGCGCCGGATCAATAGCGCACGGCTCACTCCCCCGAGGCGTGGGCACTTCAGTGCCCGCGTGCCTTGGAAGTCTTCACGCCGACCGAGTCACTTCTTGCCCGGTTGAAGCTTCCACGTCTCCCGCCAGATCATCGATGTGTGCGGCGGAATCACCGGATCTGTCTCCGACATCTTCCCCGCATGCTCGATCGTCAACCAGAAACCATCTCCCGCGTCGTGCTCCATGTTCCCGGTTGATGTCCACTTGAAATCGCCGTGGATCAGACTCTTGGCGCTGGCGTGGATCGGCTCGCCCGTTGTGTTCTTGAGCTCAGATGTGATCTCAAGCACATCGTCCTCCGCGAACCGATACGTCATGCGAAACCGTAGCCCTTTCTTCGTGTCGCTCAGCAGCGTCAGTGTTTGCGAATCCCCATCCACCTGCCACCAACGCGATTCAGTGATTTCCGGCAAATCCGGCGTCAGCACCATCGCCCATCCGCCGCGGCCTAGTGCGTTCGGCCCCTCCGGCTTGCGGCGATGAATGTCCGTGATGCGCCCGCCCACCGGATCGATCACCACCACCGTCTTCCCGCTCCGCATCTCGATCATCTGCTTGCCGTCCACCGTGGTCGGAAAGACATTCGGCACGAGCAGCAGCCCCGCGTGCTCATCAAACCTTTTCCAGCCATCACATCCGCTCAGAAACACCGCCGCCACCGTTAACCAACACAGGCTCTTCATTTCACGCCTCCAAAGTTTTGGGTTGCGCCACCTGATCTTCGCCAAGATCCTGAATATCCGGTGCATCGTCCGCTTTTTCATCGGCCGCCGTGAGCTGATCCATACCATCCGCGATGCGATTCGGATCCGCCGCGTCCGAGGCGCCGATGAAAACGCCGCGACGGTTCTCCGGCGCAAACAACTGCCAGCCGACCAGCGAGATACGCTCCGCCTCGCTGCGCCCGATCGCCGCGATCGGCTCATCGGCCAGCGTCGCCGCCCGCGCGGCGAGCTCCGCGATCTGCGCCTCACGCATCTTGACCGCGATTTCACCGGCAAATTCTATGCGCCCCGGCGCGATGAGAAACACGCGTACATTTCCCTTGCGTGAGCCGCGCTGCAGCGTGACGAACTTGAATTGTGTCAGCGGCGCCAGCGGCCTCGCGAGCGCCGGATCGGTCGTGCCACGCACCTGTTCCAGTTGCCGCTTGAACCGCGCCGCCTGCTCGAACTTCAATTCCGCCGCCGCGGCCTGCATCTGCTGCGCCAGTTCCTCGCCCCATTGCTCCCGCGGCTCGGCGATGAACCGGCTCGCCCGCCGGAGCTGCTCACGGTACGCGTCCATCGTGACCGACCCGTCGCACGGCGCGTCGCAGCGATTCATCTGCTTGTACGCACACGCCGTGCCATGCGGCGCCTGCACAAGAATATTGTGGTAACGGCAGAGATCGAAAAGATCCGTCGCCAGATCGATCACCCGCCGCGCGGCGCGGCCATCGGGCAGCGGGCCGAAGCACGTCGCCGGATCACCGGTCGGCTGCTCCACCGCCTCGAACCGCGGATGCGCTTGCGTGAAATCCACCGCGACCCAGTGCGCACGCCAGTGACGGATGAGCTTGCGATACTCCTGCGGCAGCAGCGTCCGTGCGTTTTCGAGATACGCCCAGTTCGCTTCGAATCGGCTGTAAACCAGCCGATATCGCACGCGGCGGACCACGGCCGCGTAATCGATGCGTTTGCTTGGCAGCTCGGGCGTCATCGCAGGCCCGAGCTTCGTCACCAGCGCGTGACGCAGATTCGCCGTCGTCGCCAGCAGCAGCGGCCGACCCGCTTCATCCTCCAGTACACAGCACGCGCCTTTGGCGGGCACCGTGAGCCGCCACGTTTCAACGTCAATACCCGGCGCGACGTCCAAAGCAACGTCGAGCATCGGATTCATGGAATCAATGAGAGAGGAATCGGCCACGGCGACATTGTAACGGCGCGACGAATGATGATTGTCGGAGCGCCAAGCCGCAAGCGGCCTGACACAATCAGATCGGCATCCCGCTGACCTTCGCCTCGAAGACCAGCTTGTCGTTGACGATGCCCTGCACCGCGCAGATGAAACGGCGCGGCTTGAAGCTCACCTCGTGACCGAGCAGGATGAGGCGGTCGCCGGGCTGCACTTGGCCGCGGAATTTCACCTCATCGACACCGGTGAAACCGAGGAATCCGCAGCCGGGGATGCGCTGGGCCATCATGAATCCGGCGAGCTGGGCGGCGGCCTCGATCATGAGCACGCCGGGGAAAAGGGGCCTGCCGGGGATGTGGCCGGGGACCCAGAATTCGTCGTTGCGGCAATCCTTGAAACCGACCGCGGCGTCGAAGTTCGAGCTCATCCAGAGGATGCCGTCGATATGGCGCATGTCGCCGCGCTGCGGGTTGACAGCCTCGATCTCGGGGACACCGCGGATGACCTTGGAGAGATCGAGGTGACTGATATCAACGATGAGCGGAGGCGCCATGCGGGCCAAATCCTTCGGGGTGACAACCGGAGAGCCGCAGCGACGGAGGACAGTGAAGCTGTCCGCCGCGGTGACGATCCACGCGGGGTACACCGGGGTATTGAGCGCACCGGCCCGTGGGCCGACGCGGGTCTGGGGCGATTACTCGGCGGGCTTGTCGCCGGGTGCTCGCATCTCCAGGACCTTGACGCGGACCGCTTGGGCCGCGTTCTTGATGTCCTGCATGTGCTTGCGGACCCGGGTGCCGGCGGCCTTGTTGCCACCCTCGGCCTTGGCCAGATCGTCCGCGGCACCTTCCACCAACGCCTTCAAATGTTCGAATTCTTGCATCGCCGTCTCCTGTGCGATTGACTGGTCATAGGCTAACGGCCCCTTCGCATATGGGCAAGTTAGCCGGGCTGTGGATAAATCACGCCGACGCGGATTTCCGCCGGTTTTTAAAACCCTACTTGATGATCGGCAGCATCGCCTTGAACAGGTCCGTGCCCGCTTCGTGAACCATCTCCAGCAGCACCATCTCCACACTCACCGGCACCACGCCCGCCGCCGACATCCGCCGCATCGCCGCGTCGTGATCGGCGCTGCGCCGCGACCCGATCGCATCGCTTGCCACGGCCGTCATGTACCCCGCGTCGAGCAGGTCCAGCGAAGTTTGCATCACACAGACGTGGCTCTCGATGCCGCAGAGCAGCACCGTCGATCGCCCCGAGTCGGCGATCTTCCGACGCGTCGCCTCGATCAACGCCGAGAATTTCATCTTCGGCTGGATGGCGGCACGCGACGATTCGGGCAGCGCCTGGCGTACCGTTTCGGTTGTCGGCCCCAGAGCCTTGGGATACTGCTCGGTCACGATGATGGGCACGCCCAGCAGCGCACAGCCGCGGATGAGCCGCGCCGCCTGCTCGACGATGCGCGGCCCGCCGTCGATCTGCAAAAGCAGCTTGTCCTGCAGGTCGATGACCAGCAGCACGGTCTGATCGGCAATGATGCGCGGTGCGGACATGCACGACCTCAATTCTGTCAGCAATCCAGCGGTGTGGAGGCGAGTTCAGTGTTTCAGTTCTGCGGCGAAGCGGGCGGCGGCGGAAGCTGCTCGGTTGGGGGCGGCGGCGGCGTGATATTGCCCGACATTCCCTGTGGGTTCGCCGCGGTCAGCTTCTGCTGATACTGATTGTAGGAACGCTCCAGCGTCTCGAGCAGCCGGGGAATCTGCGGGCTCGACATGTAGATCCGCGTGGCGACGGCCGAGCGCGGGTAAAAGCTCGTGATGAAGTCGAAGCAGAACTCGGTGACCGAGTGCGTGATCATCACGGTGTTGGCGTAGACGCCGCTGGCCACGTCATCCGGAAGCTTGAGCTGGTCGTAGATCTCTTCGATGCTCGGCGGCTTGAAATTCGCCGGGGGCTTGGGCAGTTCCGGCGGCGCGCCAAATCGGCTCACAAAATTATTCAGGTTCTCCCGCAGCGCCCGCACCACGCTCAGCATGATCGTCGGCGGCAGCACGACGCGCGCCGCCACCTGCTGCGGACGCGTCACGGCCTGCAGGAAATCGACGATGAATTCATGCGGCCCATTCAGCACCAGCGCCCCGGTCGAGAACACGCCGCGGGCCACCGACTCCGGCACCCGGGCGCTGACCTGCTGATACTGGAGCCGCTGCGTGAACTGGCCGCTGTCCCCCACGGGCTGGGGCTGCGAAGATTCGTCCGACGGATTGGGAATTTGATCGCTCATTCTCGCCTCACAGTATGCACCCAAACGCTCATCCGCAAGCCGCGCTCGCATCACACATACGGCAGATCGCCGCGCTTGGCGCCCGATAGGTCAACCAGCAGCGATGCGATCGCCTCGGTGACAGCCTCGAAATAGCGGGCGCCCTTCTCGGCCGTCGCCTTGCGCGGATCACCGCAACCGGTGTCCGGGTGAATCTTCGACCAGGGTCGCGGCGTCCACACGCCCGGCAGTTTCAGCCCCGGAATATCGAAGCTCGTCCGATCGCCGCTGCCGGCCTGCTCCATCGCCACCCACTCGGGCCGCAGATGCAGCAGCAGGCTCGTCTCCATCTCATCGGCGTGGTCGCCGGGGTTCTCGAAGATCTGACCGTGCGCATCGGCGCGGACCTGCCAGAAGTTCACGACGACGATGAGCACGCCCCGCCGCGCCTGCACATCGCGCACCAGCGGCTTGAATTCGTTGCCGCCGTGCGCGTTGAGGATCACGAGCCGATCGATGCCCTGGGCGTGCAGCGACCGCGCGACATCATCGAGAATCGCCGCCGCGGTCGCCGTCGTGAAGCTGATCGTCGCGACCTGATCGAGCTGCTGCTCATCATTGCCGAACGGGATTGTCGGCAGCACGATCACCTTCGCCCCGCGGCTGAACGCAATCTCCGCCGCCCGCTCCGCCAGCGCCCCCGCCTCGATCACATCCGTCCCGTGCGGCAAATGATAATTGTGCGCCTCCGTCGCCCCCCACGGCAAAACCGCCACGCTCGGCCGATTGTCCAAAAGCTGCCGGAAATTCGCTTCATGCAGGATGTAGGGGCGTCCGTTCATGCTCTCGAAGATAGATCGTCCGTGAGTCAAAGTCCAAGGAGCTCAACTTCACACCAGCTTGGAACCGCAGTGTTCACACCTATATGTCGAATTTGAATTCAACTTGCTGCAATCGGGACACTCCCATGTTTTATCTTCGTCACCGTCGGCGACAAAATGCCGCGATTGATCCATTGGGCAACACTCACCGCACTCTTCACACTTAAGATGGCATGAGTAAAGAGGCGGTCTCCCTCCTCGCGGGTCAAGTAAACTCGCCCGAAAGATGGCCGGTGTTCGGCCGTCGGTGAGGAAGGTC
>JAYVTU010000214.1:0-5285 GCA_043788485.1 Planctomycetota bacterium
ATTGCAGACATCCAGGGGCACGTGGAGATTTGAGCTGAGAACCACATCCGCGATTCGTAGCCGCGCCGCCAGGGCCCGCGGATCATCAGGTGCGATCTCAACGTCAAACGGGAGGTTCGGCGAAACGACAACGTGATCCAGATTCGTGTCAGGCACGTCGCTGGTCTCAACCAGCACGGTCACACGGCCGGGCCACCAGCGAGCGTACTCCCGGACACCGTCCAGAAATTTGCGCGTCAAAACCAGCGCCCCCTCGGTGTTACGAGTCGCCTGAAGGGGCGGATAGATCAACAACTCGGAGTTTTCTGACTGGGCTGCCATCGGTCAGTTCATCTCACGCGCCGGCGGCGGCGCAAGCTCAAGCAATCGATAGATCTCCGCCCGCATCCGCGGCGCGGCCTCTCCGGGGTGGCTGAGAATCTCATTGGCCAACTGATTCAGTTTATCCATCGGATATACTTTTAGCGTTCGGGCGATAGCGTTCGCTAGGTAGTCTCCGGGCCTCAGACGAGGCGAAATGGCCGCCAAGCGAGCGCTGACGCTTGGTCTCCGACATCGAGAATCTCCTGGGCCAATGGCCCCGATGGGACTCTCATAACACCTGGAACAGTTTTTGGGGAGCAGGTCAGGTGGCCGGTGCATCAGAAGGCCATATTTTTCATACGCCCGCAGTGCCTGTCCCCGACTAGTAGTCTGATCCGTGGTTGGTGCCCATTGGTTCCGATAGGTCAAGAGTATAAACCTGTAACGATCAGACAGGCAACGCGCCGTCGTCAAAATCTGCTCGCCCATCGATTCCATCCGCCAAGCGGTCCCAAAAGTCAAGGCAATCAATACGGCCGTACGCGGAGTTCGGAAACGCATGAGTGATTTTCTGGGAACCACTGTAAGCACTGCAATTTTGCACAATCGGATGTTCGCGTTAGATTGACGATGAATGGCTTCCCGTGGATTCGGACTCGAATCTAAAACCTGAATGATAGGATTTGATCTTCATGCAATTGATCACACGAGCTTGCCGCAGGATTACGAATCTTATCGCTCCGAGCGATTCAGTTTTTTATGTGGGATGCCTTGGCATCAACAATCTGGGTGACGATGCGGTCTTTGAAGCGGCGAGAACCGCGGTCAGGCGACGCCGGTTCGTCACCCGGTCTTCAAGTCGATTTGCTGTTGTGATGCTCGGCGGAGGAACCCTGATCGGTGGAGGGTCTTGGGATGGGAAGGCATTCGGAAGTGAGAATTCCTTCCTGAAGGCATTTGACGAAGGCATTCGAAAATGCAATCAGGGTGTCGTGTTTGGGACGGGTGTGTCAGGTGTAGATTTCGACCACCGTTCTGCTGCGCAAACGCTCATTGGCTGGAAAGGAGTGCTGCAAAAATGCAAGTACATCGGCGTCCGCGGGCCGGATTCCCTAGCCACACTGAATTCGTGGGGAATTGACGCCGAATTGATTGGTGATCTTGCGGCTCAATTTGTACAACCGGTCGGATATTGGTCGCCTCAGGATCGCGTTCTCGGCGTCACGGTTGGCGAATCGGGGCAGTTCAAGTATGCGGAATTCCATACGGCAATTGCAGCCCTGATCAAGCGATTGGGTTCAGAAGGATGGCGGACTCGATTCTTCGTCGTAACTCCTTCTGATTTGCCGGCTACCATCAATACCGCTCGCATGGCGGGCATCAACTCGCCTGAAATCAATTTGTGCTACTCTCGGGTTGCGCCGTTTATTTCGAAAGTTTCACACCTCCAAGTCTTTATTGGGCTCAAGCTCCATTCCACCATTCTGGCGATGTGTGCAGGCGTCCCCTCGATCATGATCGACTACAATCCGAAATGTCTGGATTTCATGAAGTCCGTCCAATGCGAACAGTTCAATATAAATATCGCCGATGTAACGACGGATGTGATTTATCAAAAGCTGTCTCGACTTCGGGAAATTGGAACCGAGATGTCAAGATCAACTACTGCGGTACTATCGCTGTACAAAGAAAAACAACTCGATGCAGCCGAGAAGATAGGTGATTTATGTGATAACCGTCAGTGCAGCCTATAGTAGCAGCTATTCTGCTTCGAAGTCCTCAAAATAACATTGAAGAGCGAGTCGCAGTCTTGTCACGTCTCTATTTTCATGGCTTGTGAGCGATTTCTATCGGCGCGCCATCCCGCTCGCTCGGCGAGTTCAAGCATTCGCCGCAGCGACCGCCGCTTGGTGCTTCGCACGCTTATTGCCCAGGTCCGTGAGGTACTTCTTGGCCTCGCCGACCAGGTAAAAGCTGCCGCTGACGCAGATCAGGTCCTCGCGGCCAACCGCCCGCGCCGCCAGATTCAGCGCTTCCTCAAGCGTATCAGTCACTTGCGCCATCTTGCCCGACAGCTCGTTGAACTTGTGGATCAGCTCATGCGGATCGCTCGACCGCGGATTGTTCTTGGCCCGGGTGAAGATCACCTTGTCCGCCCCGAGGTTGATCTGCTGCAGCATGCCGACGATGTCCTTGTCGTCCGCGCACCCGAAGATCAGCACCAGCGAGTCATAAGGCACGTGGGCGCCAATGGATCGGATCAGCGCCTGGACGCTCGCCGCGTTGTGCGCCCCATCGAGCAGGATCCGTGGCTCGGTCCAAACCATCTCCATCCGCCCCGCCAAGGTCGTCGTCGAGAGCCCCTCGATGAGCTTCTCCTCGGGAGCCTTGAAGCCGAGCTCGGTCAGCTTGTCGAGTATCGCCAGTGCCAGACCGCAGTTAAGCGCCTGATGCTCACCCTTCAGCGGCACCGGCAGATGCTCATAAGTCGCGCGCGGCGTCGTCAGGCAAACTCGCGTATGCGGCCCAAGCTCCCGGTTCGCTTCGAACCGGTAGCTGAATTCGATATCCCGCCCCGTCACCTGCAGTGTCGTCCCGACGGCCTCCGCGGTGTCCTTGAACACCTTCATCACCGCCGCATCCTGCTCGACTGTCACGCAGGGCACGCCCTTCTTCATAATCCCCGCCTTTTCGGCGGCGATCTCGGGTAAAGTCTTGCCCAGAACATTCATATGATCGAGGCTGATCTGCGTGATCCCGCAGACCTCCGGCTTGATCACGTTCGTCGAATCCAACCGCCCGCCGAGCCCCGTCTCCAGGATCACCAGGTCCACCGCCTGCTCGGAGAAGTACTTAATCGCCACAGCCGTCATGATTTCGAAGAAGGTCGGCTTGTCCTCGCCGAACTGCCCCATCTTGCTCTTGACGCTCTTGAGCAGATCGGTCAGATCGTTCTGACTGATCATATGTCCATTGATCGCAACGCGTTCGCGGATGTCGATCAGGTGGGGCGACGTGTACGAACCGATCGTGTACCCGCATGCCTGCAGCATGCTCGAAAGCATGGCACAGGTCGAGCCCTTGCCCTTGGTCCCGGCGATGTGAACGAACCGCAGGTCCTTCTGCGGATTACCCAAAGCCTTGAGCAGCAAGCGCATACGATCGAGATTGAATGTCGATGTGTTGTAACGGATCAGCCGCATCTTCTCGTGATCGGTGTGCTCATAAAGCCAGCGGAGAGCAGAGGTATACGTCGTAATCGCCCCCGCCGGAGCCGCGCGGTCCGCCTTGGCCGGCGCAGACTTCACCGAAGCGGGCGTCCGCTTGCGTTCCGAGCGTTGGGTGGATTTGACGCGTGCCTTACGATGAGAAGACGGCCTGCTTTTCATAGTCCAGCTATTCTAACGAAACCCTATTTAATGTCAAACACAAAGCAGCAAACCACGCCAGTTAAATGACTTCCGGCAACTGCCTCACGATTGAGCAATCCCGTCGTTTCGCCGCCTCAACCCGCGTAACCCGGTTGCCACGACCCCTTTAACCCCGACACGCCGCTCCGTGCCACCGCCGATGCCGCCAATCCGCAGATCGTAGGACCAAATCATCGTTCAAAAAAATCTCCACGCTGAGGTGCTCCCCATGCGCTGGGCGCGAATCAGGGGGAGATAAGGTGGACGTCGCGGGTTGGGCTGGCTGTCGCGGAGGGAGCCCGAAGGGCGACCGGAGCGACAGCCAGCGGGTGAAGGATACCGCCCCACGCCGCGCCGGGGAACATCCCCGGTGACGTGATGGGCAGGCCGTACACCGACGCCGGCGTGCGGTAGTCCAGCGCCTGATGCAGCCGCTGGTGATCGTAGAACTCGAAGTAGTTGCCCAGGCCCAGCCGCGCTTCGGCTGGGGTCTGGTAGTCGCGGAGGTACACGTCCTCGTATTTGACGCTGCGCCACAGCCGCTCAATGAAGATGTTGTCGAACGCCCGGCCGCGACCGTCCATGCTGATCGCCACGCCCGCATCCGTCAGCACACCGGTGAACGCCGCGGATGTGAACTGGCTGCCCTGGTCGTTGTTGAAGATCCCTGGCGCACGCCCCGTGCCCATCGCTCGCCGCAACGCCTCGACACAGAACGTCGAGTCCATCGTCACGCTCAGCTCCCACGCCAGCACGCACCGGCTGAACCAGTCCATCACCGCCACCAGATACGCCCAGCCCACACGCATCGGGATGTACGTGATGTCGGCGCACCACACCTGATCCGGCCGATCAATCCTCACGCCCCGCAGCAGGTACGGATAGACCTTGTTTTGCGGGCTTTTCACGCTCGTCCGAGGCTTGGCGTAGATCGCCTCCAGCCCCATCAGCCGCATCAATCGACGCACACGCTTGACGTTGACCCACTCATTCTGCGTCGCCAGCCACTCGGTCATCTTCCGCACCCCGTAGAACGGCGTGGCGGTGTACTGCCGGTCCAGCAGCTTCATCAGCCGCAGGTCGTCAGCCTCCGACTCGTCCATCGGCACCGGCGCGTAGTACAGGCTGCTGCGCCCCAGGCCCAGCAACGCGCACTGCCGCGCGACCGACAACTCGGGATGATCCGTCTCGATCCGCATCCGCTTCTGCTCCAGCGTCAATTCGTCCAACGCTTTTTTTGGAGGAAGTCCACCTCCACCTTCAGCCGGCCGATCTGCTGGTACAGCTCCGCAACGAGTTCCTCCTGCCGCTGCTCCTGCCTGACACGCCGATCCGCAAACAACGCCTCGGCCGCGTCCAGCAACTGCTTCTTCCACTGGCTGATCTGGTTCGGATGCACCTGATGCTCACCGGCCAGCTCCGCCACCGTCCGCTGCCCGCGGATCGCCTCCAACGCCACCTTCGCCTTCAAAGCCGCACTGAAACGCCTTCTTCGCTGGGACATCGATTCGTCTCCTGTCGGGCGACGAATCCACCTTAGCCCAGCGCCCAGTTTTTGGGGAGCACCTCATG
>JAYVTU010000215.1:0-11073 GCA_043788485.1 Planctomycetota bacterium
TCATTCGAATTTCGTCATTCGTCATTCAACTTTCTTCTTGGCATTCGGCCCCCGTTGGGCGACAATGCCGATCCGCTACGAACCGCCTGCTACGACCGATCCGCATTGAGGGGCCACCGCGATGAGCTTGAGGCGACAGGTGACTGGACTGGGCTTGCGCCGCGCGTTGCGGTTGATCCGCATGCAACACGCCGCGCGGAATCGCGCCGCGGAGTTGCGTACCACGCCGCACCGTGCCCTCGGCGTTGAGACGCTCGAAAACCGCATCCTCTTCACGTTTGACCCCAGCCCCGCCGAGCAGCAGCTCCTGGAACTGGTCAACCGTTTCCGCGCCGCGCCGACCGCTGAGCTCGGCCTGCTCACCAGCTCGCTGGGCACTCCCGCGCACTCCAGCGACACCGACATTAACAACAACCTCGTCGGGTTCAACGTCAACGGCCCGGCGCTGCAGACGGCTTTCAGCACGCTCGTCGCGGCGCCGCCGCTGGCCTGGAGCGAGACGCTCAGCGGAATCTCACTGGCCCACAACCAGTCGATGATCACCAACAACATCCAGTCGCATCAAACCGTCGACGAGCCCGACTTCCGCACGCGCTTCAACAACGGCGGCTATGACTCAAACACATTCATCGGCGAAAACATCTTCTCCGCGTCGCGCAGCGTCATTATGGGCCACGCGGGCTGGGTCATCGACTGGGGCAGCGGCCCCAACGGCGTCCAGGACCCCGCAGGTCACCGCGACAATCTGCTGAGCGCGAACTTCACCGAATTCGGCGGCTCAATCGTCAGCACGCCTGTCCAGTCCCATGTCGGCCCGCTGGCGATGACCGAGGACTTCGGCAGCGCGGCGGGGCCGACGCTGCTGGGCGTCGCCTACGCCGACGCCAACAACAACGGCTTCTACGACGCCGGCGAAGGCGTCGCGGGCATGAATGTCGAGATCAAGGGCGTCGGCGGCACGACCGGTGATTTCAACGTCACCAGCATGACCGCCGGCGGCTATCAGAAAGCGCTCGCGGCCGGCACATATGACGTGACCTTTAGCGGTTCGACACTCACCTCGCCCGTTGTCGTGCACAACGTCGTGATCGGCACGGACAATGTGAAGGTTGACGAAGTGCTCATCCCCGTGCCGGTCATTGAGATCTCCGGTGCCAATCACCTTGTCGCAAATGACGTCAACGCCGTCCCGACGCTGGTCAACGACACCGACTTCGAAACACCGATCGTCAACGGCGTCGGCCACCCGCACACGTTCACGATCATCAACGCCGGCACCGGCCGTCTGAACCTCACCGGCACGCCGCGCGTCGCCATCAGCGGCGCCAACGCTTCCGATTTCACCGTCACGACGCAGCCCGCGGCGCAGGTCGCCGTCGGCGCCAGCACGCAATTCGTCATCACCTTCAGGCCCAGCGCGGTCGGTGTCCGCAACGCCGTCGTCACCATCACCAACGACGACGGGACCAACGGCACCTACCAATTCAAGATCGACGGCGTCGGCATCGCGCCGACCATCCAGGTCGAAGCCGCCGGCCAGGATGCCGCCGGCGCCGCGCAGACCTTCATCTTCACCAACGGCGACACCACGCCGAGCATGAACGACCGGACCGACTTCGGATTTCTGGGCGTCAGCACCACCGGCACTGGCATCACGTCGTCGACGCGCAGCTACACCATTCGCAACACCGGCACCTCGCTGCTGACGCTGACCAGCGCGACGCGCGTCAAAATCAGCGGCTCCAACGCCGCCGATTTCAAAGTGACCACCGATCCCGCTCTCGCGACGTCGGTCAACGGCACAACGAACTTTGTCATCACATTCAATCCCACCGGCGCCGGCCTCCGCACCGCGACCGTGACAATCCTCTCCGACGATCCGCTCAAGCCCAGCTTCACGTTCAAGATCCAGGGCCACGGCATCGTCACCTCGACGACCAACGATAACCTTCAGGCCGCGATCAGCACGACCGAGGTCACGGTCGCCAAGCTGACCGTCACGCCCGCACTGACGGCGATCACACCCGGCAGCCCGATCGTGTGCACGGTCACCGGCGTCGCGACGACCGCCGGCACGATCACCGGCGTTCATATCTTCTATGACGGCGACCGCGACGGGATCCCCGACAAGGACCTGGGCGCGGCGACGCTGACCAACGGCAACTTTGTGCTCAACGTCAACGCACCGGCCGAGTTCACCTCCGCCGGCCAGTTCCTCGCGCAGGCGACCGACAGCCTGGCGAACGCCAGCCACTACCGCAGCAGCGTCTCGGCGAGTGCGGTCGATCCGGGCGTCGTGCCGGGCTACAGCCTGAAGGTCAATTACACCGGGTATCTGAGCACCGGCGCGACGTTCGACAGCTCCTACCGCGCGGGGCACACGCCTTTCAGCTTCGTGCTCGGCACCGGCAGCGTGATCCACGGCTGGGACGAGGGCCTGGTCGGCATGAAGGTCGGCGAGACGCGCATCCTCGTCATCCCCGCCGCGATCGCATACGGCGCGAGTCCGCCGTCGGGCAGCGGCATCCCCGCCAACGCGCCGCTCATCTTTGAAGTGACGCTGGTCTCCTTCGATCCGCCCGCCGCGGACCTCAAGGGCAACGGCACCAGCATCCCCTCCGGCGATACTACGCCGATCCTCGCCGATGGCACCGACTTCGGCAGCATCGACATCTCCGCGTCGGCGTACAGCAGCTCGATCAGTTTCACCGGCGCCACCAAGCCGACGAATGTCACCGCGCCCGGCAATGTGCTCAACTACACCGTGGGCACCGGCGTCGGCACGCTCGCGCTGGGCGCGGGCACGACCACCACGACCCTGACAGTCACCATCGCCACTTCGGCGTCAGCCGTGAACCTCCCCTTCACCCTCGCTCCCGATGCGAACTTCGCGGCAACCCCGACGACCTCGACCACCGGCGCGACCATCACCTTCAATGCCGCCACCGGCTTGGGCACGCTGACCATCCCCGCCAACACCACCACGGCCGCGCTCAAGATTGATGTCCAGTACGGAAACACCAACAGCTTCACCATCGCCAACGCGAAATCCGGCACGCAACTCGGCTTCGCGAATTTCGTTGTCGCAGGCGACAACCCCGCCGACTTCACGCTGACCCGGCCCACCGGCAGTTCGACCGCGTTCACCATCAAGTTCAAGCCCACCGCCGGCGGTCTCCGCAAAGCCGTCGTCACCTTCGACACGAACGATCCTCGCCACCGCCACTACAGCTTCACCGTCCAGGGCAACGGCCCGACGATGAGCGTTGCCGCGACCGATGCCGATGCCACCGAGCCCGGCGGCGCTGGCGACACCGGCACCTTCACCATCACCAGCAACACCACGCTGAACACGTCGCGAGCCGTCAACTTCAAGCTCAGCGGCCTCGCGCTGCCGGGCATCGATTATTCGCTGACCGCGACCGGCGGCGTCATCACCGCGCTCGACACTGTTCACAAGACCGGGACCCTCACGCTCAACGCCGGCGTCGCCTCGGCCACGATCAAGGTCACGCCGATCAACGACACGATCGTCGAGCCGCTCGAGCCGGTGATCCTCACGCTCGTGGCCGGCGACTCCTACGCGGTCACCTCGACCGCTGCCAATGCTTCGGCGACCGTTAACATCGCCGACGATTCGCCGACCGCGACGGTCGTTGCCAATGACGCCGCCGCCGCGGAGATCGGCCAGGCCACCGGCCAGTTCACCCTCACTCTCACCGGCGACACCAGCGTCGCCCGCGTCCTCAATTTCGTGCTCTCTGGCACCGCGAGCCTCAGCGACTATTCGCTCAGCGCCGTCGGCGGAACGCTCTCGGCCATCGATCCCAAGACGCGCTCGGGCACCTTCACGTTCAACGCCGCCACATCCTCCGGCGTCATCACCGTCACGCCGCTGGCCGACACGCTCTTCGAGGGCGATGAAACGGTCATCCTGACGCTCGTCGCCAACACGCAGGTTCGTCTCAGCGGCGATGCGGGGGCCACCGCCGCGACCATCACCATCGCCGACGGCAATCCCGACCTGTTGATGGTGCTCGCCAAGCCCGCGTTCCTCGAGACGGCGGGCGCCAATGGCACGCTCTGCACCATCACGCGCACCGGGCTTATCACCGATGCGCTGACGGTCAATCTCGCCAGCAGCAACACGGGCAAGGCGACTGTCCCCGCGACCGTCACGTTCCTCCCCGGCAAGCGGACCGCGACGTTCATTATTTCAGCGGTTGATAATGCCACCGTCGATGGGCCGCAGGATGTGGTCATCACCGCGAGCGATCCGCTGGCCGTGTACAACGATGGGACCGTGCACGCGACCGTGCTCGACGATGAGAAGACGACCGTCACGATTGCCGGCATCGGCAACAACGACGCCAGCGAGAATGCCGCCGACGAACTTGAAGACCTTGCCAGCTTCCGCATCACGCGCGCGGACGTGACCAACGCGCCGCTTAGCGTCACGCTCTCGGCGACGGGCCTGGCGAAACTCGGCGTGGATTACGTGCTGACCAATTTGCTGGGCGCGGTGGTGGAGAATCTGACCGTGGTCATTCCCGCCAATCAGGATCACGTGGACATCGTCGTCCACGCTGTGGACGACACGCTCGTCGAGGGTGATGAGGGGATGACATTCGGCATCGTCGCCGGCGTGGGGTACAACCCCGGCGTCGCGGCGAGCGTCAGCGGCGTGATCCACGACAACGAGAACACCGTCGCCATCGCCGCCGTCACCGGGCAGGAGACGGCGATCGAATCCGGGCAGACGGCGACGTTCCGTGTCAGCCGCACGGGATCGACGGCGTCGTCGCTGACCGTGTTCTACAAGGTCACGGGCACCGCGAAGGCGGGCAGCGATTATGTGTCGATCGGCAAGGCGGTCACGATTGCGGCGGGGCAATCGTTTGTCGATGTCGTGATCAATCCGCTGACCGACGCGATTGTCGAACCGAACGAGACGATCAACGTCACGCTCCTCCCCGCCAAGTTGGTGCAGTACAACATCGACGGCACGTCGGCCGCGGCGACCGTGAATCTGCAGGACGCGGTGAACCCCGGCGGCGTCGATCTAATCGCGCTCAGTCAGACGCACAAGGCGACGACCTACAAGCTCAGCGCCGCGCTGCCCAAGCTCACCGTCTCGGGTGTCATCAAGAATCAGGGCACCAACGACGCGACGAGCGGATTCACCGTCAAGGCCGTGCTCTCCAAGGACGGCAGTTTCAGCGGCGACGACATCCTGTTGGGCACGAAGGACATCCTCGCGATCGCCGCCGGCAAGACCGCGAAGCTGAGCATGACCGTTGACCCCGCGACGCTGAGCATCGCCGGGGCGGACATCGGCCAGTATTACCTGCTGCTGGTCGTCGATTCCGGCAACTCTGTCGCCGAGATCAACGAGGACAACAACCTTTACGTCTCGACGGTGAGCGACATCCTGATCATTGCCTGAGCATTGGTCATTGAGCATTCCGCCTTTCCCCGATACATTCGGCAGCCCATGAGCAATTCCGACGATCAAGCCGCGCTCCTCAGGCAATCCATCGATATCAGCGCGCAGACCCTTCTGACGCTCGGCGATCAGATGGTTGACATCGCCGGTGTCTGCGACGCCGTCTCGGCTGCGCTGCTGCGTGGCAACAAGTTGCTGACCGCGGGCCACGGCGGGAGCGCCGCCGATGCGCTGCACCTGGCCGAGGAACTCGTCGGTCGCTTCGACGGCGACCGCCGCCCGCTGCCGGCCATCGCGCTGGTCGCCGACCCCACGCTGATGACCTGCATCGTCAACGACTACGGTTTCGCCCAGCTCTTCCCGCGGCAGGTTGAGGCGCTGGGCCAGGCCGGCGACGTGCTGGTCATCTTCTCAACCAGCGGCAACGGCGATGGACTCCGTCTCGCGGTCGAGACGGCCAAGGCCAAGGGTGTCACGACCATCGGCCTGCTCGGCAAAGGCGGCGGCCCGCTCGCGTCGCTAGTCGATTACAAGCTCGTCGTCGCCAGCAACACGACCGCACGCATCCAGGAAGCCCACACGCTGATCCTGCACCTCATCCTCGAATCCGTCGAACGCGCCCTGAAGTGATTCGCCGCGGCTTCGACCACGGAGATCGACATGAAAATCCTCGTCGCAATTGTTGTGGTCTGCGCCTTTGCATGCGGCACTTTCGCAGCGGACGCCGGCTGGAATCACCCGCCGAAATCCCTGCCGAGCGGTGTCGAGCACCACACGTTCCACAGCGCGTCGATGAACGTGGACGTCGGCTACAACATCTATCTGCCGCCCGAATACGCCACCGCGGCGGATAAACGTTTCCCGGTGGTCTACTTCCTGCACGGCAGGGGCGGCAGCGAGAGTTCATCGCTGTATCTCTTCGAGCTTTTCGACAAGGCTGTCAAGGCTAAGAAGATCCCGCCGATGATCTACATCCACGCCTGCGGTGAAGCGAACAGCGGCTACGTCGATTCGCCCGATGGCACGATCCGCTCGGACACCGCGATCATCAAGGAACTCATTCCGCACATCGACGCGACGTACCGCACGGTGGCGGTGAAGGAGGGGCGCGCGATCGAGGGCTTCTCGATGGGCGGGCAGGGCGCGGTGCTCTTCGCGTTCAAATATTCCGAGCTGTTTACCAGCGTGATCGGCTACGGCGCCGGTCTGGCCAGCGGGGCGGAGTTGCAGAAGGAACTGCCAGCGGTGTTCAAGAAGATGCACAACGATGACATCGCCCAGTTCGACTCAACCTCGGCGTGGGCAATCGTGCGCAGCAACGCCGACAAGATCCGCGGCCATGTCGCGATTGAGCTGATCCTCGGCGACAAGGATCAGCACCTCTCGCGCAACCGGCATATGCACGCCGTGCTCGACGAGCTGAAAATCCCGCACGGCTACCGCGAACTGCCGGGCGTCGGCCACGACACGAAGCGCGTCTACAACGACGTCGGCGTGGAGGGCTGGGTGTTTCACGCGGAGCATTTCAAGCCGAGTGCGGGCGCGACTGGGAAGTGAATCCGGCACCCCTCCCCTCGGAGTTGGCGTTCAATAATTGATTAATGATATTTTTCAAGCAATACGACGCATGTGTTTGACGGCACGTGACGCCACTCCGACGCGAAATAAAAGAAGTTGTCGGGAAAGTCTTCCAAGGTGCAATGCTGATCAGGTTGCGCCAGGTGCCTTTGCACAGCGTCCTTCCAGAAAATGAAACAGTTAGACGTGTCGATCCATTCGAGCTTGTGGCCGCTGTCGGCAATGACGAATTGAACGGATTCAATTTTGAGAAGTTCGCGCAACTCGTGGGTGCCGATCTCGCGGTGCTTTTTGTAAACGCCATTTGTGACGTCCCAAAGTTCGCTCAACGGCAGCGACGTCACAATGCGAAGTTTGGGGTCCATGTTTAACTCTCAGGCAGAGCGATCGGCGTGGGCGGCGGCGGGGCGGCGTGCCCGGTGAGTGCGGCGGCGATGCGGGTGGCGTGGATGTGGCAGTTTTCGATGAAGAGCCGGTAGGACTGCTGCGTGCCCGCGACGGCGGTGCCGGCGACGTAAACGCCGGGAATGTTGGTTTCCATGGTGGATTCGTTGACGACGGGGGTCTGCGATTCTCCGCGGAGTTCGACGCCGGCCATGGTCAGCAGACGCTGGTCGGCAATGTAGCCGGTCAGAAGCAGGACAAAATCGGCGCCGACAGTAATGGGGCTTGCTGCGTCGCGCTCGTCCCCGGAGGCCCTCACCCCGGCCCTCTCCCCGGGGGAGAGGGGGCGGAGCAGGACGTGCGTCGGTGTGATCTCGGCGGGCGCGGTGTTGTAATGACAGCGGATTTCGCCGCGTTTGATGCGTCCCATGAGTTCGGGGAGGAGCCAGTACTTGACGGAGCGTTCGCTGAACTTGTCGCCGCGGTAGCTGAGCGTGACGTCGGCTCCCATGTGGTAGCAGCGGAGCGCGGCTTCGACGGCGGAGTTCTTGCCGCCGACGATGAGGAGCTTTTTGCGGAAGTAGGGGTGCGGGTCGCGGAAGTAGTGGCTGACGTGCGGCAGGTCCTCGCCGGGGATGTTGAGACGGCGCGGCGAGGCCATGTCGCCGGTGGCGATGACGATCCGATCGGCGGTCCATGTTTGGGTGGCACGGCCAGCGGAGTCTTCGGAGTCGGCCGTGTCTTGGGCTGGGGACACGGCCGACTCCGCAGAGCCTGCGCTGGCCGTGGCACCCAAGGCATTGGAGCGCCGCGTTTGCAAAAGGAACTTGCCGTCACGCCGCGTGATGCCGGTCACTTCCTCGTAGGTGCGGACGCGGAGGTCGAAGGTCAGCGCAACGGTGCGCAGGTAGGCGAGATATTCCTCGCGTGTCGCCTTGGCTTGGTTGACGGTCTGGACCGGGACGCCGCAGATGGCGATGCGGTCGGTGGAGGAGAAGAAGTGGGCGCCGCTGGGGAACCAGTCGATAGTCGATGCGATCTGATTCTTGTCGAAGTGGATGTAATCGACGCCGGCGTTTTTCAGGGCCCAGGCGACTTCGAGGCCGATCGGGCCGGCGCCGATGATCGCGACTTGGTGGTGGGTGTTTGTGAGCATTTTAAAAGCATCGTAGCAAACGAGGATCGCGAAGCCGCGAGCGATTACGGCAAACCGATTAGTTGGAGACGGAGCATGTTGAGTGCGGTTTTGGCGGCTCGGTCGCGGATGTTTTGGCGGTCGCCGGGGAAGGTGAAGCGGAGGGCGAGGGTGCGGTGGTTGGCGGAGGGGCTTTGGGCGAGGGCGATCCAGACGGTGCCGACGGGTTTTTCGGGGGAGCCGCCGGTGGGGCCGGCGATGCCGGTGATGGCGAGGGCGAAGTCGGCGCCGGATTTGGCGCGGGCAGCGTCGGCGAGCGCGAGGGCGACGGGTTCGCTCACGGCACCGTGCTGGGCGAGCATTTCCTGCGGGACGTTGAGTTCGGTGTTTTTGAAGTTGTTGGAATAGACGAGCCAGCCGCCGAGGAAGATGGCGCTGGAGCCGGGGACATCGGTGATGAGTTTTCCGAGCAGGCCGCCGGTGCAGCTTTCGGCGACGGCGAGGGTCTGTTTCGATTTCAGCAGCAGGTCGTTGACGACCTCGGCGAGCGAGCTGTCGCCGGTGCTGAAGACGAGGTTGCCGAGCGCGTCTTTCACGAGTTGGATCGTGGCGTCGAGTTCGCGCTGGGCTTCGGCGCGTGTGGGGAATTCGCTGCGGATGCGGATGGAGACAATGCCGCGGGCGACGGTGGTTCCGACGACGGGATTGCGGCGGCGGTTCATGAGGTCGCCGAGTTTGACGGCGATGTTGGATTCGCCTTCGCCGTAGGTGTTGATTTTCTCGGTGAGGATGACGCGATCGGTGCCGGCGGCGGAGGATTTTTCGAGGAGGGGGAGGATGTGCAGATCGAACATGCGGAAGAGTTCGCTGGGGACGCCGGGGAAGCAGAGGATGTTGGTTGTGCCGAGCGTGGCGCGGATGCCGGGGGCGGTGCCAGTGGGATTGTGCAGCGGGGCGGCTCCGCGAGGGATGAGGGCTTGCACGAGATTCTTGGCGGCCATGGGGCGATTGAGGCGGCGGAAGAATTCATGGACGTTTTCGAGTGCGGTGGGGTCTTCGAGGAGCGGGACGCCGAGCGCATCGGCGAGGGCTTGGCGGGTGAGATCATCGTCGGTCGGGCCGAGGCCGCCGGTGGCGATGACGAGGTCGGCCTGTGCGGCGGCGTCGCGGAAGGCGCGCGTGATGGCGGCGGTGTCATCGGGGACGGTGAGGTGGTAGAGCGGCGCGATGCCGTGCTCGACGAGTTTGGCGGCGAGGAATGCGGAGTTGGTGTCGACGGTCTGGCCGAGTGTCAGTTCGTCGCCGATGGAGAGGAGGACGGCATGCATGGAGGGGAGGGTGTGGGGGTTTAGAGGTTAGGGGTTGGGGAAGGCGGGTGAAGCCTGCGCCAGTTTTTGATGGATTGATCGAGGGCGACAAGGAATTGTTTTTCGAGTTCGGGGTCGCCTGTGACGCCGACGCGGAGTTGGAGGGAGGATTGGCGGTCGGGGTTGAGTTGGGCGTGGAGTTCGACGGTGCGGTCGTCTTCGGTGAGGGCGATGAGGGAGAGGTCGGCGACGTCGTTGACGAGGTTGAGCGGGCTCCAGTGGATTTGTGCGAGGGCATCGGGGAGTGCGGCGGCGAGTGTGTCGATGTCGGCGTCGAGGGTGACGAGAGGGGGTAGGGGTTGGGGGTTAGGGGTTAGGGAGGAAGTGGAGGGAGCAGATTGGCAGGCGGGAAGTATGAGCGTAAGGAATAGGAGGAAGGCAGAGAGTTGGAGAGTTGTGCGGGGCATGGTGGGTATAATATCCGAGTTGACGGGCGGGGATTATTCATAGGCACCAAAGTGCCCATGCCTCGCGATGCCGGAATGGAAATGAGGAACGCTTTGGAATTGACGATCACGCTGCCGGAGGACACCGATCCCGTCGATCTCTTGGGGGCATCGGAGCGGAATCTGAAGATCATCCGCGAGGTGCTGGGCGTTTCGATCAGCGCCCGGGACGGTGCGGTGCGCCTGCGCGGCGAGAGCGGGTCGGTGAACCGTGCTGCGGCGGTGCTGGCGGAATTGGCCGATGCGGCTCGGCAGGGCCGGCCGATGACGCGCGGGAATCTCATTGACCGGATTCAGAATATGTCGGAGCGTGAGCAGACGCTGCATGATGCTTCGCTGGAGCCTGGGAATGGGAACAGCCGGCGCGGGGCTGAGGGCAGCGATGCGATGGGGCTTGAGGTTTATGTGCGTGGCCGGCGTGTGGTGCCGGTGACCGAGGGGCAGGGGCTCTACGTTCAGGCGATTCACAACCATGATCTGGTGTTCTGCTCGGGCCCCGCGGGGACGGGCAAGACGTACCTCGCCGTCGCCGCGGCGGTGACGATGCTCAAGCGTGGCCGCGTGCGCAAACTCGTGCTGGCCAGGCCCGCGGTCGAAGCGGGGGAGCGGCTGGGCTTCCTGCCCGGTGATCTGCAGGACAAGGTGAACCCCTACCTGCGTCCGCTGCTCGATGCGCTACACGACATGATGAGCTTCGAGCAGGTCCAGCGGTTCATC
>JAYVTU010000216.1:0-8905 GCA_043788485.1 Planctomycetota bacterium
GCCCATCAAGCACCTCGACAGCTACAAGATCCCGATCCAGCTCGAGAAGGACCTCAAGACCGAAATCAAGGTCTGGGTCGTCTCCGACAAGCCCAGCGATCAGCTCAAGACCGAAGCGACCGAAGAGGGCGCCGAGGCAACCGAGGGGGCGACGACCGAAGCCTCCGCCGAGGAAACCGAAACCAAGCCCAAGAAGAAGGGCAAGAAGGCCGCCGCCGAAGAGGCGTCCGCCGAGCCCACCGAAAAGGCCGAGCCCGCCGAGAAGACCGCCGCCGACAAGAAAGCCGAGAAGGCCGAAAAGGCCGAGAAGTTCCGCAAGTCGAAGCTCTAATTCGACCCGCGTTTCGCACAACCCCCAAAAACGCCGGCGCCCCGCGCCGGCGTTTTTCTTTGCGCACCCTCCCGCCGCTTGCGGCTTAGCGCTCCGTCGTCACCTAAATCAAGGCGATATACTGAAATTCATGGCCCAAGTCACCGGCACATCAACCTTCGACGTCGTGGCGCGTCACAAGCGTGAATCGGCCCAGCGAGTTCTCGCACGTGCCGCCGACCTTTGGGCCGGACACGGTCGCGACTCTCTGAGCGTCGACTCCGTTGTCGCCGTCATGCTCCGTATTTATTTATCGCTCTGGCATCAGCACGGGAACCTGCATGAAAAATCCCACTCGTTGGAAACATGGCTGCCTCTTGTCGGCTCGCCTGAACAAGAAGCGAACTCGTTGATCTTTACGGTCGTCAACAAATCGTACCTTCAGAATCCACCCGCCAAACCCGCAGCCGATGCGCAAACCATTTGCCAGGTATTGGATCTCCTTCGCGGCGAGCTTGCCGCCGCCGCCGAACAGTGGCTCCGTGGTTATCCCGAGCAACCTCCGACTGCACACGCTATCAACGTCGTCGAGCACATCTTGTTCACGCACAAACTCAGCCGTCGTCCCGCCGACCCGAAGCTTCCGACGACGCTTTGTCATGTCTAACATGATGCCCCGAGGGCTCGGCATGATTTTGTCTTCGTAGCCGCCGGCCAACGGACGGCGACGCGGTCCGTTGGCCCGCGGCTACGAAGAGCGCCTCGCCGAGCTCGTCGCGCGATGGGACGCCGCGCGCACGGATGTGGCGAAGCGGACGTCCGGGGGGTTTCCCGGAGGGGCGGATGGCTTGAGTGGGATTCACAGCTTTAAGGTGTGGAATCGGGCGGGAGTTAAGACGGGAGTTTCGGCGGGAGCGGTGTGAAATATAGGGGACGGGGGAGGGGGTGGAAATGTCCGGACGACCAGGTTTGTGCGCGCGGGTGAGGCCGGGGAAATTTGCCATTTGGTCATCGATCGGCGGATCAGCGGCGGCGGCGCGGGTGGGTGATGAGATCGACATCGGGGTAGACGCTCGGGTCGAGGGCGGCGGTGGCCGGGGCGGTGGCGACGGCGGCGTGGACGCCGGCGGTCTGCTTCACGGCGGACTGCACGAAGCTGAGGTTCAGGTTCACCGTGCCGGTCGCGCCGGCCCAGCCATCGACGGCGATGCGGTAGGTCGTGCCGGCGACGGCGGTGAAGGTGACGGCGCTGGTGCGATTGGTGCTGGAGACGTCGTCGTTGCTGGCGACGGTGGTCAGGGCGTTGACGGCGGTGCCCTTGTAGACGCCTAGGAGCGTGTCGAAGCTGCTGCCGGCGGTGTTGAGGGTGACGGTGCCGTTGGCCGGCGCGGTCCAGTTGTACCAGATGGAGTGGCCACCGGTGTTGCCGGCGTGGCTGGGCTCGCCGGATTCCTTGGTGGCGTTGACGTTGGTCGCACCGGTGATGGTCGCGGCGCTGCCGGTGAGCGTGATGGCATTGGCGAAGTTGTCGTTGGCGGGGGCGACGGCGGGAGCGGCCTGGCTTAGGTTGATCTTCACGGTGCCGCTGGCGGCGTTGTAGCCATCGACGGCGAGGTAGTAGGTCTTGCCGGCGACGGGGGTGAAGGTGACGGAACTGGTGGTGACACTGCTGGAGGCGTCGTCGTTGGTGGCGATGGCGGTCAGCGCATTGACGGCGGTGCCGGTGTAGACGCCGAGCAGGGTGTCGAAGCTGCTGCCGGCGGTGGTAAGCGTCACCTTGCCGGTGGACGCGGCGGTCCAGGCGTACCAGACGGAGTGGCCACCGGCGTTGCCGGCGATGGTGGGCTCGCCGGATTGCTTTGTGGCATTGATGCTGGTGCCGGTCGCGGTGGCGGTGGTGCCGGTGAGGAAGATGGCGCTGGCGAAATTGTCGTTGGCGGGAGCCGGCGCGGTGACGGTGAGCGTGACGCTGGCGACGGTGCTCGTCACGTTCGCGCTGTCGGTGGCGACGGCGTAGAAGGTGTAGCTTCCCGCGGCGAGGCCGGCGGTATTGGTGGTGATGGTGTACGTGGTACCATTCACGGAGCCGCTGCCGATGGCGAAGTCGCTGGCGGTTTGCAGGCCGGAGGTGCCGTTGGACTCGCGGAAGAAGGAGACGCTGGTGATGGTGTTGGAACCCGTGGATTCGTGGACGCTGGTGGCGGTGAGCGTGACGGAGGCGGTGCCGGAGACGATGGAGGTCGGGTTGACGCCCAAAGCGCCAATGACGGGAACGGGCGAGGCGGGCGTGCCGGCGAGCGCGGGGGCGAGGAGACTGACGATCGGCGAGCCGCGGCCGGTGACGAGGTCGTAGCCTGCGCCGGCGGCGTAGCCGTTGTTGCCGGTGGTGATGTCGTGGAAGTCGCTGGAGGGCAGGGCGTAGAGCATGGGGAGCGTCTGCGTGGAGCCATCGAGGGAGGTCAGGCCGTTGAGGGCGCGGCCCTGATCGGCGATGGCCAGGACGCCGGCCCAAAGCGGTGTGGCGAGGCTGGTGCCGCCGACGGTGAGCCAGGGCGTGGAGCCGAAGTCATAGCTGTCGATGACGGAGACACCGCTGCTGGGAGACGCATCCATGCCGACGTCGGGGATGGCGCGGAAGGTGGTGGTCTGCGTGACGATGCCGGTCTGGTAGGAGGGCTGCGTGACGTACTTGCTGATGCCGCCGCCCGCGCCGCCGGACGTGCCGCTGCTGGTGCCGTTGCCCCAGCCGGATTCGGAGAGGTAGTTGCCAGAGGAATCGGTGGAGAGGAGCGTGCCGCCGACGCCGACGACATTGCGCGACGCGGCGGGGAAGCCGGCGATCTTGGTGGTGGTGCCGGAGCTGTAGGCTCCCGCGTCACCGGATGCGGCGAGGAACGTGACGCCGCCGTGACCGGCGGGCGTGGTGAAGTGGAAGTCGTAGTTTGTCTCACCGGAAAACTCGTCGCTGCCCCAGCTCATCGAGACGGTCGAAACGCCGGCGTAATTGCGGGCCGTATCCACCGCGGTGAGCAGGTCGGAGAACGAACTGGAATTGGCGAGGACGAGCAGGATGGTCGCCTTGGGCGCGACGGCGTGTGCCCACTCGACATCGAGCGACGTCTCGACGGCCCATGAATTGCCGGGGCCCGAGGGATCGTTGCCGGGCAGTGCGGAGGTGCCAGTCTGGCCGACGATGGTGAGCGTCGTGTCGGGCAGGCCGAAGGTGGTGTTGAAGGTGTGCAGGTCGGCGGCGATGGTCGGGGCGTTGTAGGCATCGACGATGGCGATGGTCTGGCCCGTGCCGTCGCCGGTGATTCCGGCGAAGGAGACGTTGTCGATGCCGTAGGCGTGGCGGAGCTTTGAGGGGGACATTCCGGTCGGCGAGGAGGAGATGGCGGGAGTGACGCCGTTGGCGGCGGTCTGGAAGACGAACAGCGGCATGGCGTAGGGAACAGTCGTGAACATCACGCGGGGTTCGAGCAACTCGAGGCCGGCGGCGCGGGGCGCGGCGGAGCGGTGAATGCGACGGGCGGCAGATCGACGTTTACGAAGGGTGAGGTGCATGGCGTTCCTTTTGCCAAATCGAAATCGGGGGGCTGACTGAAGGGAATATATAACTGAACTGTGACGCAACTCAAGCATGACAAATTTTTAACCCGGGCGGGGCCGGCGAATCAGTTGCCCTATTTTCAAAGCGGGATAGGCTATCGCGGCTTTCCGGCCCTAATCGGAGTCGCGGCGTGAAACGTCTGCTCTGGCTCGTCATCCTGTTCGTCCAGGTCATCGCCTTCGGCTGGCACGAGGCCCGGGCTGGCGGCTTCGGCCAGGGCGGGGGCGCGGTGTCGTACTTCGGCAACTGGTTCATGGATTCGCTGTCCCACAACGGGCCGGTGCTCATGATCGCGCTGGGGTTCTTCATCTCGGCGCAGGGGCGCGGCGTCGATTTCTCGCTGGCGGCGATGGCGGCGCTGATTGCGTGCGTGATGAGCCGATTCAAAGCGGATTTGCTCTGGACCGCGGCGGTGCCCGCTGGGGTCAGCTTGGCGCTGCTGCTCGGTGGGATTCACGGCGTCGTGACGGCTCGTCTCCGCCTGCTCGTGCCGCTGATCACGCTGGCGTTCATGTCGCTCTACCGCGGCATCGCATTCGGCAGCGGCGTTTCACCGGCCACGGGATTCCTCGACGGCGGCGTTTACGAGTGGCTCGGCGGATTCTTCGGCGTGCTGACGACCGTCATGACGTGCCACGTCCTGACGATCCTCGGCCGGTGGTTGATCCGCCCACGGACTGACGCCGCGGCCGCGCCGAAGGCGCCATCAAATATCAGCATCAATGCGCTGCTCTACGCGGTTGCCGCCGGTACCGCCGCGCTGGCGGCAATCCTCGTTACGGCACAGAGCGGCAAAGCCCAAATCGACATGCTCGCGGGCGCCGAGATCCCCGCACTGGTCATCGTCCTGCTCGCAGGCACGCATCCGCTGCGCGGCGGCGGCTCGGCGATCACGCTGCTGCTGGCGGGCCTCAATATGGCGGTTTTTCTGCAAGGCATCGGGCTCAACAGCGTCACGCTCGGCAGCGGCGTCACGGAGGCCGATCTGCTGCGATACGCAGCGGTCGCTGTGATCGGCATCGCGGCGTTCATGGTGTACGGTGTCCGGAAACGCCTTGCGAAGCAGGCAGCCCCGCAGCCTAATCTGGCCGGAAAATCGTAAATTCATTTTGCGTCCGCAACCGTTATATCGCTGACTATCCGTATCAGCGGCCGATTGGAAATCGCCGCCACCGTGGGTCAGCTTCCAGGCGACCGGAGCGCGTGCACACGCTGCTCGCCCGAAGTTGGTGCGGTGAACACGCGCGAGGACGAACACTGCGTCGGGGCCCGGTAAAGGGCGACGCGGCGTTCGTCCTATTTTTGCGTCACGCCGCGCCGATAGACGTCAGCCCGGTTCGTGCAGGCCGTACTTCTTAATGCGATACCGCAGATGGTCGCGGCTGATCCCCAGGCTCCGCGCCGCTTTCGACTGATTCCACTTCGCTTCGCCCAGCGCCTTGACGATCAGCACACGCTCGTGATCGGCGAGCTTGGAGCGCTTGCCATCTTCACCGGGCGCGGCGTCATACCCAGCGGTGCCGCCCGGCGAGCCCGCGGCGATCTCCGGGGGCAGGCAGTCGGGTGTGATGTGTCCGCCGGGGCCCGCCAGCAGCGTGGCGCGCTCGATCACGTTGCGCAACTCGCGGATGTTGCCCGGCCAGTTGTATTGCATGAGGCACGTCAGCGCCACGTCGTCCACCTTCGGCAGTTCCACACTCAGGCTCGGCGCGACCTCGCGCGTGAAATGCTCGACGAGCAGCGGCAGGTCCTCAATCCGCTCGCGCAGCGGCGGGAGCGTGATGGGGAACACGTTGAGCCTGTAGTAGAGGTCTGCGCGGAACCGCCCCGCTTCCATTTCTTTTTTCAGATCACGGTTCGTCGCCGCGATGATGCGCACATCGCAGGTGATCGTCTTGGTCCCGCCGACGCGGACAAACTCGCGTTCCTGCAGCACGCGCAGAAGCTTCGACTGGATCGCCGGGCTCAGCTCGCCGATCTCGTCGAGGAAGAGCGTGCCGCCGTCGGCAAGTTCGAAACGACCGAGCTTCTGGCCCGCGGCTCCGGTGAACGCGCCCTTCTCATGGCCGAACAACTCGCTCTCCAGCAGCGACTCGGGCAACGCGGCGCAGTTGATGGCGATCAGCGGCTTGTCCACGCGCGGCGAGGAATCGTGGATCGTGCGCGCGGCCACTTCCTTGCCCGTGCCCGTCTCGCCATAGAGCAGCACCGTCGCCGTCGAGAGCGCGACCTTGCGGCAGAGCTCCAGCACACGGGCCACGGCTTTGGAAGCGCCGACGGTCTTGCGGCTCGGCAGCGATTCACGCAGGCCGCGCGCGGCGCGGGTGATCTTGTCGTACGCCTGCGCATTGGACGCCGCCGCCGCCGCGAGATTCGCGAAGAGCTGCAGCAGGTCCGAGTCGCGATTGCTGAAGGTCTTGCGATTTTTGGGGTTGAGCACCTCGACGACGCCGAGCACCTGATCCTGATGCGTCAGCGGAGCCGCCATGATGCTGCGCGTGCGGACATGCGTCTTGGCGTCGATCCCCGCGAAGAAGTGCCGATTCTGGCTGACATCGTTGACGACCATCGCCCGGCCGGCCTTGACCGCCTGACCCGCGATGCCCAGTTCCGCGTCGAAACGCTCGCCGAGCAGCATGCCGGCATTCGGCCCGGTCGCCGCCTGAAACACCAGCTTCTTGCGACTCTCATCGAACAAAAGCACGCTCGCACCCTCGGCCTCAAGCACGGACGCGGCACGCTCCGCGATCCGCTGAAACACGTCCGTGAGATTCAACTCCGTGATAATCGCCTGGCTCGCCTCAACGAGTGCGAGCAGCGTCTTGCGGTCCAATGTTGCGGTGTCGGTGTCCATCGTCACCCTTTACGGAAGCGTTCCCTGCAAAGCAGCGACGATTATAGCCCGGCGGAGCGGATCATGACCGCGAAACGCTAGAAGTCCGATTCAATCTGAAAGCACCTACGGCGTCGCGATTCGCGCTTCGACGGCGCTGATCGTCTGCTCAACTTCCGCGGCGAAAGCCGCGTCGGCATCCTTCGCCGCGGTCCGGAGCGGCTCGATGCACTGAGCGGTTCCGACCTTCCGGAGCACGGCACAGGCGGTCAATCGGATGCGGGACTTGGGGCTCTTTAGCGCCTCGATCAGGGCGGGCTCTGCAATCGATCCCATGTCAGCCAGTTTCGTCTCGACCGTGTTTCTCTGCTCTTCGTTAGCTCCGGCGACGGTGAGGAGCCCACGCGCCGCCGGGGCGCTCCGCAGCGCGACCAGTGCATCGACCGCATAGATCTTGTCGAAGAAATCGTTGCCACTGCCCAGTTCGACGAGCATCGGGACGTCCTTGTCATCGCCCCATGTGCCCAGCGCTCTCAAGGCCTGCTGCTGGATGCCGCCGTTGGCGAGTCCCGCGTTGGGCTTGATCATGGGCCGGATCAACGCCACCACTTCTTCACGATGAGAGTCGGGCTCCATCGTGGAGAGCCGAAACAGGCTCATCGTCTTGTGGCTGGTTTCCGATTTGAGATCGCGAAGAATCTTTTCGACCTCGCCGGGTTGTGGCGGGTGAAGATGGAGAGCGCTCGACCGGGTGACCGGGAGCCGAGACGGACCAGCGCTGGGCGACGCTGCGGGCGAGCCGGGCACGCCCGACAGATGCCGCTGTGTTTGAGGAAGCACGTAGGGTTGGTGAGTGGGCAACGGTCCCGGGCCGTGGTACGGCGGATTGTTCGAACGAGGCGGCGTGGGCGTCGGCGGCGTGTAGGTGGGTTCATTCGTGTGGTCTGGAATGACCGGCACGCGGCTGGCGGACGACGGCGGAAACGCGGGCCGGGTGTACGTCGGCGGATAAGGGTCGCTCAGGGCAGGCGAGGGCGGCGCGAGATTGAGATTCCGATATTGGTTCGGATTGCCAAGAGTCATCGGCGGGACCGACGCAACGGGATCGCGCGGCGGCATCGCCATGAATTGGAAAGTGCTGTGGAATGCGTCGGCGACCGCATCGCCTTCGGGCGTGGATTCGGTCAGCGATTCCACACGATAAAACCGCTGGCCCCGGAGAAAGCAGCGACTCTCGATCGTGACACCGCTGCGCTTCATGATGATGCGCCAGCTGAAGGTCGAACCGGGACTGGTGAAAAGGTTGAATTCGTTTCGAGCCGGCACTTCGCCGTTGCTGAAGAACGTGGGGATATGGGTCGCCAGCGGCGAGTAATCGCCGTTGGCGATGATGACATTGGTATATCCGACCGCAAACTTCGAAATCCTGCCCGGCTTCTCCTGCCGGAAGACGTGACCCTTGAGGGGATTGGTCGGCGTGCCGAAGTTGTAATCATTGGCGATGTAGACCGGCTCGCCCATCACGCCGAAATCTTTTTCGGGACTGACGAACAGGATCCAATTGTCGGGCGTGCCGGGCAGCCGGCCGGTCGCGGGCGGTCTGCCATTCACGAGCCGATTCGCCTCTCGAATAGATTCAAAATCATCGGGAGGCGACGCCCCCGGATAGCGCGGCGCGGCGTGGGACTCGTTGGGCATAATTCGTGGCATAGCCGGATGCGGCGGCTCAGGATTCACCGGTACCTGGGTGACGGTCGGTGGGGCGGAGTGTGTCGCCGGGGTCATCCATCCGGACAGTGCCGACCAGGCGGCGAGCAGCACGAGCGTCACGGTCACCATCACTCCCGCGGTGAATTTCCGATGGGAAACCGTCGGCCCCGCACGCCCCGATGTCTTGTGAAACGGAGAACTGTCACGCACCGCGCCGCGGCCCCCGGCCGGCGTGCCTTTCCCCTGGTCGCCGATGCTCTGGTAAACAGATCGCGGCAGCGGAGCGGGCGCCAAGGGAACGATCTCGTCGTCCTCGACCACCTCAAACACGACTTCATCATCCGCACCGGCCATGGTCAACTCCTGCTGTGCCACTCGGCCATGCCTCATTCAGCCGAGTATTTCATTCCTCGACCTTGTACTCCACCGAATAGTTCGGCGA
>JAYVTU010000217.1:0-19761 GCA_043788485.1 Planctomycetota bacterium
CCGTGCGCACAAACCTGTCACCGACTACCCCTCTAGACCCTACCTTTACCCCTACCTTTGCAAGGCCACTTACGTCATTCTCGCGTGCAGCCCAACTCATGGGTTCTGAACGCCCAACGCAACACCGCAGACAACCGCGACCCAAATCATCGGTCGCGTGAGATCGTCACCGGGACCGTCACCGCGCGCTTCTGCGGCGCGAGACACGCATGATCATCGCACGGCTGCGCCTCGATCACCATCACGATCTCAGCCGGGCCGTCCGCGGCGGTCGCCGAGACGGTCACCGGGAACACCACCGTCACGGTCCCTTCGTACATCGCGACCTTCTCCTTGAGCACCGGATCGGTCACGACCTTCGCCTCCGGCCAGGCAATCGCGCCGGCGGCGAACGGGCCCCCGATCAGCTTGACCTTCGTCGGCGTCAATTTCTTGGGATCGACGTCCGAGGCGTAGATGTGAAACGTGTCCGCGACATCGATGTGCACGGTGACCTGAATCGTTTCGCCCGGTTTCACGTGGTCGCTCGAAACCGATGCGGCGACCGCGACATGTCCGCCTCCGCGGGCGGACAAGAGCGGCGGAAGTTCCGCCTTGTGGTCGTAGTAACGGGCCAGCGCGAGGATCAGCGCTTCGGAGCCGTGCGGGCTGGAGCTCATCGCGCCGGCGAAGTGGCGCAGCGTCCTCGCGGCGTATGGGGCAAACACCGGTTGCTTCGGCAGCAGCGTGAGCCGGATCAACACGTCCGCGGCGACACCGTTGCCCGACGGGATGTTCCCGCCGCCGCCCAGTTCCTTGGCGCGGAGCAGCAGCGCATCGTGCCGCGACGACGTGAAGAAGAATCCGCCGAATTGCGGGTCGAAGAAGTCGGCGATCATGCGGACGGCAAGTTCCTGCGACTGAGCGAGACGCTTCGGGTCATTCGTCGCGGCGTGCAGTTCGAGAAGGCCGTCGATGACGAAGGCGTAGTCGTCGAGGTATGCGGAGACCGGAGCGGTCTTGCCCTTGCGCCACGTGCGCATCAGCCTGCCGTCCTTGTCACGCATCTGTGTGAGCACGAAATCCGCCGCCGCCGCAGCGGCGTCCGTGTAGGCCTTGTTTTCCAGTGTTTTTCCGGCGTGGGCCAGCGCCGCGATCATCAGGCCGTTCCATCCGCTGAGCACCTTGTCATCGAGGTGCGGCGGGATGCGTTTGCGGCGGACCTCCAGCAGCTTGCCGCGCATCGCGTCGAGCCGCGCCCGCAACTCCGCCTCATCGAGTTTCAATTCCTTCGCCACGTCCCCGATCGGTTTCGTCAGGTAGAGGATGTTCGCCCCCGTGCGCTGGCGCGTCGCCTCCTCGAAGTAATTGCCCGCCTGCGTCGCGCCGTAGATCCGGGCGAAGAGCACGCCGTCTTCCTTGCCGAGCACGGTCAGCAATTCGTCGTATGTCCAGACGTAGCACTTGCCCTCTTCGCCCTCGGAGTCGGCGTCGAGCGCGGAGTAGAAGCCGCCCGCCGGGTCGGTCATCTCCCGCTTGAGCCAGTTGAACGTCTCCGCCACGATGCGTTTGTAGCTTTCATTTCCGGTCAGCGCCGCGGCGTCGGTGTACGCGCGGACGAGTTGCGCGTTGTCGTAGAGCATCTTCTCGAAGTGGGGGAGGAACCAGCGCTGATCGGTCGAGTAGCGCGCGAAACCTCCGCCGAGGTGGTCGTAGATGCCGCCGGCGGACATGGCGTCGAGCGTGTGAGTGAGAATCACGCGGTCATCGGGATCGGCCTGTTTTGCGGCGGTTTTCAGGTGGTGAAGCAGCAGGGCGAGGGAGCCGTGGGGCGGAAACTTGGGCGCGGAGCCGAGGCCGCCGTTGACGCGGTCGTACATGGAACGGATCTGGTCGAGCGCCGCATCGACGATCTCCGGCGAGAGAGCCGCGGCCTGCTTGTGATGCGAGCCCGAGCCGTATTTGCGGATGGCTTCGGTGAACTGATCTGCGCGGGCCTCGATCTGCGCGGGTTGCTCGCGCCAGGCTTTGTCGAGTTCGAGGAGGACGGTTTTGAAACCGGGGCGACCGCCTCGGTCTTCTTTGGGGAAGTAGGTCCCGGCGTACCAGGGCCGGCCGTCGGGCATGAGCCAGAGGCTGTTGGGCCAGCCCCCGGAGCCGGTCGAGAGCTGCGTGGCGAGCATGTACTGCTCATCAACGTTCGGCAGCTCCTCGCGGTCCACCTTGATGCAGATGTAATGCTCGTTGAGGATCTTCGCGACGCCCTCGTCCTCGAAGGATTCGTGCGCCATGACATGGCACCAGTGGCACGTCGAGTAGCCGACGGAGAGGAAGATCGGCTTGTTTTCCTTCTTCGCCTTCTCGAAAGCCTCGGCTCCCCACGGATACCAGTCCACGGGGTTGTACGCGTGCTGCAGCAGGTAGGGGTTGGACGAATTGATCAGGTGATTGGGCTTGCGGTCCGCGGCGGGGGCCCCATGCGGATCGGCGGCGTGGGCATTAAGCACACAGGCCATCGCGACAATGGCGAATACAAGCAAAAGCATTGAGGTCATTTTGTTTCTCAGTGATGGAGCGACGATGCGGGCCAAATTATTTGATCCACTTCTTAATCCTTAGCACCGCTTGGTCGTGCGGAATGCCGCTACCTTCACGGATATCTCGTTCTCCGTGCTCGAATTTTGCCTTGATATAAAGCACGTGAATGACATCTTCGATGGGTTGGTGAGCGATGTCTTTGATGGCCATGGCTCGGCTCCTCAATCGTCAATTATACCGGCCGGTTCTGTGCCCAATTGAGGCATCGTGTCTTAATTCCGCGGGTCGCGATTCGGTATTGGGGTTCGGTCCGCGTATACTCTGGCCTATGAAGAACAAGCAGCCGGTGAAATTGGAGGGTGAGGCGAAGCCCAAGTCTTCCAGCAAGGCGCCGCTCGTGCCGCAGTCCGGCGGGGCGGAACTTTGGGCGATCTCGCAGCGTGCGTGGAAGAGCAGCCAGGCCGCTGCAGCAAGGAAGCCCAAGTGACCGACACCAAGAAGACAGCCGACGCCGCCCCGCAGACCGCCTCCGCCACGCGCGCCGCTGACGACGTGCGCGGCAAGCTCGAGGCCCGTCTGCAGCTTGAATGCACGACGTCGTCGCAGACCGTCAAGGTGATCCGCCTGTGGGGCGATTTCTTCCGCGCCAATTACTGGGCGAGCGTTCCGAATCTCAAGCTGCTGCTCGAGAGCGGCACGCCGGTCGTCGCCAACAGCCGGTTTCTGCACGCGAAGGCGACGGCGACGGGGGTTGAGTTCAAGGATTTGACGCGCACGCGGGTGTGACAGATGTGTTTGAATGCCCCCTCTCCCTCCCAGGGAGAGGGCCGGGGTGAGGGTCAAAATCTTAAGACGCAATGTGCGAATCGCGCACGATGTACTCGCAACGTCTCACCCTCACCCGGCGGAGGACCGCCGACCTCTCCCTTGAAGGGAGAGGTGTTTTTCAAGCCACATTTCATTGAATAGTCGCACGCCACCGTCCGGCGGTGATGCGTTCAAGCGCAACCGTCGCGGTGAGTGATCTCATGCGCAATTCGATAATTCCGCCGTCCTGTGTCCAAGCGTGGACGATGGCGTGGCCGCGGTCGACGCGGCGGACGGAGCCGCGGTCGCCGGTCAGTTCGCCTTCGTAATCCAAGTACTCCCGGCGGTGGGGCGGGAGCTCTTCGAGTTCGACGCATTGCGCGGCGGGCCATTCGGCCAGCGCGAGCGTGCAGCGCCAAGTCAGCAGCGGCGTGGCGCGATAAAGACTCCCGACCCCTTTTTCTGAGGCGTACATGCGCAGCCAGGCCGGGTCTTCGATCATGAAGTCGAAGTGTCCGCCGCGGCGGGTTTCGTGTCGCAGTAAGACGGTGGCGATTTCGAGCATGGCGGTCTCGTGGAAATCGTATTGTGCGCGATAAGTCCTGAAAAGCGGAGGCGACGCGGTGTGGTTAGCGGACCCGGGGGGGTTTCCTGCACACCGGCGCAGAAGTGGGCCGATGGTTATTGACCACTGAAAAACGCGGATTCAACGGGGTGACAACGATGGCTACGACGCACGTCAAATGGATGGTGGCGGGATTGGTACTATTGCTGACCGGGTGCCAGGCGGCGCGATTGGGTACGCCGGTGACGGAGAAGGCTGGCGGGGATGACGGGGCTTCGCAGATCGAGTTCTGGCATGCGCTGGAGAATCGGCCGATCGCGAGCAACGATGAGGCGTTTCACGCGCTGCTGCTTTTCTTTGATGGCAAGGACGCATCGGCGGATTATGCGGGGCGTGTCGCGGCGATGAAGTCGCGCGGGCTGATCGGCGCTTCGTTCGCCGATCCGGATGATGCGGCGGTGCGCCGCGGGACGTTATCTGTGGCGATGGCGCGGGGCTTGAAGATCGAGGGCGGCGTGCTGATGCGCGTGACGGGCAGTGCGCCGCGTTATGCGCTGCGTGAGTTGCAATACCTGAAGCTGCTGCCCGAGAGCAGCGAGAACCAGTCTTTTTCGGGCAGTGATTTTGTCGGCGTGATCGGCAAGCTTGAGGATTATGAGAAGGTGGCGATCGGCAAGCAGCCGGGCGGCGAGGCGGCGATTCGGCGGCGCGAGGCGATTGCGCGGCTCAATGAGCTGCGCGTGGCGATGGTCGTGCAGGATGATTCTCGTCTTGCGCGGCGCGATCGGGTTCGGGCGCCACTGGTCGGCGTCCTCGCAGACCAGTGCGACTTGGGCAAAGGCCACTGGTCTGCGGAGGAACCGCCGACCAGTGGCACCCGCGAAAGGCAATTCATCTTCGCGTCGGGTCCCGGCCCCGATGCCGCCGTCGCCGCCGGTGATGAGACGCTGAAGGCAACGGTGACGGCGGTGCAGGGCGTGGTGCAGTATCGCGGCAAGGAAGGCGATGCGTGGGCGCCGGTGAAGGTGGGGCTCGTGCTCGATCAGGGTGCGGAGTTTCGCACGGCGCTGCGGAGCGTGGTTGTGTTCACGACGCCGCCGGGGAACACGGTGACGCTGGATCGGCTGGGGACGATCAAGGTGGTTGAGGCGATGAAGCACGACGGAAAAAGTCGCACGAATCTGGGCATGAAATACGGTGTTTCGCAGGTGCATGTCGAGGCGGGTGGCCCGGAGCATGAGACGACGATCTGCACGCCGGGCTCGACGCTGGCGGTGCGTGGGACGACGGCGTGGGTGACTTCGATCGGGCCTTCGTTCCCGGATCAGACCCGTGTCGCCGACGGGCTCGCGCACTACACGACGCACGATGGCAAGAGCTACGACTTCGCGGGCAAGGGGCAGGACTCGACGACGAACACGGCGGCATCGAGCCCGGCGGATGTGGCGGTTGCGTCGACGGTTTTCAATCCGACGGCCAGCGCGCAGACGAGCAGCGAGCAGCAGGTGATTCAGAATAATCAGGTGGCCGTGCCGGTAATTTCGGCGATCGGCGGATCGAGCCCGGTGAGTGTCCCGACGCCGCCGCCCGTGGAGCCGCCGGTGGTGACGACGGCGACGGGGAATTTCAAGGCGCTGGCGTTTTGGTTTGATCCGGTGACGGGGACGTCGGGGGGCGATATGGAACTGGTCGTCACGACGCCGAGCGGCCACGTCGTTTCGCGGAGCCAGAGCGATCCGGCGGGGCTGCTGATCCATTCGGCCAGCAGCGCATCGACCCTGGTGAACTTCGAGGAGGTTTTCACCACCGGCGGCGTGTTCGAGCTGGGCACTTACCATGCGCGGCTGATCAACAACATGCCGGTCACGCTCAATTTCAACATCAACGTCAATGTGGACACGCCCCGCGGCGGCTATGGATTCACCATCGGCCCGGCGACCGGCGTTCCGTTGGCGCCCGGGGCGACGAGCGAGGATTTCTCGCTGCAGATTACGGACGTCACGTCCACAGTCGGGCTGTCGGCGAAGGTCGTGACGCAGAAACGGCACTGAGGATGAGGCGGAGGAGCGATGGGTGGCCGGCTGCGGTGTCTTACTCCCTCTCCCTGCCAGGGAGAGGGCCGGGGTGAGGGTGGGATGCATGAATTCCTTGTGCGCCGGCACGCGGCAAATGCACAGTGTGTTCCATGTCTCACCCTCACCCGGCTCGCGGACTCGCCGACCTCTCCCTTGAAGGGAGAGGTGGAATCGAGCGGTGCGCGGCGCACCCTTGTCGCAGGGTCGCGTGGAGCGTATCTTGGTCTTTTCGCCCGCCATTCAAGGAAGAGACCGATGATCCGCACGCCTTTTCGCCGTTCGACGCTGACCGCCTTCGCGCTCGTGATGCTCGCTTCGCTGCTGACCGGCTGCGACACGCCGGACATGCTGCGCGTCAAGGCGTATGACCAGTACCGGGCAGGGGATTACGAGTCGTCACGCGCGACGTTTGAGCGCACGATCGACAAGGAGCCGGGCGACTGGAAGAGCCACTACTACGTCGGGCTGGTGGGGCTGCAGCAGAATGATTCGGCGTACGCCCGCCGTCACCTGGAGCAGAGCTACACGATCCGCAAGAGCCGGCCGAATAATATTCTGTCGGTCGATCCGGACAGCGTGCAGGAGACGGTGCCCCGTCCGACACAGTCGCAGATCGCCGATGCGCTGGCCGAGGCGATCTATCGCCAGGACAGCCCGGCGCAGCTCGCCGGTTTCCTGCGCGAGATGACGACGGACCGCGGCTTCGTCGAGGACTACATCCGGCTCGGCAAGTACATGCACAAGATCCGCGATGACGACGCGGCGCGTGAGGGATATCTCATGGCGATCAAGCTCTCGCGCAGCGGCGATCCGACGGCGTACATCGCGATGGCGGATTTCTACGACGAGATCAACGACGACAAGGCGGCGATGAATTATCTGCGGCAGGCGTACGCGGTGAAGCCGAATGATTACGAGGTCGTCAAGCGCATCCGGGCACACAACGAGGTGCCGGGTCCGACGATCGCGCTTCCGCCGCAGTGAGAATGCTTGATTGAGGATTCTTGATGGCGCTGCTTCGTGCGGCGGGATTTAGTGCACGCCCATCACGACGTTCGTCCAGAGGTCGCGCCAGGTTTCCAGCGACATCAGACCGCGGTGATGGAAGAAAATCGTCTGGGCGGCGCTGCGGAGCGTGGCGCTGCGCAGGGCCATGTCGTAGAGGCCGGTGGGGATGGGCAGGTCGATGGCGTGGCGGAGGAGTTTTTTGGTGGTGAAGGAGGGGATGGAATCGCGGACGGCGAAGGCGGGGTCGGGGCCGGCGTCGAGGAGGTGGTCGCTGATCGCCAGTCCCGCGGCGCGGCCGGATTGCAGCGCGGTGTGGATGCCGCCGGCGGTGAGGGGCGAGACGAGACCGGCGGCGTCGCCGATGAGCAGGGCGTTGTCGCGACCGATTGGGGAGACCGGGCCGCCGACGGGGATGAGGCCGCCGCGGCGGCTTGTCTCGCGGGCGGCGGTGAAGTCGAAAAGCTTGGCGACGCGGCCGACGAATTCTTCGAGGCGGAGCGGTGTGCCGCGCCGCGCGGCGAGGCCGACCTGCGTCACGACGACACCCGGCACCACCCACGCGATGTACCCCGGCGCGAGCTTCGGGTCGATGAAGACGTGGAGCAGATCGTCGGGGACGCCGCGCACGCCTTCGAATTCCGCTTCCACGCCGGTGAGGAATTTGCGGTTGATGCCAAGGCCCAGTTCCCGCGCCACCGCCGACCGCGGCCCGTCGGCGCCGACGAGGAATCTCGCTTCGATGTCGCCGATCGTGAAGGTGCGTTTCTCGCGTTGCAGCGAAGCGGCGTCGAACTTCACGCCGTACTTCACCTCCGCCCCGGCGCGGATCGCCTCGCGTGACCACCATCGCATGAGCCAGGCCGTGTCGGTCGCCAGGAAGTAGTAGCCTTGGCGGACGAGGTCGATGCTGCGCAGCGACGGGGCGTAGAGGCGGACGCCGTGGATCTTGCGGGTCATGCCGCGCGGGATGTCCCAGGCGTCGGCGACTTCCTTGACGAGGATTCCGGTCGTGTGGGGCCGCTGGCCGGGGTGGTCCTTGGCGTCGAGGACGATGGCGCGGAGTCCCCGCCAGGCGGCGGCGTGGGCGCACGCCAACCCGGCGAAACCGGCTCCGATCACCGCCAGATCACAGGTCTTTTTCATTCTCGTGATACGCGGCGTCCGCTCACGAAGTTTTCACGCGGAATAAGAAAATATTTGTGGCTTTTGGGTCCGACGCGGGGTTACACTGAAGTAGCAGTAGGGGAAGTAACGGGGCTTCATCACCACGGAGGCCACGGAATGAAGACCAATTTTCAGATCGATCCGCAGTGTCACAGCCAGCTTGTTGGATGCATCGAAAGCGACGCCGACCTGAATTGGCGTGAGGATCTGTGCGCCAGCGTGCCGCAGCTCCTGGACCTGATGTCCGAGTGCCACGATGTCCCGATGGACACGCTGGCCCCGGCGATCCGCGCAATCCTCATCGAGCACTGCCGCATCGGCCCCGCCGGTCACCCGCAGCGCCTCGACGACGAGGACCTGCAGCGCCACGTCGACCTGCTCGTCAGCCGCCTCGAGGCCCTGCGTCAGGCGCAGGTCCACTCCGGCAGCTGGTCCGAGACGCCCGCCGCGATGCAGTTCTTCGGCTGAGTCGCGACCGTTGCGACGCACAACCCACGTTGTTGCGCCGAGCCGCGCCCGCGCGCGGCTTTCTTTTTGCGCGGAAGATGAAAGGCAATATCACGGAGGCAGCGGAGAGGGCGGAGGTAACGGAGGGGAACGAGCGAAGTGAAGGAGAAGAATGGAAAGTTCAAAAATAGCCGGGCGGCTACCGCCGCCCTGGTCGATTTCGTGCCGATACGCAATGGATATGATGGTGCGATGCGTAGAAACGTGTTGCCGTCGCTGGCAAGTCTTGTGATGGCGTGCATGTTGGCGCTGTTGCACGGCTTTGCCGCGGTGATCCGCTACATGGAGACACGCGGCGAGGTCGGCAACACGAATTCATTTTCCAACCTCATAGCAATCGGTTTCCTCTGGCCGATCACCTGCTTCGCGGATCTCCTCAAATCATTCACGCTCAGCCAGATGCTGTTTTTCTGCTGGGTGGTGGACTCCGCGATCCTCTTCGTGCTTGTCTACGGCTTAGTGTTTTTTTTCCCCCAGCTCCTCTTTCCCATGCCCACTCGCCCGACCAAAAAGTAGCCTGGCGCCTACCGCCGCCCCGGTCGGTCTTTTCCTCTCCAATATTTCATCCCCGCCTTCCTCCGCTTCCTCCGCCCCCTTCGCTGCCTCCGTGATATTGCCCTCCAAAGAGCGCTAAGCCGCAAGCGGCGGAGGATTTTCAACGCGACCCTTGACTCCACGCCCCGGGCATATAACAATCTATCCGGATAAACGGATGGATGCCCCATGACCGCCTCGCCCGCCATGGCTTCTCGGATGAACGCGCTCGCCGATGCGACGCGGGCGCGCCTGCTGCGCTTGCTCGAGAGGCAGGAGCTCACCGTCGCCGAGCTCTGTGGCGTGCTCCAGCTTCCGCAATCCACCGTGAGTCGGCACCTCAAGCTTCTGGCCGACGACGGCTGGGTCGAAGCGCGGCGTGAGGCGACCAGTCGCCTCTACCGCATGACGCCCGCCGACCTCGATCCGTTTGCACGCCGTCTCTGGACGCTCGTCCGCGAGCAGACCGCTTTCTACGCCGGCGTCGAGCAGGACGATCAGCGTCTCACGCGCGTCCTGGCCGATCGGCAGACGCGGAGCCAGGCCTTCTTCAACTCCGCCGCGGGGCAGTGGGACCACCTCCGCAGCGAACTCTTTGGCGACCGCTTCGACCTGCTCGCGCTCCCGGCCCTGCTCGACGAGACCTGGACCCTCGGCGACCTCGGCTGCGGCACGGGCCAGATCGCCGAGGCGATCGCCCCGCATGTCAAACGCGTCATCGCCGTCGATTCCTCCGCCGCGATGCTCAAGAGCGCCAAGGCGCGTCTCAAATCACAGACGAACGTCGACCTCCGCCGCGGCGAACTGCAGGCGCTGCCCATCGACGACAAGACGCTCGACGCCGCCGTGCTGATGATGGTGCTGCACCACATCCCCGAGCCCGGCGCCGTGCTCGCCGAGGCCGCGCGTGCCCTCAAGCCCGGCGGCAAGCTGCTGATCCTCGACATCGCCCAGCACGACCGCCGCGAATACCAGGCCCAGATGGGCCACATCTGGCTGGGCTTCACGCCGCAGCAGATCACGCAATGGCTCACCGCAGCGGGCTTCGAGAAGCCGCGCATCCATCCGCTCCCGCTCGATGCCTCCGCCAAAGGCCCGGCCCTCTTCACCGCGACGGCGCGCAGATCCAAATAAATCTTCCCGTTCACAACAACCCCGAACCCTAATTGGAGCCTCCGATCATGACCACTCTCGCCACGAAACCCAAGAAGACCACCAAGTCCGCCGCAGCGCCGGCGACCGCGCGTCCCGCGTTCAAGGTCAAGGACCTGAGCCTCGCCGACTGGGGCCGCAAGGAGATTCGCCTCGCCGAGTACGAGATGCCCGGCCTGATGGCGATCCGCAAGAAGTACGGGCCGAAGAAGCCGCTCAAGGGCGCGCGCGTGATGGGCTCGCTGCACATGACGGTGCAGACGGCTGTGCTCATCGAGACGCTGGCCGACCTCGGCGCGGATGTGCGCTGGGTTTCGTGCAACATCTTCTCGACGCAGGATCACGCCGCCGCGGCGGTCGTCGTCGGCCGCAACGGGACGGTCGCGAATCCCAAGGGCGTGCCCGTGTTCGCGTGGAAGGGCGAGACGCTTGAGGAATATTGGTGGTGCACGGAAGAGGCGCTGTTCTGGCCCGACGGGCAGGGCCCCGATCTGATCGTGGACGACGGCGGCGACGCGACGCTGCTGGTGCACAAGGGCCTGGAGTATGAGAAGGCCGGGAAGATTCCGGCGTTCAACGCGGCGAGCGATCCGGAGGAGTGGGGCGTGATCCTCGAGACGCTGCGCGGCATCAAGGCCAAGAGCCCGGGCATCTGGGCGAAGGTCGCGGCGAAGATCCAGGGCGTCAGCGAAGAGACGACGACGGGCGTCCACCGTCTCTATGAGATGCAGAAGGCTGGGAAACTGCTGTTCCCCGCGATCAACGTCAACGACTCGGTCACCAAGAGCAAGTTCGACAACCTGTATGGTTGCCGCCACTCGCTGCTCGACGGCCTGAACCGCGCGACCGATGTGATGCTCAGCGGCAAGGTCGCGGTGGTCTGCGGCTACGGCGACGTCGGCAAGGGTTGCTGCCAGGCGCTCAAGGGCCAGGGCGCCCGCGTCGTCGTCACCGAGATTGATCCGATCTGCGCACTCCAGGCCGCGATGGAAGGCTATCAGGTCCTCACGCTCGACGATGTCGTCGGGACAGCCGACGTGTTCGTCACGACGACGGGCAACTATCACATCATCACCGTCGAGCACATGGCGAAGATGAAGGACAAGGCGGTCGTCGCGAACATCGGCCACTTCGACAACGAGATCGACATGGCGAGCCTCGCGAAATACAAGGGCATCAAGCGCATCAACATCAAGCCGCAGTATGACGAATGGGTGTTCCCCGACGGGCACTCGATCCTCATTCTCGCGGAAGGCCGGCTGATGAACCTCGGCTGCGCGACGGGTCACCCGAGCTTCGTGATGAGCGCTTCGTTCACGAATCAGGCGCTGGCTCAGATCGAGCTGTGGACCAACAACAAGGCGTATGAGAAGAAGGTCTACACGCTCAGCAAGAAGCTGGATGAGGAAGTCGCGCGGCTTCACCTCGAGAAGCTCGGCGTGAAGCTGACGAAGCTCAGCAAGGAGCAGGCGGACTACATCGGCGTGCCGGTCGAGGGGCCGTACAAGGCCGATCACTACCGCTACTGATTCCCGCGTTTCTACCGATGAAACCCCAAAACCCCCGGCAAACGCCGGGGGTTTTTCTTTGAAAGGAATCGAACGACGGGAGCGGAAATCGAGGGGAAAGGGATTAGAATATCCGGCTATGCCACTATTCGAATCTCTCTCCCGTCGGCTGCTGATTGGCATTGCCGGTTTCGGCGTTTTCGCGCCGCTCGCGGCCTGCTCACAGGAGCCAGCGGCGGTCGGCAATCCGGCGCCGGTACAGGCGGTCGCCGCGTCCGCCGCCGCGGCGCCAATGCGCAAGCTTGATTACGCCAACGACATTCAGCCGATCCTCTCGAACTACTGCTACGCCTGCCACGGACCGGACACCGCGGCACGCAAGGCCGGCCTGCGCCTCGATCTCCGCGAGAAGGCGCTGGCGTATGTCGACAAGAAGGGCATCAAGGCGATTGTGCCCGGCGACGCGGAGCAGAGCGAACTTGTGAAGCGCATCGAGTCGCACGATCCCAAGAAGCTCATGCCGCAGGACCCCGACAAGCGGCTGGACGCCACGCAGATCGCGATGCTGCGCGCGTGGATCGTGCAGGGGGCCGAGTTCCGCAATCACTGGGCGTTTGAGAAGCCGATCAAGGCGGCGATCCCGGTGGTGAGCAACGCGGCGTGGTGCCGCAACGAGATTGATCGCTTCGTGATGGCGAAACTCGACCACGAGAATCTCAAGCCCAACGCCGAAGCGGACCGCAGCACACTGATCCGCCGTGTGACGCTTGATCTGACCGGCCTGCTGCCGACGCCCGCGGAGGTCGATGCGTTCGTCGCCGACACTTCGCCGGAGGCGTATGAGAAGGTCGTCGATCGTCTGCTGCAATCGGATCGCTTCGGCGAGCACCGGGCGCGTTACTGGCTCGATTACGCGCGCTATGGCGACACGACGGGGCTTCACGTCGATGCGTATCAGAGCCGCTGGCCGTACCGCGATTATGTGATCCGCTCGTTCAATGCCGACAAGCCTTATGACCAGTTCACGAAGGAGCAGCTCGCCGGCGATCTGCTGCCGCCGGAGAACGTGGACCATCTCACGGCGACGGGCTTCATCCGCTGCGGCATCTCGACGGGCGAAGGCGGGACGATCATCGAGGAGCTTCGCTGCGCCCTGAAGCGAGAGCGGACGGAGGCGTTCGGCGCGGTGTTCATGGGGATGAGCACGGGCTGCGCGGTGTGTCACGACCACAAATACGATCCGCTGACGCAGAAGGATTTCTATCAGCTCACGGCCTTCTTCAACAACATCGCGGAGAAGGCATCGTGTGACGACCGTGTGGATTGGCCGCCGAACATCAATGTGCCCAAGGCGGAGAACCGCGCGGCGTACGATGCGGTGCTGGTCAAGAAGGCGGCGGTGCAGCGGCAGATCGACGCGCGGCGTGCCAAGGCGAATGAACTGCTCGCGGCGTGGATCGCCGGTGGCGATGCGGCGAAAGCCGTGAGCGCCGAGGGGCTGACGCTCCGCTTGCGTCTCGATGAGAATCCGCGCGGCGCGGCCGACACACGCCTGCTCCACAACACCGCGCCGGGAGCGAATCCCGCGACGTTCACCGCCACCGGCCCCGCGCCGCGCTGGGGCGAGGACACCTGTCTCTGGCCCACGTTCCGGCTCGACACGAACACACGCGTCGATCTCGGCAAGGCCGGCGACTTCGAGAAGGATCAGCCGTTCTCCTGCGGCGCGTGGATCAAGCCGCGCAACGTCGCCAACGGCAATTACTGGAACACGCCTGCCGGCGCGCTGATCTCCAAGATGGACAACGCCAAGGCATACCAGGGCTGGGACATCTACTACACGGGCGGGCCGATCACGGTCCAACTGATCTCCGCATGGCCGGCCAACGCGATCTCGATGCACACCGAGGGCACAACCGAGATCCGCAGCCCGTTCACGGGTCCCGAGGGCTCCTACGAAGGCGGGGCCGGCAACGCGACGCTGCCGCGCGGCGGGTGGGAGCACGTCTTCTTCACCTACGACGGCTCGGGCAAGGCGGCGGGGTTGAAGGTCTACATCAACGGCGTGGTGCAAAAGGTCGTCGTCGAAAATGACACGCTCAACGGCTCGATCCGCAATTCCGTCCCCACCTGGCTCGGCCGCCGGCACGACGCCGAGCCGATGCAGGCGACGGCGTATCAGGACCTGCGCATCTACAAACGCGCGTTGACTCCCGAGGAAGTCGCACGGCTCCCGCGCGAGGATTTCGCCGCGGAGATCATCGGCAAGAAAAAACAGGCCGAGTGGACCAACGACGAGCGGAAGGCGATCGAAGATCATTTCTTCACCGCGATCGATGCGGAGACTAAATCGCTGACCGCGCAGATTCCGGCACTGGATGCGGAGCTTGTGAAGCTCGCGACGGGCGGTGATCTGACGCTGGTCTGCCGCGAGAAGGCGGGGCTGGCGTACGCCGATGTGCTGACGCGCGGCGACTTCAACGCCCGCGCCGAGCGCGTGATCGCCGACGTGCCGCACTTCCTGCCACCGCTGCCGACCGGTGCGCCGCGCAACCGTCTGGGCCTGGCGCAGTGGGTGCTCTCGCCGGAGAATCCGCTGACAGCCCGCGTCGCGGTCAACCGGGCGTGGCAGGAAGTTTTCGGCATCGGGATCGTCGAGACGAGCGAGGACATGGGCATCGTCGGCGAGAGGCCGTCGAACCCGCAATTGCTCGACTGGCTCGCGGTCGATTTCATCGAGAGCGGCTGGAAGGTGAAGCGGCTCTACAAGACGCTGGTGATGAGCGCGGCGTACCGTCAATCGAGCCGGGCGACGGCGGAGGTCGTGGCGAAGGACTCGAAGAATCGGCTGCTGGCACGCGGGCCTCGCTTCCGCATGGAGGGCGAGATGCTGCGCGATTGGGCGCTGCAGGTCGGCGGTCTGCTGGTCGGCAAGATCGGCGGGCCGAGCGTCAAGCCGTATCAGCCGCCGGGCGTGTGGGAAGCGGGCGCGTATCCCGGGACCAACACGGCGAATTACGCACAGGACCACGGCGAGAATCTCTACCGCCGCAGCCTCTACACGTTCTGGAAGCGCATGGCGCCGATGCCGAACCTCGAGGCGTTCGACGCGACGGATCGGTCGAATTCGTGCGTGCGGCGTCAGCGGACGAACACGCCGCTGGCCGCGCTCGTGCTGCTGAATGATCCGCAGTATCTCGAAGCGGCGCGGAAGCTGGGCGTCCGCGCGGTCAAGGAGGGGGGCGCGACCGCCGAGCAGCGCATCGAATTCCTCGGCCGCGTCGTGCTCGCTCATCCGTTTGAAGCGTCAACGAAAAACACATTGCTCGCCACGCTCGAGCGCTTCACCGCGAAGCTCGGCAAGGATGAGGCGACGGCGAAGCAGCTTTTGGCCGTCGGCGAGTCGCCGGTCGATGCGACCGTCCCGACCCCCGAGCAGGCGATCTGGATGATGATGGCGACGACGGTGATGAACAGCGACGAGGCGATCAACAAGTGAACAACGCCGAGATGAATAACTACCGCTGCTCCGACAACCAAGGCGAAGGTCCGACGCCCTACGACCTGCCGATCCCGCAGTCGCTCAAGGAGGAGTGGAAGCGGCTGGAGACGCGGCGGTATTTTCTTGGGCGAAGCGGCAAGGCGCTGGCCTGGGCGGGGCTCGCGTCGCTGATGGGCGAGTCGCTGCTGAACGCGCAGAGCGCGCAGGGCGTGACGGACCGCGGGCCGCTGAAGGCTTCGGCGATTTCGCGCGGCGTGCTCGGCGGCCCGCACATGGCGCCCAAGGCGAAGCGCGTGATCTACCTGTTCATGTCCGGTGCCCCGCCACAGATGGATCTGCTGGATTACAAGCCGGGCCTGAAGGACTGGTTCGACAAGGACCTGCCCGAATCGGTGCGCGGCACGGCGATGCCGACGGGCATGACCGCCGGTCAGTCGCGCTTCCCCGTCGCACCGCCGAAGTGGGGATTCAAGCAATATGGCCAGTGCGGGCGCTGGATCAGCGACCTGCTGCCGCAGACCGGCAAGCTCGCCGATGACATGGCCGTGATCAACTCGATGCACACGGATGCGATCAACCACGAGCCGGCGATCCTGCTGATCAACACCGGCAACATGGTGCCCGGCAAGCCGTCGATGGGGGCGTGGCTCAGCTACGGCCTGGGCAGCATGAACGAGAATCTCCCGGCGTTCGTCGTGCTCAACACGAACCCGACGATCGGCAACATGCAGCCGATCACCTCGCGGCTCTGGGGCAGCGGGTTTCTCTCGTCGCAGCACGCCGGTGTGCTGCTCCGCGCCGCCGCCGACCCGGTGCTCTATCTTAAGGACCCCAAGGGCATGGACCGCGATGTCCGCCGCGCGATGCTCGACGGCGTGGCCAGCCTGAACGAAAAAACCTACGAAGAGCTCGGCGACCCCGAGACGCACGCCCGGATCAGCCAGTACGAGATGGCGTTCCGCATGCAGACCAGCGTGCCGGACCTGGCGGACATGAGTAACGAGCCGCAGAGCACCTGGGACCTCTACGGCCCCACGGCCAAGACGCCCGGCACGTTCGCGTACAACTGCCTCATGGCCCGCCGCCTCGCCGAGCGCGGCGTGCGCTACACGCAGATCTACAAACGCGGCTGGGACGTCCACGGCAACTGCGTCGGCGACCTGCCCAAGCTTTGCGCCGAGACCGATGGCCCGACGCACGCCCTCGTCACCGACCTCAAACGCCGCGGCATGCTCGACGACACGCTCGTCGTCTGGTCCGGCGAATTCGGGCGCACCGTCTACTCGCAGGGCGGCCTGAGCAAGGACAACTACGGCCGGGATCACCACGCAAAGTGCTTCTCCATGTGGCTCGCCGGCGGCGGCATCAAGGGCGGCACATCGCACGGCAAGACCGACGATTTCTCCTTCGCCATCGAAAAGGATCCCGTGCATGTCCGCGATCTCGCCGCCACGATGCTGCAGCTGCTGGGCGTCAACCACGAGAAGCTCACCTACCGATTCCAGGGCCTCGATCAACGCATGACCGGCGTGATCCCCGCGGAGATTATTTCCGATATCCTTGCATAAACTCCCGATGGCGTGGGTTTAACTTCCAACTTCCGGGAAACAAACGATGCGTCTGACCACTCTCGTTGCGCTGGCGCTGTTCGTTTCGTTCACCGTGCGGCCGACTCTCGCCGCCGATGCCGCGCCGCCGAACATCGTCTACATCCTCGCCGACGATCTGGGTTACGCCGAGCTCGGCTGTTTCGGGCAGAAGAAGATCCTTACGCCGAACCTCGACCGCATGGCTGCCGAGGGCATGAAGTTCACTCAGAATTACTGCGGCGCGCCGGTCTGCGCTCCGAGCCGCTGTGTGCTGATGACCGGCAAGCATCTGGGCCACGCCTATATCCGCGACAACCAGGAGGCCCAGCCCGAGGGCCAGGAGCCGATCCCCGCAAGCGAGGTGACGATCGCCAGTCTGCTCAAAGATCGCGGCTACGCCACCGCCGCGATCGGCAAGTGGGGACTGGGCCCCGTGAAATCCAGCGGTGATCCGATCATCCACGGCTTCGATCTCTTCTTCGGCTACAACTGCCAGCGCCAGGCCCACAGCTACTACCCCGACTACCTTTACCGCAACGATGAACGCGTCCCGCTCGACAATAGCAAAAACGACAAGCCCGCCACCACCGGCCACGGCAGGCTCGCCGCCGGCACCGATCCGAAAAATCCCGCGAGCTACACCAAATTCATCGGCACCGATTACGCCCCCGATCACCTGCTCGCCGAGGCGATCAAGTTCATCGGTGACAATAAGAGCAAGCCCTTCTTCCTCTACTACCCCTCGCCGATGCCGCACACGGCGTTGCAGGTTCCCGAGGCCGATGTGAAGGCGTACGCCGGCAAATGGGACGAGCCGGATGCGGGCAATCTTGCTTATGTGCCGAACCTCACGCCGCGCGCCACCTACGCCGCGATGATCACCCGGCTCGACTCGCAGGTCGGCGCCCTCATGGCTGAGCTCAAACGCCTCGGCCTCGACGAAAACACGCTCGTCATCTTCTCATCCGACAACGGCACGACCCACATCAAGGACGCCGACCCGAAATTCTTCGAGAGCGTCGGGCCGCTGCGTGGGCTCAAGGGCAGCGTCTACGAGGGCGGCATCCGCGTGCCGATGATCGCGCGCTGGCCCGGCCATGTCGCGCCGGGAACGACCAGCGATCTGCCCTGCGCGTTTTATGATGTGATGCCCACGCTCTGCGAGGTCGCCGGCGTCAAGCCGCCCGCCGACACCGATGGCATCAGCTTCCTTCCCACACTCCTGCATTACGCGGGAGCGCAGACGCGCCACGAATTCCTGCTCTGGGAATTCTACGGCTACGGCGGCCAGCAGGCCGTGCGCCTCGGCGACTTCAAGGGCGTCCGCCAGCACTGTCACAAGGATCCCAATAGCCCGCTCGAGCTCTACAATCTCGCCACCGACATCCACGAAGAGCACAACATCGCCGCCGAGCATCCGGACATCGTCAAGCGCATCGAAGAGATCATGAAGCGCGAGCATGCACCGTCGAAGCTCTGGAAGTGGCAGCCGTCGAAAGACGAATGACCAAATCCCAAATCCCAACACCATTGTTTAGCCGCGACCCGAGTCCGCGTGGGGAGCGCGCCAACGGTTGGCGCGCTCCCCTCGCGGACGCGGGTCGCGGCTAAACGGGGTTAAGATGTGATCATGCCGCGCCATGTCGCACTGCTCATCGAGACCTCCAACGACTACGCGCGCGGGCTTCTCTACGGCATCCGGGCGTATATCCGCGAGCACGGGTCGTGGTCGCTCTATCTCGGCGAGCACGGCCGGGGTGACCGCCCGCCGACCTGGCTGGCGAAGTGGAAGGGCGATGGGATCATCGCACGCATCGAGAATCGCGCGATCGCCAAGGCCGTCGTCGCGTCGGGCCTGCCGGTCGTGGACGTCAGCGCGGCACGCATCGTTCCGGAGATCCCGTTCATCGAGACGTACGACACGGCGATCGCGAAGCTCGCCGCGGAGCATCTGTTTGAGCGTGGTTTCCGGCATTTTGCGTACTGCGGCGACCCGCGTTTCAACTGGTCGAAGTGGCGCGGCGAGGAATTCACGAAGATCGTCCGCGCCGCCGGGCACATCTGCCATGTCTATCAGACGGCCCGGGAACCCAAGGGCCGCGATGCGGTGTGGGACCGGGACGAGCGGTCGATAGCCAAGTGGATCGCAAAGCTTCCGCGGCCCGTGGGGATCATGGCGTGTTACGACATCCGCGGCCGACAGGTGCTCGACGCCTGCCGCCGGCTTAACGTGCATGTGCCCGATGAAGTAGCCGTGATCGGCGTCGATGATGATGAATTGCTGTGCGAGCTGGCCGACCCGCCTCTGTCGAGCGTCGCGCCCGACACGCACCGGACCGGCTACGCCGCGGCGCAGATGCTCGATGCGATGATGTCGGGTCGCAAGGCGGGGCGGAACGTGACGCTGATCGAGCCGATCGGCGTCGTCGCAAGGCGGTCAACGGATGTGCTGGCGATTGAGGACCGTGATGTGTCGGCGGCGGTGCGCTTCATCCGTCAGCATGCCTGCGAAGGCATTGGTGTCGAGGATGTGTTGAGCGGCACGACGCTAAGCCGGCGCGTGCTCGAGAGCCGATTTCGCAAGCTGATTGGGCGGACGCCGCACGAGGAGATCAGCCGTGTGCAGCTGGATCGCGTCAAGGAATTGCTCCGCGAGACGGATCTGCCGCTGGCGCGGATCGCGCAGCGGTGCGGGTTCAAGCACAGCGAGTATCTCAGCGCGGTGTTCCGCAAGAAGCTGGGTGTGACGACGAGCGCGTACCGCGCGGGGGCGAGGAAGTAGGCGTTGCTTCGGGGTGCCACTGGTCGGCGGTTCCTCCGCAGACCAGTGCTC
>JAYVTU010000218.1:0-11552 GCA_043788485.1 Planctomycetota bacterium
CCTCACCGACGGCCGAACACCGGCCATCTTTCGGGCGAGTTTACTTGACCCGCGAGGAGGGAGACCGCCTCTTTACTCATGCCATCTTTAGTGCCTATGAATTTTCTCCGGTTAATATCTCCTATATCCCACACCGCCCCGGAGCCTCCCATGTCCAACTCCCCCACCCGCCGCCAGCTCCTCACCGCGACCACCGCCGCGCTCGCCGCCTCCGCGGTCCCCGCCGTCGCCCGCGCCTCGTCTCCCCCGCCCATCACGCCGAACTTCACGACCTGCCTCAACACCGCCACCATCCGCGCCCAGAAGCTCACGCTCGCGCAGGAGATCGACCTCGCCATCGCCGCCGGCTACGACGGCCTCGAACCCTGGATCGAAAACCTCCAGCGCCACGTCAAATCCGGCGGCTCGCTGGCCGACCTGGCCAAAAAATGCGCGGACCACAATTTTAAAATCTACTCCGCCATCGGCTTCGCCCAGTGGGCCGTGAGCGATGATGCGCAGCGTGCCAAGGGCCTCGAATCCGCCAAGGCCGACATGGACCTCGTCGCGCAACTCGGCGGCACGCACATCGCCGCCCCGCCCGCCGGCGCGATCAAGGAGCGCATCGAACTCAAAGTTCTTGCCGACCGTTACCGCGCCCTGCTCGAAGTCGGCGAAAAAGCCGGCGTCATCCCGCAGCTCGAAATCTGGGGCTTCTCGGTCAACGTCACCACGCTCGCCGATGCGTTCTACATCGCCGCCGCCGCGTCGCATCCCAAGGCGTGCATCCTCCCCGACGTTTATCACCTCTACAAAGGCGGCTCCGATCCCGCGTCGCTCCGCCTGCTCAGCCGCGATGCCGTGGTGAATATGCATGTCAACGACTACCCCGCCACGCCGCCGCGAGCGGACATCAAGGACTCCGACCGCGTCTACCCCGGCAATGGCATCGCGCCCTACGATAAAATCCTCGCCACTCTCGCCGAAAACGGCTGCCACCTCTCGCTCTCGCTCGAAGTCTTCAACCCCAGCTACTACAAGCAAGACCCCGCCCTCGTCGCCCGCACCGGCCTGGCCAAAATCCGCGACGTGATCAAAGCGGCGCACAAGCCCTGACCATCCCCGTTTAGCCGCGACCCGAGTCCGCGAGGGAAGCGCGAATGCGAAAATGACGAATGACGAAATTCGAATGACGAATCAAATTCCAATGATCAAATTCCAAATGGGAACATATCATGGAGTCGTTTGAATCGTTGCCCGGTCCGTTGGATTTTGGAATTTGATCATTCATTCGTCATTCGAATTTCGTTATTCGTCATTCCAGCACTCCCCTCGCGGACTCGGGTCGCGGCTAAACATGATCACCGGCGTGTCAGCGAGAATTGCACCACATCGATGTGCCCGCTGCGGAAGTGCGCGGCGCAGCCGGTGAGATATTTCATGTAGGTGTCGTACACCGATTTGCTGGTCAGTTCGATCGCGCGATCACGGTGCGATTCGAGCGCCGCCGCCCAGCAGTCCAGCGTCCGGGCGTAATGCAGTTGCAGGCTCTGTGTCCGCGTCACGTCGAAACCCGCGTTCTTCGCGTGATCGATGATCACGCTCGGCGCGCACAGCTGCCCACCTGGGAAAATCTCCCGGCCGATGAACTTTGCGAATTGCACGTTCTCGTGCGTGATCTCGATGCCGCGCTCCCGCAGCACGCTCGGCTCGGCCATCACGATCGTGTGCAGCATCATCTTTCCGCCCGCCGGAAGCACGCGGTGGCACTTCTCGAAAAACGCCGTGTATCGCTCCCTGCGAAAATGCTCGAACGCCCCGATGCTCACGATCCGATCGACCGGCTCATCGAATTCCTCCCAGCCCTGCAGCCGGATCTCCACATCCAAATCGCGCAGCAGATGGGACGCGTACTCGCGCTGATTCCGGCTGAGCGTCAGGCCGATCACCCGTGCGCCGTAATGCTCCGCGGCACGTTTCGAGACGGCGCCCCAGCCGCAGCCGATGTCCAGCAGTTTCATGCCCGGCTGAATCTCGCACTTGCCGAGCGAAAGGTCGATCTTCGCGGCCTGTGCTTCGGCCAGCGTCATCCCCGGCCTCTCGAAGTACGCGCAACTATACGTCCGCGAATCATCGAGGAAGAGCGCGAAGAAATCGTCGTTCAGGTCGTAGTGCGCCTGAACCTGTTTGTAGAACGGTTTGATCTGCGTCACTTGTGACGTCTCCGCGCCCCGTGAATGATGTCCAACCCATCGCCGCCGCCATCCCCCGAACGCCTGTAAAACCGATGCTATCATGGAAAAGATATTCAGAAAAGGAGAACCCGATGATCATCCACGCCCTCGCCGCCAAGGCCGCGAAACAGCCCCTTGAGAAATTCGAATACGAGCTGCCGCCGGTGGGTCCCGGCGAAGCCGATCTCCGCGTCACGCACTGCGGTGTCTGCCACAGCGACCTGTCGATGCTCGACAACGAGTGGGGATTCTCGCAGTACCCCTTCGTGCCCGGCCACGAGGTCATCGGCGTCGTCGAGACGCTCGGCGCGGGCGTGACGGACCTCAAGGTCGGCCAACGCGTCGGCCTCGGATGGCAGTGCGGTTCGTGCGGGCACTGCGAGTTCTGCCACGCGGGCAAGGAGATATTCTGCGCCGACGAGCGGGCCACGATCGTCGGTCGGCACGGCGGGTTCGCCGACCGCGTTCGCACGCAGGCCCGTTTCGCCATACAGATCCCTGATGCGATCGACTCCGCTTCCGCCGGTCCGCTCATGTGCGCCGGCACGACCGTCTTCACGCCACTGATGCACTTCAACGTCCGCCCGACGATGAACACCGCCGTGATCGGCGTCGGCGGGCTCGGGCATCTCGCGGTGCAATATCTCCGCGCGTTCGGCTGCCGCGTGACGGCGATCTCGGCGACGCACTCCAAGGAAGCCGAGGCACGCGAGCTGGGCGCCACCGATTTCATCGCGACGAAGGATGCCGGCTCGCTGGCCGCCGCAAAGGGCCGATTCGATTTCATCCTCTCCACCGCGCCGGGCCAGCTCAACTGGAACGAGCTCGTGCCGACGCTCCGTCCCGAAGGTCGGCTCTGCATCGTCGGCATCGCCGGCGCGAGCATCGAACTCCCGCTGATGCCTCTCATCGGGGGCGAGCGCTCCGTCAGCGGCGGGCGCACCGGCGCCCCGTCCGACATCGCGACGATGCTCAACTTCACCGCGGATCACGGCATCAAGCCCATGATCAAGAAGTTTCCCTTCGCCGATGCGAACCAGTCGCTCAAGGAACTGCACGCCGGCACGATCCGCTATCGCGGCGTGCTTGTGATGTGATCGCGGTTGCGGGCAATGCCGTGAACTGATGCGTATTGGGTGCCACTGGTCGGCCGTCCGCGGCAGACCAGTGCTTCTTTTTCAACGGGCGCACAAGGGCACTGGTCTGCGGAGGAACCGCCGACCAGTGGCACCCGGGTTTCGGTTCAGGGCGATGAGCGCCCCTCGCTGTTGCACGCCGCGACCGCCCCGCTATCATGCCCCCCTCAACCCAAAAAGGACCCCGCGATGACCATTCAGAAAGCAACGAACATCACCTGGCACGAAGGCAACGTCACAGCCGAGGAGCGTCAGAAGCTCGTCGGCCAGAAGGGCGTGACGCTGTGGATGACCGGCCTGTCGGCCAGCGGCAAGAGCACGATCGCCGTCGTCGTTGAGCAGACCCTGCTGCAGAGCGGCGTCAGCGCGTACCGCCTCGACGGTGACAACATCCGCCACGGCCTCAACAAGAACCTGGGCTTCTCCGCCGACGACCGCGCCGAGAACATCCGCCGCATCGGCGAGGTCGCCAAGCTGTTCACCGATGCGTGCGTCGTGACGATCGCCAGCTTCATCAGCCCCTACGCCAAGGACCGCGACGCCGTCCGCGCCCTGCACGAGGCGGCGAAGCTTCCGTTCATCGAGGTCTACGTGAAGGTGCCGATCGAGGTCGCCGAGAAGCGCGACCCGAAGGGCCTCTACAAGAAGGCCCGCGCCGCTGTCGCCGCCGGCAAGGGCATGGGCTTCACGGGCATTGATGATCCGTACGAGGAGCCCAAGAACGCGGAGCTCGTCATCGACACGAGCACCTGCACGATCGAAGAGGGCGCCCAGAAGATCCTCGACACGCTCAAGGCCAAGGGCCTGGTTGCCTGATCAGCGGTTTCAAACGTCATACAAAAAGCCCGGGCACGATGTGCCCGGGTTTTTTATTTCGTCCGCGAGTCTATGTAATGCTGTTGATGTACTGCTAAAAATAGCGCCGCAACATCAGCTAAGCATTGTTGCTCAAGAGTTGTCTCAGGATAGTCCCAATACAAACCGCGCATGTCGTCCAGATAATGAAGGAAATCGAGCGATTGAAATGAGCAGCGCCCCTCTATTGCATCCCCAATGCGTCCAAGTCGTTCCGCAACGCATTGCCATTTGGGCGAATGCCGGCAGTGATGATCTTCGGGTAACGTCGATGCCTCAAGGGCCGCCCAACTCTGGGCTGCTTTATCGAACAACTGACGAAGTTCAACGGTATTTGTAGCCAAGATCAGATACCTCTGATTTCACCGCCTGACCACCCGCAGAACGTCTGTAGGCCGGATGATGCAATAGAACGCGCGGAGCGCGAAGCCGCAAGCGGCGGAGGATTTTTCAGGTGTTGGGGCGCAGCAGCTGCTCGCGCTGGAGCATGACCTTGAGCGTCAGGCTGACGAGCTCGATCTGCGTGGTGTCCATGCGGGTGTAGAACGGAAGCGCGATGGTGCGGCCGGCGACGGATTCGGCGGCGGGGAAGTCGCCGGGCTTGAAACCGAATTTCGAGCGGTAGAACGGCTGGAGATGGATGGGCGGGAAATAGTTGGAGCAGCCGACGTCGTGGCGGCGCAGGCCGGTGATGATGCGGTCGCGCTCCTTCTGGCCGTAGTGATCGGAGAGGCGGACGACGTAGACGAACCAGCTCATCTCGGTCGCCGAGCAGACGGTGGGGAGCGTCAGGTCGCTGTATTCCATGAGGCGTTCGACGTACATGTGGGCGACTTCGCGGCGCTTTTCGAGGATGGCATCGAGGCGTTCCATCTGGACGACGCCGAGCGCGGCGTGGATCTCGGAGAGGCGGTAGTTGTAGCCGAGGCGTTCGTGGGTGAGCCAGGAACCTTCGGGCGGCATGTCGCCGACGGGCCGGCCCTGGTTGCGCATGGAGCGGCAGAGGTCGGCCAGGCGATCGTCATCGGTGACGATCACGCCGCCTTCGCCGGTGGTGATCTGCTTGTTGGGATAAAAGGCGAAGACCGCGGCGCGGCCGAATGAGCCGACGCGGCGCCCCTTGTAGACGCCGCCCAGGGCCTCGCAGGAATCCTCGATGAGCGGTATCTCGTTGCGCTGGGCGATCGCGGCGATCTTGTCCATGTGGGCCGGGTTGCCGAAGGTCTCGACGGCAATGATCGCCTTGGTGCGCGGCGTGATGGCGGCTTCGAGCTTCGCCGGGTCCATGTTGAGCGAGCCGGGGTCGATGTCGACGAAGACGGGCGTGGCGCCGACGTAGAGGATGCAGTTGGCGGAGGCGATGAAGGAGAAGGGCGTGGTGATGACTTCGTCACCGGGGCCGATGTTCAGGGCGGCCATGAGCAGGTGCAGGCCGCAGGTGCCCGACGAGACGGCGACGCCGTGGCGGCGACCGGCGCGTTCGGCGACGAGTTCCTCGAAACGGATCACGCGCGGGCCCATGGAGAGGCGGCCGGAGCGGAGAACCTCGGTGACAGCCTGGATTTCAAGTTCGCCGATGTCGGGCAGCGAGAGCGGGATTTCGCTGGGCATTTTTAATCTCGGAGAGGGAAGAAAGTCCAAGGTTCAAAGACCAACGTCCAAGGTCAGCGGATCATGCAGGCGCCGGTCCGGTGACCGATCGCGCTGGATCGCCTCTTATTTACCGAGCAGTGACGCGAGGGCGACCTGCTCCTGATGGGTTTGCTTGAGGTACGCCCAGGCGCCCTGCACGCGGAGCGGTTCCTGAAGACCGCCGCCGCCGCGGACGATGAGACCGAGGCGGTCGAGCTGATCGGCTGTGAGCTTGACGCCTTTCTTGGCGCTGAGCAGCAGCACGAGCGACGGCGCGGTATCGCCTTTCCAGGAGGTGATGCCGTCGATCTGCTGCTCGGGGTGTTCGTAGTTGGAGCGGATGAGGCCCATGAGCATCGACTCCTGCGTCAGTGCGGGAACCTGCGGGGCGAGCTCGGCGAAAAGGGCCTTGGCATCGGGAAGCTTTTCGGACAGGTGCTGCGCGGCGAGCACGGCATTCTCGGTGCGGACGCCGCGTGAGCGATCGTTGTTGGCGCCATTCTCGACGGCGAGGATGAGCCCGACGAGGATCGGTTTGGCCTCGTCGATCGTCTTGCGCGTCGTCGCGTAATCGAGCACCCAGCGGCTGGTCAGCAGGTTGTCCTGCTCGACGAGCTTGAGCACTTCCTCGACCGCGGGGCCGCCGGCGGCCAGAGCCTTGCCGGTGCGGCTCATCTGCAGCATCAGCGGGTCGTTCTCAAGTGAAAGGCGGTCGAACGCTGTCGGTTCGATCTTGTCGTGGAGATCGACGGCGATCATCGCGACGCGGATCTTGTCGGCGAGCCCGGTGGACGCGTCGAAACGCTGGAGCCAGGCGGCGGAGGCGCCAGGGGCCTTGAACATCACCGCGGTGCGCAGCGCGCCGAGTGCGAGCTGCGTATTGACCTTCGGCTCCATCGCGATCTTCAGGGCCCACGGGCCGAGCTTATCGAATTTGTTGTGGGCCGCGGCTTGGAGGATAAGGGCTCGGACGGCGTCTTTCTCGGGCTTCTCGCTGGCGCCGATCTTGTCGAGCACTTCGATGGCCTTGGCATCGCCGAGCTGGAGCTTGAGCAGCGCGCCCATGGCGTTGACGGCGAGATTGTCGGGGACGGCGATGGCATCGTCGAGGATCTTGCGGTCTTCGAGCTGGCCGTCGCGGACGAGGCGCGTGGCGGCGATGAGGCGCACGGCCATCATCTCCTTGCCGGGCCAGGCGATGAGCTGCTTGCACTGGGCGTTGTCGAGCAGGTCGGCTTCGAGGGCGGATTCGACGGCCTGCACCTGGGCGCCGGTCTCCTTGAGGTCGGCGACGAGCGCGATGTCGATGCGGTGATTGGCGCTGATCTCGCCGAGGCCGAGGATGCCGTGGATCTTGAGGACGGGGTGGCGCTTCTGGACGAGGTCGCTGTAGAGGGGCTTGAGGGCGGGGTCCTTGAGCTGGCGGAGGGCGCGCAGCAGGACATTCTGCCCGCCGTCGGCGTGGATGAGCGTGGTTTTCTGGAGCAGCCAGATGGCGCTCTGCGTGGTGTCATCGGGCTGCGCCGCGAGGGTGAAGGTGGCGGGAAGCACCGCGATGGCGGCAATCAGCGTCAAAATGGGGTTTCGCATAGGGGGAGCCATTGTACTGCGTGGCCCGCCGCGGCGGAAATGCGGTGGAACTTCGGTGCCACGGGTCCGAGTCTTCGAGGCCCCGCGTGTTCTTCACGCGCAACACTGAAAATTCATACCGGGCTGCGGAGGAACCGCAGACCGGTGGCACCCATTTTTATGTCAGGCGAGCCCGACGCCGGCGGCGATGGATTGACGGATCTGATCGGCGAGCTGATCCATTGTCGTCTCGGCGAGGTCGTCGGCGATGGTGACGATGCTGCGCGTCTTGACCTGCTCGGCGGCGCGCTGGGCGGCGGTGACGATGGTTGAATGGTTCGGGCGGCTCAGGGCGCGAGCGAGTTCGGGGAAGCTGAGTGTGGTGAGCTGACGGGCGAGATGGATGACGAGCGAACGGGCCAGCACGATGCGCTTGTGGCGCGACTTGCTGATCATCTGCGCCCGCTCGACGCGGAGGTGCTGGCAGGTGGCGGTGATGATCTGCTCGAGACGGACGGGGCGGTGGCTCATCGCGGGAGCATCGGAGTGCACGAACTGGGCGATGAGGGCGTGGCCGATCGGGTGGTCGCTCTTGCCGGGGCGGACGACCGAGGCGAGTGCGGCGAGACGCGTGACCATGCCCTCGAGCTCGCGCACGCTCTTGGCGGGCTGATCGGCGAGCATCTGCGCCGCCTGATCGAGCAGCAGCAGGCCGCGACGCTTGGCCAGCGACTGGATCACGCTGAGGCGCGTCGCGCGGTCTGGCGCCTCGACGCGGACGACCATGCCGCTCATGAATCGGCTGACGAGCGAATCGGTCATCTGCTCGATGAGCTTCGGATGCGCATCGGAGGCGAGGACGAGCTTGGCGCCGTGGAGATCGATCGCGTCGAAGGTGTGCAGAAACTCGGTCTGCGTGGCGGACTTGTTGGAGAGGAAGTGCACATCATCGACGGCGAGCAGTTCGAGGCTGCGGAGTCGCTTGCGGAAATCGCCGAGGCGATTGGTGCGCACGGCCTGGATGTATTGATTCGTGAAGTGCTCCGCGGTGGTGTAGGACCACTTGGCGGAGGGATGCAGCTGGAGGTAACGCTTGCAGAGGCCCTGGAGGAGATGCGTCTTGCCCAGGCCGCAGCCGCCGTGGATGAAGAGCGGGTTCATGCGGGCATCGGGATCGGTGACGAGACGCGTGGCGGCGGTGAAGGCCAGTTCGTTGGACGGGCCGACGATGAAGCTGTCGAGCTCGTAGCGGAGGGCCTTGGCGTTCTTGAGCGGCTCGGAGGCGGCGAGCGTGGCGGGATCGGGGAGCGGCGCGATGGCCACGGGAGCGGCGGGCGTCGCGGTTGCCGTCGCATGATGAGAGGCGGTCGGTTTCGCGGCGTGCTTCGGCGTGTGATCCGCGGCGTGGCGGGCGGGCACAGCGGCGGGCTCGGCGGCGCACGCGGGATCGACGGTCACCTGGATCTGCGCCTCGGGGCCCAGTTCGTTGTGGGCGAACTTCATCAACTGGTCGTGGAAATGGGTGTCGATCCAGTCGCCGACGAACCGATTGGGCACGGTGACGTGGAGCGTCCGGTGATCGACCCGGAAATGGGCCGACTCGAACCAGAGACGGAACTTGCTTTTACCAACATGGTCGGCCAAACGGTGCGCGATGTCAGTCGCGCGACCGGGCGACGCCGATAGGGCGCTGGTCACGGGGAACCCCCAGATCATCAACTCGGGACACCTGACTTAAACCCGCACACGGCACGCGCCGGTGTTAGATCCGCCGCGTGGCTGCATCACGTTGCGCCCTGCCTTGGGCGTGACCCGTCACAATCCGTTGGGCCTCTTGTCTTCGTCCTTGAGTCGATCTTCCGTGACCGAACAGATGCCAATGTATGCACTGGCGCATGTGCGTCAACGGGTGCGCAGCGGCAAATAATTTCCACAGCGTCGCGAGACGCGTGTTATGCCGACGTTTGAAGCTTGAATTTTTTTTAATCCACCGAAACTTTTGCGCGATGAACAAAATGTGGAAAAACTGTTCGGCGGAAATGCATCACACGCCGAGTTTCTTCATCATCGCCACGCGCCGAGCCGTCCGCGCGAAGCCCAGGCTCCGATACAAACGCATTGCCGGTGCGTTCGCCTCGTCCACCGCCAGCGTCAAACTCCGCTGCCCCTTCTGCCCGCAGAGCCACAGCCCGTGACGCATCAGCAGCGCCCCCAATTGCTTCCCACGCTGCTCCGGCGCGAGCCCGAGATAGACGAGTTCCACGCACGTCGCCGCGGGCACCGGATTGAGCAGCAGCACGCCGCGCGCCTTCCCGTCCACGCGCAGCAGCGTCCAAAGCTCCGGGTCAAACTTCCCCGTGCCCATGTGCCCCGCCAGCACATCCGCCGTGCTGCGCATCCCCTGCAGCGCCGGACAATCCAGCGTCTGCCGGTAGCTCGCATCGAGCACCGCGATGAACTCCGCTTCCAGCTCCGCTCGCCACCCCTCCAACTGCACACCCGCCGGCGTCTCCGGCCGCGGCGAATGCGCCGGCACGCGCAGCTCCATATACGTCAGGTCCGCCAACCGGAAGAATCCCGCATCACCAAACGCCAGAACCTGCAAATCCTCCGTCGGCAGCAGCAGCGCCTGCGCCATCCCCGCCTCCGCCGCGCCCAATCCCGCGCACGCCGCCCCGATCACCTGCGTCAGCAGCGGCGCCTCGCTCCGCCTGGTGATCGGCGAAGCGAACAGCATCGCCGTGCGCCCCTGCTGCACCGCGACGAGCAATCCCACCGCAAACTGCCCCGCCTTATCCTCGTAGCCCCACACCTGCTCCGCCGTCAGCCCGCAATCCCGCGCCATGTCCAGCAGCTGCCGCACCGCCGTCTTGCAACGCTTGCTCTCCACCCCGCCGAGCCGCCGCACCGGCACTCCGGGTGTCGCACCGGCCGTCACTCCCGCCGACGCCCCCGCCACCGCCGCGCCCTCCGCAGCGGGCGTCTGCAATTGCCCCAGCAATCCACAAATAGATCGCATCAGCCTGCGCTCCAAACCGTTGACGTTCAGCCCCGCAATGCTAGACTGAGCCTGACCACTTTGCTAGGAGATCGGTCATGCGAGCGAGCCGCGCTGCACAATTCATTCCGGGGGTCATCGCCCTGCTTTCACTCTTGGCCATCGCCGCGCCCGCCCTGCTCACCGCCGCCGAGCAGCGAGCCGCTTCATACCCCGAACCCAACATCGTGCAGAACAGCTGGGAACTGGACATCAAGATCGATCCCCCCGCCATCATCTCCGTTCAGCTCCCCGATGAGCCCAAGCCCCGCCTCTACAACTACATCACCTACACCGTCACCAACCGCACCGGCAACGAGCAGCTCTACGTCCCCGACCTCAACGTCCTGACCGACGCAGGCGACCTCATCCAGCTCAACCGCAGCATCCCCCCGCTCGTCTTCCAGAAGATCAAGGAACGCCTCCGCAATCCACTCCTCGAATCCCCCAGCAAGATCGTCGGCTCCATCCTCCAGGGAGCCGACAACGCCCGCGACGGCGTCGCCATCTGGCCCGTCGCCGACCACGACATCAACAACTTCAAGCTCTTCTTCGGCGGCCTCTCCGGCGAAACCCACTCCGTCAAAGACCCCGCCACCGGAAAAGAAACCCTCCTCCGCAAAACCCTCGAACTCACCTACGAAACCCCAGGCGACGAAGCCCACGCCCAGCAGAAGCCCTTCGTCCTCAAATCCAAAACCTGGATCGTCCGTTAAATCAGTCGTCAAAATTCCTTTCCCATTCCCAAACTCCCAAAGCCCACGGACTCCAGTCCGTGGGCTTTCTTTTGACCACGTCCGCGCGCACAAACCCGTCGACCGGACATTTTTCACCCCCTCCCCCCACCCACTTGTGCGCGCCCTCACGCGCCGAAATGCCCGTTTTAACCCCCGCAGATTCCACACCTTAAGCACGCGAATCCCAATCACGCCACCCACGCCTCCGGGAAACCCCCCGGACGTCCGCTTTGCCACATCCGTGCGCGCCTCAGCGAATTAAAAGGTGTCAGGTACTAATGGCATTAAGTTAGACGGATTTTCTCTGTAATTTAAGGGCTTTTCGCAGCACGTGGCGTGGCCTGTTCAGTAGCTTGTGGGGCTTGGGGCGTCG
>JAYVTU010000219.1:0-17937 GCA_043788485.1 Planctomycetota bacterium
GCTCGCGGTAATGTCGAGAAACACGAGCTCATCAGCTCCCTGTTCCTCATACTTCCGCGCAATCTCGACAGGATCCCCCGCATCACGCAGCCCAAGGAAATTCACCCCTTTGACCACGCGACCGGCTTTGACATCCAGACACGGAATGATTCGGCGAGTCAGCATGCCGGGGATTCTAGCATTATTTATGCGACGATTGCGGCGACGTGATGGGAGGTCGGTTAGTGAACTACTCGACCCACTGCAATTGGCGATATTCTCCGGGCGTCATCCCTGCTACAGCCGCTACTACTTCGGGAATATGTCGTCGAATCTCCGGCCAACTCGTGGTCGGCAACACCAGGATCGCAAGCGATCGGCCGACGAGATTCTGTTGGTAAGCGAGATTCTTGTCCGTGGAAATCAGTAATTCAAAAGAGGCTTCGGCGGCGCGAAGTAAATCTCCGTTCTTCAGGTCAGACCAGCCGAGTTCAAACGCGGTTGCAACGGAATGACCACGCAGTTCCAAACGGAGTGGCGCAGGCGTTCCCTGATCAAAAACAATTCGCATCGCCGCTCCGCGTCTTATGCCTCGGCGAGGCTTTTCTCGGCATGTTCGAGCACGGCGTCAACTTGTTCTCGTGTCACGCCGGGAAACCATTCAACAAAATCACTGACCCGGGCACCGCCCTCAATGTTCTCGAAGAGTGCGCGCACCGGAACGCGGGTGCCTTTGAACACCCAATCCCCGCTGACCTTGCCGGGGACTCTTTCCACCGAGTTGCATTGCGTCCAGTCGAGCATGAAATCACGATACGCCGCTGCGGCGTTGCGGGCAAGCATTTCTTTCGTGACGTGGCTGAATCACGGCTCACGCCGCCCCGTTTGCCGCAGGATCCGTGATCGGCATCTGCAGCGGGATTTCGCCGGCCTTTTCGCCGCGCTCATGGACGAAGATGCGGCTCTTGCCCGACTGCTTGGCCTTGTAGAGCGCCGCGTCGGCCATGGCGACGAGTTGGTCCGCGCTCGCCGGGGCCGAGAGCGAGACGCAGGCGATGCCGATCGACGTCGTGCAACCCTTGTGCTCGGGCCAGGTGGTCTGCACGGCTGAAATGAATTGCTGACGGATGCGCCGCGCGACCTGCTGCGCCACGCTCAGATCCGTGTGCGGCATGAGCACGACGAACTCGTCGCCGCCGTAGCGCCCCGCGACGTCGCAGCGTCGGCAGTTGGCGCTGAGTACGCGGGCCATCATCTGCAGCAGCTTGTCACCCTGCTGGTGGCCCAGCGAATCGTTGAACTGCTTGAACCCGTCGAGGTCCATCATCAGGCACGCCAGGTCGGTGTTGTAGCGGCTGGCCTCGGCGTAGCTGCGGTCCAGCGCCGTCTGCACGTGACGCCGATTCGCCAGATTCGTCAGCGGATCGGTCGAGGCCTGCAACTCCAGCATCGTCATCGATTCCTGGAGCTGATCGTTCTTGATCTGTAATTCCTGCATCGCCTGCTCGAGCTCCTCCTGCAGGCGGAGGTTCTGGATCTTCGTCTGCCACACCGCGAGATTCTTCTCGACGATGAGCGGGATCGTGAACAGATAATCGCCGGCTTTGACGACGTAGTCGTACGCGCCCTTGCGGATCGCAGCCGTCGCATTCTCCAGCGCCGATTCGCTGGTCACCATAATGATCGGCAGGTCCTTGCGAGCTGCCAGGAGCTTGTCGATCAGCTCCAGGCCGTTGCCATCGGGCAGGTTCAGGTCCGAGAGCACCAGGTCTATCGTGCTCAGGTCAAGCTTCATGGCGTCGGCGATCGTCGGCGCGTGGATGATGTTGTCCACCTTGAAATGGTCGGCGAGGATCTCGCGCACCAATTCCGCGGTGTCCACGTTGTCTTCAACGAGCAGGATTTGAGGGGCAGTAGTCATAGGAGTGGCCAGGGTTCGGGGTTCAGGGTTCAGGATGGAGGGAGACAGAGCGTCACGGGCTTGGGGCCACGGCGACAGCCACAGCGGGCTGCTTCACCGCTGAACCCTGAACCCCGAACCCTGAACCCTTTTCCTTTGCGACGTATTTCGGATCAATCGTGAAGAAGAATGTCGTCCCATTCGGCGGCGTGCTCTCGACCCAGACGCGCCCGCCGTAGCATTCGACGATCGTCTTGACGGTCGCCAGCCCGACGCCCCGGCCCGCCACGTCCGTGCGTCCCGAATACTGCGCCCGGCGGAAGAGCTGGAAGATCGTCTGGTGATCGCGCGGCTCGATCCCGGCGCCGGTGTCACGCACATAGAACACCGGGCCATCGGGCCCCTCGTGAAGCCCGACATGAATCTCGCGCACCGCCGCATCCGGCGGCATGTACTTGATCGCGTTGTCGATCAGGTTCTGGAACACCTGCCGGAATCGGTTGCGCTCCGCTTCGATATGCGGCAGCGGGGCGTCGATGATCAATTCGATGCGCTTGTGCTCCAGGTCGTAGCTCAGCGTCTCGGCGATCCCGCGCAGCTTCTGATTGAGGTCCAGCACGTGACGCTTGCCGCGCTGCGAGCGGATGCGGCTGAGTTCCAGCAGGTCGGCGACGAGCTCGTTTTCCGCCTTCACGTTCGCCGCGATGCGCTCCAGCTTGCCGATCACGTCGTCCGCCATCTCGGCGCGGTGCTTGAGCATGAGCACCTGCGTCAGCCCCTCGATGTTGCGCAGCGGGGCGCCGAGGTCGTGGCTGATTGCGCGGATGAATTGGTCCTTCTCCTCCATCTCGTGGCGGAGCTTGTCGTTGGCCTGCTGCAGCTCCTGCGTGCGGAGCGTGACCTTGCCTTCGAGCTGCTGATTGGCCTGCACGAGCGCCGCCTGGATCGAGGCGAGGTTTCGCGCCATCGTCTGGAACGAGCGTGAGAGCAGGCCGATCTCGTCGTTGCGCTGTGTCGCAGCCTCGGCCTCGATCTCGATCGTCGCCAGCGGCTGACCGGCGGCCAGGCGCTGCGTCGCCGCGACCATCTTGCGCAGCGGCTTCGTCCAGCCACGCACCCACCAAACCGCCAGAGGCAGCGCGAGAATATCGATGAGGCAGGTGACGGTGATCGTCGCGTCCTGCATGTCACGCATCGTGTGAATCTGCTGCGGCTCCCACACGCCGACGGTGACGAATCCCAGCACGCGGGCCGGCGTCGCGCCGATCGCGGGCTCGACGACCGCCTGACGCCGCACCATCAGCATCGAACCGTCGGCACGCATCAGCTCGACCGTCCGGTTGAGCATTTCAGCGCTGTGCCGGTCGTACGGGGTGACCTGCCGCTCATATTCGTTCCACGCCAGCGCATCGCCTGTGACATCGGCCAGCACGCGGCCCCGCGCATCGGTGATCATCAGGAACGCAAGGCGCGAATCCTTCGACATCGCCGCCGCCGCGATGTTCAGCGACGCAGCGTCCCCTGGTTGGAGATTCATCGCCGCAAGGCTCACGCTCGATTCGGTGACGACCGCGGCGTGCGCCTCCAGGTTGTGACGCATCGATTGCAGCGTGAGCCGGCTGATCAGGAATCCCGAACTCGCTGTGCAAATGCACACCAGCGCTGCCACCGCGACGGTCGCCTTGGTCTGCAACGTCCAGCGCGGCTTGAGCCGGCCTCGCATCAGGTTCTTGAGCTTCTTCCAGCGCAATCGCGTCCCTCGCCCGGAGCCACTGATCTACGGGTATTGGATTCATCGGTGCAATCGCGGGGCGGGTTAACATCCGACAGCCACGCCGCTTGCCCGCTCCGGCGGCGGGCCGCTCCGCTTTCGCCGCGCCCCTCGCCTCGCTAAACTGCCGCCCATGCGAAGCATCCTCCTCTCCGCCCTCACACTGCTCGCCGCCACGCAGATTATCGGATGCTCGCGCGCCGTCTCCGCCCCCAATCCCATCGCGATTGCCCCCGCTGAATATCACCGCATGTTCGACGCCTCCGTCGATGTGCTCCGCAACCACAAATTCATTGTCGACCGCAAGGATCGCCGCTTCGGCATCGTCACCTCGCGACCGCAGGTCGCCTCGTCCATCCTCGAACCCTGGCAGACCGATAACTCCACGCCCATCGATTACGCCGAGAACACGATCAACTACCAGCGTCGCACTGTCCGCGTCGAGCTTCGTCCCGTCACCGCGCAGCCCGCAGCGCCGCAGCCTAACTCAGCCGCTCCCGCGCCATCCACCCCGCCCGTCGCCGATTCTCCCGCCGAATTCGAACTCGCCGTCACCGTGACCGTCGACCGCCTCTACCATCCGCCGATCCAGCTTTACACTTCCGCACTGCAGACCTTCAACTTCCGTCATCAGCGCACGCGCTACCGCGATGTCACCAGCGAATACGGCGTCGATTCGAGCTACTGGCAGCCCGTCGGCCGCGATGAGGAACTCGAAAAGCGCCTCCTCGCCGAGATCGTCCGCAGCGCCACCTTCAACACCGGCCCGACGCGCTTCGAGCCGCTGACTCCCGCGACCCCCACGCCCGCCGAACCACAGAAATAATTTCCCCTTCGACAAGTGATCCCATTCATGCCCACCGCCCCCGCGACAACCAAGACGCTCCGCATCGGCCATTCTCCCGACCCCGATGATGCCTTTATGTGGTGGCCCCTCGCCGATTTCCCCAACGGCACCGGCCCCGGCGGCAAAACATTCAAGCCCCAGATCGACACGCTCGGCTACAAATTCGTCCATGTCCTCGAAGATATCCAGTCCCTCAACGAGCGCTCCGCCAAAGGCGAGCTCGAGATCACAGCGCTCTCCGTGCATCAGTACCCCTACATCGCCGACAAGTACGCGATGACGAGCTGCGGCTCGTCGATGGGCGACGGCTACGGCCCGATGGTCGTCGCGAAAAAACCCTACACCGTCGAGCAGATCGCCGACCTCAAGCTCGCCATCCCCGGTCGTCGCACCACGGCGTTTCTCGCGCTGCAGCTGCTCATGCGCAGCGTCGGCGTGAAGGAACTTCCGAAGGCCGCGGTCGTACCGTTCGACGAGATCATCCAGCGCGTCGCCAGCGGCGAGTTCGAGGCGGGCCTGATCATCCACGAGGGCCAGCTCACTTACGCCGCATCGGGCCTTGAGAAAGTCGTCGATCTTGGCCAGTGGTGGACGAGCACGCGCGGACTCCCGCTGCCGCTCGGAGGCAACGCCATCCGCCGCGACCTCGCCGCCGAATTCGGCCCGATCTGCCGCGTGCTCTACAACTCGATCCGTTACGCCCTCGACAATCGTGAAGCCGCGCTCGATTACGCCAAGGGCTACGCGCGCGATATGGGCATGGACCTGGCCGACAAATTCGTCGGCATGTACGTCAACGACTACACCCTCGACTACGGCGATCGAGGCCGCCGCGCCGTCCAGATGCTCCTCGACGAATCCAGCGCCGCCGGAATCACCCCGAAGGTCGGCACGATCGACTGGGTCGATCCGAAATGATTTTGTTCACCGCTCGCGATCCATATTGAAAACGATTGGAAAATCCGGTATCGCATGAACCGAACTGACCTTGCCCGCAGTCTTGTAACCGGCCGCGGTGACACGGTACATTTGCGTTTGATAGTCCGTGATTAGAAGTATCGCGTGACCTGTGGAATCCGTGTTCGTGTCCGCAGGCTTCGGATTGTTCCAGATCAAGATGTTGCCCAAATAGCGCACTTCAATGTGTGCGCGATCGATCGGCGCACCCGTCTCAGCGTCACGCACGGAGAATTGCACCGGCTCATACGAGTAAAACGCGAAGCAGCCGGTGAGCGTTGAACACGGTGCGAGCAGCAAGAGCGTCAGAAGTATTTGTTTGATGGTTGACATGTGGAACTCCTTCTTCCACGCATTGTACCTCGGGACCGACCAGGGACGCGGTAGCGTCCCGGCTATTTGTTCTGTGTGAGCGAGAGAAACATAAACATATCTCGCATAAGATCGTCGATTCGATTTCGGTTTCGCAAGCGAAAGGTTCCCATGGACTCGGGCACGGAAATGGAATCCGCAGGGACGCGGGTGGAGAGGATTGAGACGGCGCTGGCGGCGGCGGGGGAGCCGGCGGTCGCGCCGCCGGAGTGTTTGCGCGAGGCGGTGGATGATGCGGTTGCGCCGCCGAAGCTCGATCGTCGTTACGTCACCGCGGCGATGATGGTCGTGATGGTGCTCGCTTCGATGGAGCAGACGATCACGACCACGGCGATGCCCACCATCATCGGCGACATGCGCGGGCTGGAGCATTACTCGTGGGTCGCGGCGATCTATCTGCTGGCGTGCACCGTGAGCATGCCGCTCTACGGACGGCTCGCCGACGCGATCGGGCGCAAGAAAGTCGTGTTGGCGGCGATCGGAATTTTCTGCGCCGCGTCGCTGCTGGCGGCCGGGTCGCAGACCATGCTGCAGCTCATCATCTTCCGCGGGCTGCAAGGGCTCGGCGCAGGCGGGATCATGCCGCTTGTCCTGACCATTCTCGGCGACATCTTCACGCTCCAGGAACGCGCCCGCATCCAGGGATTCTTCAGCGCCGTCTGGGGCACCGCATCACTCGCGGGGCCCGCGCTCGGTGCGCTGATTGTCCACCAGTGGGGTTGGCGCTGGATCTTTTTCGTCAATCTCCCGCTGGGCGTGCTCAGCTTCGCGGTGCTGGCGTGGAAGTATCACGACCAGGAGAAGCCGCACACGACGGACCTCGATCTGCCGGGCGTCGCCGCGCTCGCTGTCGCCGCCGCGGCGACGCTCGCACTCGTCTCGCGCCTCGGCCCCGGCGGCTGGCCGTGGGAAGTCAGCGTCACGCTGCTGATCATCGCCGGCGTCTCGTGGATCGCGTTCCTGCGCATCGAGCGGAGCGCGGCGAATCCGATTCTTCCGCCGTCGCTGATGATGAACCGCGCGATCGGTCCCGCGCTCTGGGCGAGTTGCCTGCTGGGCGTGGCTTTCCTGAGCCTCGACACGTATGTGCCGCTCTATGTGCAGGGCGTGCGCGGCGGCGGGGCGGCGGCGGCGGCGAGCGTGGTCACGCCCGTGATGCTCACCTGGGCGCTGAGCGGGCTCTTCGCTGCGCCGCTGGTGATCCGCTGGGGTTTCCGCCGCATCGCGATCCTCGGCTGCCTGCTCACCGTGGCGAGCTTTGCGGGCCTGCTGGTCTGCGTGGTCACCGAGGCGCCGCAGTGGGTGATGACGGGCATCCTGCTCTTCAGCGGCTTCGGCTTCGGGCCGGCGTCGTTCGCTTACATCCTCGGCGCTCAAAACGCGGTGGGCTGGCAGCAGCGGGGCATCATCACCAGCGCGATCCAATTCTTCCGCACGATGGGCGGGGCAGTCGGCATCGGCGTGCTCGGCGGCGTCTTCAACGTCCTCACCGCGCCGCAGATGCAGAAACTCCACGAGACGGGCATCAACGCCGCCGACGCCATGGACCCGCTGAAGCGCGACGCGATGTCTCCCGAGACGCTTGCCAACATCAGCCACATGATCGGCGGCGGGCTGCTGGTCGTGTTCATCGCAATGTTCCTCTGCGCGATTGCGCAGCTTGGGGTGAGCATGATGATGTCGAAGCCGGCGCTTCCACCTCTCCCTTCAAGGGAGAGGTCGGCGAGTCCGCGAGCCGGGTGAGGGTGAGACGTTGAAACGCAAAGTGCGTCTGCTCGCAGCGCACATGGTGTTCAATGTTTCGACCCTCACCCCAGCCCTCTCTCTGGGAGGGAGAGGGGGCCGGACGATTGTCCGCCGCTTGACTGCCGCGGCGTTATCCCAAACAATGCTCACGGCTCGAACCACCCGGAAAACCACGCCATGCGCGACAGCGATACGTTTGTGATCCCGATGCCCAAGATGGGCGCCGCCGAGACGGTGTTTCTGCCCGAGGTCTTCAAGGGCTTGGGCACCACGATGAAGCACATCGCGGGCTCGATCTTCCGTGGCCCGCTCAACAAGACGCTCAGCTACCCCGAGGAACGCCGCGAGCAGATGCCCGTCGATGACTGGGGCCTGGAGCGCGCCAACTACCGTGGCGTGCATCGGCTCAACCGCGACGAGCAGGGCCGCGTCAAGTGCGTCGCCTGTTTCATGTGCGCCACCGCCTGCCCCGCGGATTGCATCCACATCGTCGGCGCCGAATCCCCCTGGGATGACCGTGAGAAGTATCCCGCGAAGTTCGACATCGACGAGCTCCGCTGCATCTACTGCGGCATGTGCGAAGAGGCGTGCCCCGTCGATGCCATCGAGCTGACCCCGCAGTACGACATTGTTGGCCTGACGCGCCAGGAAATGATCTTCGACAAGTCGAAGCTCCTGGCGGTCTACGACCAGACGATCGAAGACAAGCCGCTGTAAAACCCGATTGTTTGGCGAATTTCGATTGTTGCGCGGGCGATCTACCGCTATGCTGCGCGTGAGGCGTGGAGATCGCTTTGGCTCTGAGATCAACAATCCGCAGTTCACAATCCGCAATCAACAAGCCCGTGGCGATCATCACCGGCGCCGGCAGCGGCATCGGTCGGGCGACGGCCATCGCGCTCTCCGAGGCCGGTTACGCCGTCGTGCTTGCCGGCCGTGACGAAGCGAAACTCGGCGAGACCGCCGCGAAGATCGGCGGGGCGGCGATGGTGCTCATCCAGCCCACCGATGTCTGCGATCCCGTGGCCTGCGCCGCGCTGGTCAACACTGCCGCGGACCAATACGGCCGCATCGATGCGCTGGTCAATAACGCCGGCTTCGGCCTGCTCACCTCCATCACGCAGATCGACGACGCGACGTGGCGGCAGATCCTCGACACGAATCTCTCGGCAGCCCTCTACCTGACGCGAGCCGCCTGGCCCATCTTCCGCACGCAGCGGCGGGGCGTCGTCGTCAATGTCTCCTCGATGTCTTCGATCGATCCCTACCCCGGCCTCGGCCTCTACGGCGTGGCGAAGATCGGGCTGAATATGCTCACAAAAATCACCGCCGACGAGGGCGCCGCGGCCGGCATCCGCGCGGTGGCGATCGCGCCCGGAGCCGTGGACACGCCGATGCTGCGCAGCGTCTTCGACTACAAGTCGATCCCCAAAGGCGCCGCGCTCGAGCCAGCCGACGTCGCCGCCGTGATCCGCGACTGCATCACCGGCAAGCGGAAATTCGAGCCTGCGGAACTGATCACGGTGCAGGCGTAATTGATCCGCGCTCCGCGGGCGGGTGCCGCCAGAGTTGATCGAACCGTCCGGTTTTCCTAGCATGGCCCCACGCATTTCAGGAGCGCGGCCATCGATCTGCCCATCGCCATCATTTCGGACATCCACGCCAACCTTGAGGCGCTGCGGGCCGTCATGGCCGACGCCGACGGCCGGGGCATCAAGAACATCGTCTGCCTCGGCGACATCATCGGCTACGGGCCCAATCCGCGCGAGTGCCTGGACATGGTGATCGAGCGCTGCACGTGGGCGCTGATGGGCAACCACGACTTCGCCGTGCTCTACGAGCCGACCAATTTCAACGCCGGCGCCGAGGCCGCCGCTTTCTGGACCCGCCGCCAGTTTGAACTCGAGCCCGACATCAATCTGCGCAACCGCCGCTGGCAGTTCATGGGCGCGCTGGCCATACGTCAGAATTTTCTCGACGGCTTTATGGCCGTGCACGGCTCGCCGCGCCGGCCGATCAACGAATACATTTTCGCCGACGATGTGACCACCGCTCCCAGCAAGCTCGCGCAGCTCTTTGAACGCGTACCCAAGTGCTGCTTCGTCGGTCACACCCATGTCCAGGGCGTCTTCACCGACGAGCCCGATTTCTACGGCCCCGCTGAACTCGGCTACAGCTACAAATTCAACAACCGCGAAAAGGTGCTCGTCAACGTCGGCTCCGTCGGCCAGCCGCGCGACCGCGATCCGCGCAGTGGTTACGCCATCCTCTACGACGATCACGTGGACTTCGTCCGCATCGAGTACGACATCGACGCCGTCGTCGCCAAGGTCGAAGCGGTCCCCGAGCTCAACGACTTCTTCGGCCAGCGCCTGCTCGAAGGACGCTGACCGGGGCGGAATGACGAAATTCGAATGACGAATCAAATTCCAATGATCAAATTCCAATGGGAAATGACCATGTCACGCGCTCCCGTTTCGTCATTGGAATTTGGAATTTGATCATTGATTCGTCATTCGAATTTCGTCATTCGTCATTTCCCCATTCGCTTCCTCCGCTTTCGCCCCCACCTCGCCTCCTCTATACTGTCCGACCCCGCAAACGGGGCCTTTTTCTAGGGTTTCCACTATGCCTCGTTGGGCCACCACGCTGATCGTCGTCCTCATCGCTGTCCTCGTCAGCGTCGCGCTGACGCGCAACAACTCCAACGAGCCGATCAAGCCGGCCGACGCCACTGCGCCGACCGCAGACGCCGGCAAGGCCGCAGCGCCCGTTTCGCCCACCACACCCGCCGCCGCAACCGCCCCGACCACCGGTGCGCCGACCACTCCCACCACGCCCGCGGCACCGACCCCCGCGACTCCCGCTCCCGCCGTCGCCACGCTCAAAGTCCTCGCCGCAGAACCCGGCCAGCCCGAGCCCGAGATCGGCGGCGTCGAAAAAGACGCCGACAAGAATCCCTACAACCTCCACGCCAAGTTCACCCCCTGGGGCGGCGGCATCCTCAAGCTCGAGCTCAGCCGCTACTCAACCGTCGTTACCTCTCACATTCCCTACGACATCCAGCAGCCCGTCCCCGCCGCGGGTGGTACCGCGAATTTCTACCCCATGGCCGCGTCGTCGGTGACCGTCAACGGCCAGGTGATCTTCATCGGCAGCGAGCGTTGGAAAGTCATCACCGATCCGAAATCGTCCAACACCGTCGCGTTCGAGCTGACGATCGCCGCCGGTGACAAGCCAGTGCTCCGCATCAAGCGCACCTGGAGCATCGCGCCCGGCCGCTACGATGTGAACCTCGCCCAGACGCTCGAGAACCTCAGCGATCAGCCGCTCGACGTCAGCTTCACGCAGTACGGCACCGGCGACGTGCCCGACGACGGCGGCTCGCTGGGCGACCGCCGCCATGTCACGATCGGCTACCTGCTTCCCTACCGCAACAGCACCGAGAAGTTTGTCACCATCGATGGATCTGATTTCCCGCGCGATGCGGTCGTCAAGGGCGAGGGCGACACCATCTGGCCGCCGAAGGATGGCGTCGGCAGCCGCGAGATGGTCTGGCCCGCGCTGGCCAACCGCTACTTCGTCGTCGCCGCGCACGCCCCGGTCGCCGCGGCCGGAACCGTGCCGCCGCTGCAGCCGGCGTTCCCGTCGCTGCGCCGCGTCAAGACCGAAACCACCGATGAAAACGGCCCGAAGCTGCATCTCATCCTCGTGATGGACAGCGCGCTGACGCGCCTCGCACCCGCCGCCGCCGCGGATAAGCCCAAGGATCCCAAGGCGACGCTCAGTCTGCCGCTCGTACTCTACGCCGGCCCCAAGGACCCCGAGATTCTCAAGGCCGATCCGGTTTACACCGACCTGGGCATCGGACAGGTCATCGTCTACAACCTCGGCGGACCGTGCGCCATCTGCACCTTCTCCTGGGTCGCTGACGGCATGCTCGGCTTCCTCCACCTTCTGCACGCCATCGTCCGTGACTGGGGCGTCTCGATCATCATCCTGGTGCTCGTCGTCCGCGGGATCCTCCACCCGCTGACCAAGAGCAGCCAGATCAACATGATGAAGATCTCCAAGCAGATGCAGGCGATCGCGCCCGAGCTTGAGCGTCTCAAGGCCAAGTACAAGGATGATTCGGGCAAGCTCAACGCCGAGACGATGAACCTCTACCGCGAGAAGGGCGTCAACCCCGCCGCGATGGGCCTCGGCTGTCTGCCCATGTTCCTGCAGATGCCCATCTGGTTCGCGCTCTACGCCGTGCTCTACTTCGCCATCGAACTCCGCCACAGCCCCGCGCTCTGGGGCATCTTCCAGAAGATCAGCGGCGGGTCATGGGCATTCCTTGCCGACCTCTCGGGTCCTGACCGATTCATCACATTCTCGTCGGCCATCCACTTCACCATCCCCTTCTTCAACTCGCACGTCACCATCGGCAGCATCAATCTCATCCCGCTCCTCATGATCGGCGTCTTCTGGTTCCAGCAGAAATACATGCAGCCCCCGCCGACCGGGCAGATGACCGATCAGCAGCGCCAGCAGCAGGTGATGATGAAGTTCAGCGTCCTGCTCATCCCGATCTTCCTCTACAACTCGCCGTGCGGGCTGACGCTCTACATCCTGACCTCGACGTCGATCGGCATCGTCGAGAGCCGCCGCGTCCGCAAGCACCTCGAAGAGCTCGAAAAAGCCGGCCTCCTCTTCGTCAAGAAACCGCGCAAGCCCGGCGGATTCATGGACAAGCTCATGAAGGCCGCCGAGGAACGCCAGCGCCAGGCGGGTCTCGAAGGCGACGGCGGCGGCTCTCCCGCACGTCGCAAGCCCAAGAAATAAGCCCATGGATGTCGACGACCCGATCGTCGCCGTTTCATCCCCGCCGGGGCGCAGCCACCGCGGCCTCGTTCGCGTCACCGGACGTGACATCGCCACCGCATTCCCACGCATCCTCGACCGTCAACTCGAACCGCGCCGCCTCACCGCGTGCCGCCTTTTCCTGCCCCCTCTCCCCCGGGGAGAGGGCCGGGGTGAGGGTGTATCGGGATTGAATGTGCGCCATTCGCCCATGCTTCCCTGCCTCACTTTATTCCACCCCGCCGCGAAATCCTTCACCGCTCAGGATACCCTCGAACTCCAGATCCCCGGCAACCCCGCGCTCCTCGACCGCATCACACACACGCTGCTCTCCGCGCTCCGCGACGCCAGCCTCTCCGCCCGCCTCGCCGAGCCCGGCGAGTTCACGCAGCGTGCTTTCCTCGCCGGCCGCATCGACCTGACACGCGCCGAGGGCATAGCCGCCACCATCGGCGCCGTCTCCGATGCCCAGCTCCACGCCGCCCGCCTCCTCCGCACCGGCCGCCTCGGCCAGTGGTCCACCGATCTCGTCGATCGCCTCGCGCACCTCCTCGCCCTCGTCGAGGCCGGCATCGACTTCGTCGATCAGGACGATGTCGTGCCCATCGCCCCAGCCCCGCTCGACACCGGCCTTGCCGCACTCGAAAAAGATCTCGCCGACATGCTCGCCAAAAGCCGCGCCTGGTCCGCGCTCGAGTCGCTCCCCTGGGTCGTCCTCGCCGGCCCGCCGAATGTCGGCAAAAGCACGCTCTTCAACGCACTCCTCGGCCACGAACGCGCCGTCGTCAGCGACATCGCCGGCACGACGCGCGATGTCCTGACCGAACCGCTGCGCATCACCTCCGCCACCGGTGAGCCCGCTGAAGTCATGCTCGTAGACATCGCCGGCCTCGACACGCCGACCTCCGCCCTCGACACCTCCATGCAGCAATCCGCCCGCGCCGCCCTCGACCGCGCGGAACTCATCCTGCTCCTCCACGCCTGTGATGACACCGAACCAATCACTCCGCCGCACACCGCAGCGCCGACCCTCTCAGTCCGCACGAAGTGCGACGAACTCCGAAAAAAGGTGTCAGGTACCATTATTGAAAATAAGGTACCTGACACCTTTGTTCGGGGCGCGATCCGCGTCAGCGCCGTCACCGGCGAGGGCATCGCCGAGCTGCGTGAGCGCATCGCCGCGCAGCTCGGCGACCGTGCCGTCACCGTCGCCGGCGAGATGCTTGCGCTCCAGCCGCGCCACCGCGATGAGCTGCTGCTCACCGCCGCCGCCGTGTCCGCCGTGCGTGCACTGCTCGCCGGTCAGCGCGACCGCCGCGCCCTCGAAGGCATGGAACTCATCGCCGACCGCCTCCGCGAAGCCCTCGACCACCTCGGCGCCCTCGGCGGCCAGATGACCCCCGACGACGTCATCGGCAAAATCTTCGCGACGTTCTGCATCGGGAAGTAGCGGCCTTCGTCGGTGTGCCATGCCGTCGGCTCTGCGTCGGCATGTCGGCGGGCCGAAGAACATGCTCACGCAGAGCCGAGAGCATGGCACCCGAGCTAGGCAAGGCCACCCGTCGATAGGGTTTCATCGTTTTTTGCGCCGCCGCATTGTCCAACTCCCCGAATAGGCCTTACAGGGGAGCTTGCGCGACTGCCCTTGGCTCCAGAATTGAATGAGTTGGGCCTCGACACGCCAGGTGCCCCGGACACTTTCATCATTCTTGTCGTAATACCCTTGATATACGATGGGTGGGGGAATCAATTCGTGATCAAGAGAGAGACCGTGGTTTTGCTCAAGGCTCTGTTTAAGCGTTACCCAGTTTGGGCCTGACATCACGTAGAAGACCGGATACTGCTTGAAGAATGTCAGTTCCTCGCTGTTTATCGTTCCACAAATTCTTGCTTCGGCTATCGCAGCTTGGCGGGGATTGTCTTGAATGACTCCCTTGAAGCGACCGAACCACCCGCGATGTGCCGTCAGCGAGAAGGGCACATTGGGGATCATGTCTGATCGACGGTCGTTGACGTCGTACCGATACTCTCCATCCCAAATACCGGTGATGTCCCACTTCGACATTTGCGACCTCGGCGTTATTAGTTTCTAACAACCTGTAGCCGATAGACCCAGCCACTCTTCCACCGTCTGCATCGCCTCAGCGAGGTTCGTCACTCGCCGGCGTTCATTGTGTTCGTCCGTTTCCGCAACAAACGGAAAGGTGCCGTACGATGACTCCAGTTGAACTTCAAATCTTGCATCGGGGTGATTGAAGAACCAGATGCCATCGTCATCTGCGCCGGGATGTTTCACCTTGAGTTGTTCAATCTGAAGCTGGGTATGTTTGTGCTTCAGGACGTCGATGATCGTATCAATGTCGCGGTGTGGCATAGGGCTTTTAATTCTACAAACCCAACGAAAATGTTTCGGCCCTTCGGGCCTCAATTCTTTTGCGGCCATCACGGTGGCCTCACGGCCACGGCTACCCAATGTGACGGCCCTTTGGGCCTGAGATTGATTCGACGCGGACTGCCGTTGGGCTGCCGGGCTGATGCGAGACTACTTCTTGCTCAGAAGCGCCTTGAGGTTCGCGATCGTCGCTGCTTGGGCGGGGTCTTTGGCGAGGTTTTTGAATTCTTCGGGGTCGTTTTGCTGATCGTAGAGTTCCGTGCCCTCTTTGCCGCCGGCCCATTCGGTGTAGCGCCAGTGGTCGGTGCGGATGGTGCGGCCCATGATTTGTTCGCCGCGTTCGACCTGGGTGAAGGCGGGGTGGTCCCACGGGGCGTCGGGATTTTCGAGGAGCGGTTTGACGCTCAGGCCCTCGGTTCCGGTCGGCGCGGGCAGGCTGCAGAGATCGGCGAGGGTCGGGTAGAGATCGACGAGTTCGACGATGCGCTGCGAGACTTTGCCGTTGGCCTTGGCGGCGGGGTCGTAGATGATCATCGGGACGCGCGCGACTTCCTCGAAGAGCAGGCGCTTCTGCCACTGGCCGTGGTTGCCCAGCGCCCAGCCGTGGTCGGAGGTGAAGACGACGACGGTGTTGTCGCGCAGCTTCAACCGATCGACGGCTTCGAGGACGCGGCCGACCTGGGCGTCCATCAGGCTGGTGCTGGCGTGATAGGCGCGGGTGAAGATGCGGAGCTTCTCGTCGTCGAGCCCGTAGTTGAGCGGGTGGACGGTCAGCGCAATTGGCGGGATGTTGGCGAAGTGTTCCTTGGGTTCAACGGGGAGCTGAATCTTGTCGAGCGGATAGAGGTCGAAATAATTTTCGCTGGCGATGCACGGCACATGCGGGCGGAAGAAGCCACAAGCGATGAAGAACGGGCCATCTTTGTGGGCTTCGAGAAGTTTGATGACCTCGGCGGCGACTTTGCCATCGGTGTGATCTTCGCCGTTGCCGGCGGTCTTGAGGTAGGCGAGCGATGATCCGAGTCCGCCACCCTTTTTGCCGGTGAACTGGATGACATCGGCTTCTTCGTCCTTGTCACGGCCGCGCGGGTTGACGACCTGGTTCCAGGAGGCGCCGTCGTCCATGCCGCTGGTGCCGATCTGTGCGGGGACGCCGTAGTGGTAGATCTTGCCGACGCGCGCGGCGAAGTAGCCGGCCTTCATGAAGTGCTGCGGGAGGGTGACGACATCGGGGAGGTGCTGGCGGAAATTGACACCGTTGTCGTAGACGCGCGTCGTGTCGGGGCGGCGGCCGGTCATGAAGGAGCAGCGGCTGGGGTTGCATAGCGGATACTGGCAGAAGGCGTGATCGAAGCGGACGCCGCGCGCGGCGAGGGCATCGATGTTGGGCGTCTTGGTGATCGGATCGCCGTAGCAGCCGAGCGAGCAGGTCAGGTCATCGGAGATGATGAGCAGGACGTTTTTTCGCGGGGCGGGCTTGGTATCGTCGGCGGCGGCGGGGAGGGAAGCGAGGGCGAGGAATGCGAGTGCGTGGAGTGTGAGGAGGATTTTGGATTTCATGATTCGCGCCTCGCGATGGAGAGTTGAGTGATGCACGGCGGGAGATGGTCTGCGGAATATAACGAGGGGCGGAAGGCGGGGCGAGGCGGGGTTGATGCGCGACTGAAACGATGTGAGTAAGGATCGGCCCGCGGCGGGAGAGGTGGAGGCATTCATGGGGGCTTTGCAGAGGTTTTAAGTCAAGTTGAGTTACGACGATTTGAGGTACCCATAAGGTAGGGGGTGGACGGGGGCATGCATGGCTACTTATGCATAGTGGATGCGGGGGTTACGTGGAATTTTGTCGGAGTCGTCCCGGCGACAGCGATGTGCGCACGTTCGCTTCGCCGAGTGGAGGGGCGGTGTCGTAAGTGCGGTGGGGAGCGGGAATGAAGAGGCCTATTTTTTTTGGTCACAGGTTTGGAGTTGGTTTTTCGTTGGAGTGCGCGTAAGTGTGCGCGGGGGAGACCCGCGGGAGTTGGAGGGCATCGGCCTCGGTCTTGGGGGAAAGATGAGGTTGGGTGGAGGTTGGGGAATCCGTTCGCCGCGAAGCCGTAAGCGGCGGACATCATCCCGTTAACCTATTAACCCGTTAAATCATTTGCCCGTTAACGCATTTACTTCGTGAGGTCGTTGAGCTTTTCGATGGCGGTGGGGATCCAGCCGGTGTTCCAGGCGTGGCGGGTTTGGGGGCCGTCGATGAAGTCGTGGGGGATTTCGTTTTGGATGAGGAGGTCGTGGAAGTGCTGCATGTGGTCGCGGAAATGGTCGTAGCCGAGGAGGATGAAACGCTTTTGTCTGCGGAGCATGTTGGCGTGGGATTTGATCTGTGCGGGGAGGAAGTAGTGGTCGAAGTTTTCTTGAGAGCCGAAGATGGGGGCCATGCCGAATTCGTTGGGGGCGGCCTGCATGAGCGGGGCGTCCCACGCGGCGGCGGCGTCGAAGAGGTCGGGGTAGCGGAGGACGAGGCTGAAGGCACCCCAGCCTGATTTGGAGAAGCCGAGGAGAAGGCGGCGCGGTTTGTCGATGGGATAGAGCTGATCGATGGCGGGGACGATGGCTTTGGTGAAGTAGCTGTCCTGTCGGATGGCGGGGTCTTTGGGGTTGTCGGCGTACCAAGGGGTTTTGAGGAAGGAAGGAGCGACGATGATGAGGTTGTATTTGTCGGCGAGGCCGAGTTTGCGGATTTCATCGAAGCCGTCGCCGAAGGCGTGGCCGTCGCCGGGCTCGACGGGGAGGACGTAGAGGATGCGGTTGGGCGGTGTGGCGGGTTTTGAGGGGAGGAGGACGCGGATGGAGCCGACACCGGGCTGATAGCGGGAGCGGAGGGTGTAGTGGACGACGTTGTCGGCGTCTACGGATTTGTCGTCGATGGCGAAGGGGGGCTGGGTGATGTCGTCGAGGTTGTGGGGGGGAGTTGGGGCGGGGGTGGTTGCGGCGGCGTTGGCGCCGGCGGGGGTGGCGGGATCGGGAGTGGGGGTGGGGTCGGTGGGGGTGGTAGGGGGAAGGATGGGGGTGAGGGGCGGGGTGGTGGGAGCGGGAGCGGGCTTGATGAGGGGGCCGATTTCGGGGTCGGCGGCGGGCGTGCC
>JAYVTU010000220.1:0-18054 GCA_043788485.1 Planctomycetota bacterium
GCACCGGCCATGGTCAACTCCTGCTGTGCCACTCGGCCATGCCTCATTCAGCCGAGTATTTCATTCCTCGACCTTGTACTCCACCGAATAGTTCGGCGATTCCTTGGTGATCGTGATGTCGTGCGGGTGGCTCTCGATCAGGCTCGCCGAGCTGATGCGCACGAACTTCGCCTTCTCGCGCAGCTCGCGGATCGTCGGCGTGCCGCAGTAGCCCATGCCGGCACGGAGCCCGCCGACGAGCTGATACACGAAATCGCTCAGCGGCCCGCGATATGGCACCCGGCCCTCGACGCCCTCGGGCACAAACTTCTTGCTGCTCGTCACGCCGGCCTGGCGGTAGCGATCGGCGGAGCCCGCCATCATCGCGCCCTCGCTGCCCATGCCGCGGTAGCTCTTGTAGCGACGTCCGCCGTGGATCACCAGTTCGCCCGGCGATTCGTCGAGGCCCGCGAAGAGCGAGCCGAGCATCACGGCGCTTGCGCCGGCGGCCAGCGCCTTGGTGATGTCGCCGGAGTGGCGGATGCCGCCGTCGGAGATGATCGGGATGCCCGCGGTGTCGGCGGCCTTGCAGGCGTTGCTCACCGCAGTGAGCTGCGGCACGCCGACGCCGGCGACGATCCGCGTCGTGCAGATCGAGCCCGGGCCGATGCCCACCTTCACCGCATCGGCGCCGGCGTCGATCAGATCACGGGCGCCTTCCGCCGTTGCCACGTTGCCGGCGATCACATCGATGTCGTATCGCTTCTTGATCGCCTGCACGGTCTCGATCACGTTCGCCGAGTGGCCGTGCGCGGTATCGACGATGAGCACATCGACCTCCGCTTCGATGAGAGCCGCGGCCCGGTCGAGCTGATGGACACCAACAGCGGCGCCGACGCGGAGCCTGCCACGCCCATCGCGGCAGGCGTTGGGGAACTGATGCAGCAGCTCGACGTCCCGCATCGTGATCAGGCCGCGGAGCTTGCCCTCGCCGTCGATGAGCAGCAGCTTCTCGACCTTCTTCTGGTTGAGGATCTGCTCGGCGGCGCTGAGCGTGCTGTCGGGCGGACCGGTGACGAGATTCTCGCTGGTCATGACCTGCGAGATGGGGCGCTGGTCGTCTTCGAGGAATTTAAGATCGCGGCGTGTGAGGATGCCGACGACCTTGCCGTGCGTCGAGCCATCTTCGGTGATCGGGACGCCGGAGATGTTCTGCTCACGCATGAGACGCCGTGCGGCGGAGACGGGAGCGCTGGGCGGCAGCGTCTGCGGATCACGGATGATGCCGTTGGCGGAGCGCTTGACCTTGATGACCTCGCGGACCTGATTCTCGATCGTGAGGTTTTTGTGGATGACGCCCAGGCCGCCCTCCTGCGCGAGCGCGATGGAGAGGGCCGCTTCGGTGACCGTGTCCATCGGGGCCGAGAGCAGCGGGATATTGAGCTCGATGCGCCGCGTGAGGCGGGTGCGGGTATCGGAGTCGATGGGGAGAAAATCGCTGCGTGCCGGGAGCAGCAGAACGTCGTCGAAAGTCACGGCGTCGGTGATGATCTTGTTTTCCATGGTAAAGAATTATCCGCCACGAACGCGGATGTCAACCACCCTCATGCTGGCATCGGGCGGGCGTTGGCTGTACCCTTTTGGGTTCACCCCGCTACGGAGATTCGCGATGGGATTGATGGACGGCAAACGCGGCCTGATCTTCGGCGTCGCCAACGAACGCAGCTACGCCTGGTACATCACCAAACAGCTCCTGGCCCAAGGCGCCCAGTGCTGCTTCACCTACCTGCCCATCGGCAAGATGGAGCGGCGCGTCACGATGGCTGTGGACGAACTGGGCGTGAAAAACCCCTGGATCGCCCCCTGCGATGCCAGCAAGGATGAGGACCTCGACGCCACGTTCGCCAAGTACGCCGCGGATTTCGGCAAGCTCGATTTCATCGTCCACTCCATCGCGTTCGCCGACCGCGCGTTCCTCGGCATGACGCCCGGCAACTTCACCTCGACCACACGCCAGGCCTTCACGCAGGCCTGCGACATCTCCGCCTACACGCTTCTCGCTATGGCCCAGCGCGGCGCCCCGCTCATGACCGAAGGCGGCTCCATCCTCAACATGTCCTACTTCGGCGGCGAAAAGGTGTGCCCCGGTTACAACGTGATGGGCGTCGCCAAGGCTGCGCTCGAGCACACCGCTCGCTACCTCGCCTACGACCTGGGCCCCAAGAACATCCGTGTCAACACCATCTCCGGCGGCCCGCTCCGCACACTCGCCGCCTCCGCCGTCGGCGGCATCGACCAGATGTTCGAGCACCAGGAACGCAAAGCCTCACTCAAACGCAACATCACCGGCGATGAGGTCGGCAACACCGCCGTCTACCTACTCTCCGACCTGAGCGGCGGCGTGACCGGCGAAACCATCCACGTCGACGCGGGCTTCAGTATCGTCGGGGTGTGAGGCGGGTTGATGGGTTAACGAGTTAACGAGTTAACGAGTTAACCAACTCATGCCGCAATCCCTCACTGACATTAAAGCCCTTCTCGCCGGGCGCGGCATTCATCCGCGCCATCGTTTTGGGCAGAATTTTCTGATCGACGCCAATAAGCTGCGGGCGATCATTGACGCCGCGGCGATCACGCCCGGTGCGATCGTGCTTGAAGTCGGCCCCGGCACCGGTGTGCTCACCGAGGAATTGCTCGCCGCCGGGGCGCGCGTCGTCGCCGTCGAAATCGATCGCGACATGGCGGAGATTCTTCGTCAGCGCCTCGGCGAGGACTCCGAGCGTTTCATCCTCATCAACGACGACGTAATGGCGGGCAAGCACGCGCTCAATCCCGCGATCGCCGAGGCGATGCTCCGCTTCCGACTCCCTCTCCCCCCGGGAGAGGGCAGGGGTGAGGGCTTCCCCGTTCCCGCTTCCGACACAACGCACGAAGCAAAAGGCAGCCCTCACCCTAACCCTCTCCCAAGGGGAGAGGGAACCGGAATTCCCCAATCCCTAACCCCTGACCCCCAGCTCCTTCCCTTCAAACTCATCGCCAACCTCCCGTACAACATCGCCTCGCCGCTGCTGGCCGTGCTCGCCTCCGATTGGCCCGGCATGACCGCCGCGGTCGTCATGGTCCAGCGCGAGGTCGCCGACCGTATGATCGCCCCCTCCGGTGGCAAAGACTACGGCCCTCTCACCGTCATCCTCCAAGCCCTCTGCGAACTGAAGATCATCGCCAAGCTCTCCCCCGGCTGCTTCTGGCCGCCACCCGACATCGAATCGGCCGTCGTACAGATGACGCGCCGCTCCGTCCCGCTGACGCACGACCCGCACAAGCTCTCCGCCCTGCTCCACACGCTCTTCAGCCAACGCCGCAAACAGATCGGCACCACGCTGGGCCGCGACACACCGCTCCCGCCCGGCATCGACGCGACGAAACGCCCCGAGCAACTCACCGTCGAGCAGCTCGTCACGCTCGCCGAGTTTGTTAACATTCCCGCATGACCATCCGCATCGGACTCATCGGCGGCTCCGGCCTGGGCGAAGCGCTCGGCGCTGAGACCGGCACGCGCCACGACCTCGACACGCCCTTCGGCAAGCCCAGCGCGCCGATCATCACCGCCAACTGGTCGGGCGTCGAGGTCGCCATCCTCCAGCGCCACGGCGAGGGCCACGTCTTCAATCCCTCCGCTGTGCCCTACCGCGCCAACATCTTCGCCCTCAAGATGCTCGGCGTGACGCACATCATCGCCAGCGGCGCCACCGGATCCCTGCGCGAGGAGATCAAGCCGCGTGACCTCGTCATTGCCGACCAGATCATCGACAAGACGAGCAAGCGGGCGAACACGTTCTACGAGCACGCCGCGGTTCACACCGAATTCTCCGAGCCATTCTGCCCCGTGATGCGCCGCTGGCTCCTGGCCGCCGCGTCGCGCCTCAGCGGAATCACGGTGCACAACAAGGGAACCTACGTCTGCATGGAGGGCCCCGCCTTCAGCACGCGCGCCGAATCGCACATGCACCGCGCCTGGGGCGGCGACCTCATCGGCATGACCGCCATGCCCGAAGCGAAGCTCGCGCGCGAAGCGGAGATCGCCTACGCTCTCGTCGCCCTGCCCACCGATTACGACTGCTGGAAGCCCCACGCCGCGGATCTTTCGCAGCAGGCCCTGCTCGCCGAGATCATCGGCCACCTCAAAGCCGCCACGCACAACAGCATCACGCTGATCAAATCCGCGCTGACCGATCTTACGTTCCTGCAACAGAACCCCAGCCCGGCGCATGAAGCGCTCAAGCTCGCCATCTGGTCGGAAAGGAACAGGATTCCCGCAACCCAAGTGAAGCGTCTCTCCCTGCTTTGGGGAAGGTATTTCTGAAAGTTCCGGGTACCGCGACAATCGCAAGCTCAGCGGCGTCGACCATGTGCGTTGGCGCCTGTTGCGGGACAACGCCGACTCGCAGAGTCGGAAAATACCTTGACCCGCGCCAAAGGCTCATTTAGCATGTTCAGACGGCATTTTTTGCGTCAGAAGAGGCTCGGCGTGAAATGGATTTTGAGTCAAACAACAAGGAAGCGGGCGATCATTACCACGAGGATTACAAACCGGGCATTCACACTTGTGGAGCTCCTGGTGGTGACCACCATCATCGTTTTGCTATTGACGCTCTTGTTGCCAGCCATGAAACAAGCCGCGAAGCAAATGGAGCTCGTGGTCTGTGCGTCGAACCTGAGGGAGGTCGGCTTTGCGGAACTTCACTACACCGCGAATAACGACAACAATTTCTCCTTGAGGCGTCTGGACCTTCCGAACGCCGATTTCGCCAGCTCGGTTGACAATCTCAAGGCCTGCCTGCTCTATCCCTACGCCCCCGACCCCAACCTGTACGTCTGTCAGACTTTCATCTCCGTGGCCGATTCCCCAGCCACGGTGACGCGCAGCTATGTCGCGAACTGGAACAAGGGGGGCGGCGCCACCGACAACAGCAGCGAGAATGTCTCGCGGTTTTCCAGGCTCAAAAACGCTGCCAACTTCGTGATGTACACCGAAGAGGATCCCTACCTCACCGCCTACTCGACTTTCACCATCAACGACTCCCAGCTCTGCGCCGAGGACTGGCCCAGCCGCGACACACTGGCGACATATCACCTGCCCTATGCCAACCGATATCAGGTCGGCGCTCCCTGGGGATACATGCCCCCCAACGAAGGCGACATGCTGCTCAGGACCGGGATCGCCAACGTGACCTGCGCCGATGGCCACGTCGAAACCTGCAACACACTGCAGACCGAGCACCGGCTGCACAACGATCAGTCCCTGGTGCATTATCCATCGAACCCCAGGTGACGTCCTCGCCTGCGTCAAGATGAATGATCGTCGGGTGTCTGATTCTTGAAGGGTCTGGAGATTCCGCGGATCGCCCCGCACATCAATTCGCCGCCGCCCATTCGCGCAGGCGCGGCAGGAATACATCCTGCAGCAGCACCTTGATGCACGCCGCCACCGGGATGCACAGCAGCAGCCCGTAGAGCCCGCCGACCGCGCCGCCGATGAACACGACGATGATGATCGTCACGATGGACATGTCGAGGCTGCGGCCCTGGATCAGCGGCGTGAGCAGGACACCGTCCAGCGCCTGCACGACAAAGAAAACGATGCTCGGTGCAATGAAGATCGCCGGTGAAAACGCTCCGGCATTCGCTCCGTTAATCACGTCGAGCCACTTGAGCCCGATCGCGATGGGCCAGCCGATGATCGAGGCGTAGGGCATCAGGCCAAGCAGTCCCGAGATCATGCCGAGCAGGAACCAATACGGCACACCGACCGCCCACCACCCGACCGACAACAGCACGCCCATGATCAGCGCGATGATGACACGGGCGCGGAAGTAGGTGCTGACGAGCCGATCCATCTTGCCGATGATCGCCATGACGCTGTCCCGCCGACTCGCTGGGATGTACTGATGGAAGTGCCGGACCATGGGCCCGAATTGCCAGGCGAAGAAGAAGAAATAGATCGGGATGAGCAGCATGGTGACCAGCAGGTACATCGCGGCACTGAGCACCGAACCGATGAGGCCGAACGCTGTGCCGGTCCCGGCGAGGAGTTGGCTCGCGGCATCGGCGAGAAACGAGCCGGGGTCCGCCTGGATCTCTTTGATCTTCTGCTCGACCGTCGCGCGGAGTCCGCTGATGTCAAAATTCAGATAACCCGCGAGCTTCTGCAGGTAGCCGGGCATGGCGCCGCCGAGTGTTTTGATCTGCGTCACGAACTCGGGGCCGAGCCAGATGACCATGCCCAGCAGCATCGCCGACATGAAGACGAGGATGCCGGCGATCGTGACGGGCCGCGGAAGCTTCCACCGCACCTCGGCCCATGTGATCAGCGGGTGAAACAGATACGCCAGCGCCAGGCCGATCAGTACGGGCGTGAAAATCGCGCGGAGCTGGTAACCGAACCAGATCAGGAACACGGCGAGCGCGATCCAGATCAGGTCGCGCAGCACCATGATCTGCCAGATGTGCATCAGGGTCCACGGTCGCTCGGGCTGGTCGGTGGATTTTTGCATCAACGGATCAAGTCCCTGAAATGAAGATTGACGCGTAGCATCGCCGGGGCCGCTATAGGGCCTCAAGTGTACCGCGTGCATGTTGTCTTGTCTGACCGCCCCACCGCCAACAACCGCCAACAACCGCCGACTTACGATCACTGCTTCTGCACAACATCGATCTCGAGGCCCTCGCGCGGGACACGATTGAGCGGGATGGTCACGCCGAACGCCTCGTCGAAATCGAACACACCGTCGAAATCGCGCACCGAGTCGTGCTCGGTCGCCTGCATCAGGCCGCCCTCGACCATGGAGAAGACGATCTGTCCGAAGTCCGTGGTGCGTGTGATGCGCCAGCGCTGCAGGACGGTGCGTGCGAGAAGGCCGTACTGCTCGACCGCGAAATCGCGGAGCCCCTCGCTGAGCTGCCTGCCGCTGACGTGGCGCTGCTCCTCGGGAAGCTGCTCGGGATGCTCGTGAGCGCGATGCACGGTGTAATCCAGCCCGCGGCGGATGAAATGAAAAGCGTCCATCGGATACCGGGTCCGCGCGGCGATCTCCTGCAGGCTCTTGGGCTCATCGATGGGCATGCGCTTCGATTCTCCCGTGTGGCGGTGTTCCCCGGCAAAACCTCAACCGGCCGCCCACGACACCCATCAGCATAGCGGCAACAGGCGGCACCGTTCAAGGGTTTGCAGGCAATTCCGACAACTACTTCACGCAGCCAAGAAGAGCGGCGAACCGGGCACGGCCAAAGCGGGGATTATTGGCACGATGCGTGCACGCCACAACTCAATTTTCCGCAACCGGACGCAGGCCCGTGATCCGGTCCAGCGTATCGGCGGGAACCGGCTTGCCGCTTAGTTCCGCGGGTTCACCTTCGATCATCAGCGTGAGCGGGACGCCGCCGATGTTGATCACATCCCCGGATTCGAGATCGACGCGCTGCGCCGGGCGGTCATTGACCAGAGTGCCGTTGGTCGAGCCCATGTCGCGGAGCACGAACCCGTGCTCGTGCCGTTCGATCAGGCAGTGCGTCCGCGAGACCGTCGGCAGATCGATCATCAAATCACAGCTCTCATCGCGACCGACGAGCGCGACGGGGCCGGTGAGCGCCAGTTCGTAGCGCATACCGTCACTTGCATGGAGCATGAGAGACGCGTTCATCACATACTTCATCGGCGATTGCGGGGGTGCGGGTTCAATCGGTTCGAGTTCCGCGAGGTCCACAACCGAGGGAAGAAGCTCGGCCTCGATGTGCTGGTCGCGGCGCTGCTTGAGGGCCGCACGCACGGTGTGTAGGCGTTGGCGGCGTAAGGCATTGAGCTTGCGGAGCCGGTTCAGCTCAGCGGTCCGGGCCGTCAATTGCTCACTGACCTGATGGGTCGTCGCGTCGGTCTGCCGCAGGTTCGCCTCAAGCTCGCTGAGTTCCGCAAGACGCAGTTCGGCCTGTCGCTCGGCGTCGGCGATCGCGGCGGCGCGGCGCTGGGCCTGGGCCTCGCGCTCCCGCATCTGAGCCTCGGCGGCGTCGAGCAGCTCGCGGCGGTGTTTCGACTCGATGACCTCGGTCTCGAGCGTCCGACGTACCTCATCAATTTCCGACCTTTGCTCGGCATCGGCGGCACGAGCCCGCTCCAGTTCGGCCCGCTCCTTCGCGAGGTCCGCCATGAACTGCGCCGCTTCCTTTTGCTGCTTTTCAGCCGATTGGATGAGCCGATCGCCCAGCTCGCGTGCCTGCCGTACTGCTTCACGTTCCGAGGCGAGAGATTTGGTTTGCTGTGCGAGTTCGCCTTCGCGTGCCACCTGAGCGGCGCGATCGGCGGCGAGTTTCGACGCCTGGGCCTCAGCCTCATGTTGACGGGCCAGAAGCTCGGCGCGAGCACGCTCGACCGCAGCCTCCGCCTTTTCCACCGCAGCACGCTGCGCAGCGAGCGTTGCGGCGAGCGCGTCGATTTCCTTCTGACGGGCTCCGAGGTCGCGGCGCGTGCGCTCATCGGCGTCCCGGGCCTGTTGAAGCGTCAGATGATCCGCGGCGAGCTTCGCGGCTTGCTGCTCGACCTGCTTCTGCTTCACTGCCAGTTCGGCACGGGCGCGCGTGTCCGCGTCGCGCAGCTGTGCGATCGCCGCCTGATCCGCGGCCAGTTTCGCGGCACGCTGATCCAGCTCTTGTTGCCGCGTTTCGAGTTGCACGTTCAACTTATCGAGATTGCCGCGCTGCGTCTCGACGTTGGCACGCTCGGTCTGCAGCGACTTCTGCTGTGCCGCGTACTCGGAAACACGCAAAGTCAGCTGCCGATTCTGCTCGGCAATCAATCCGCCCTGCCGTTCCAGATCCTCGCGCCGCCGTTCGATCGCCATCCGCTGACTGTCAAATTCCTGATGTTGGCGATGGGCGTTCTGCGTGAGTTCGGCGGTGCGCTGTTCGACGAACTGATGCTGACGATCCGCCGCCGCGATTGTTTCCAGTGCCGCCGCCTGCTGCCGCTGGATATCGTCCGAGATCGCGGCGAGCTGTTCGCGCTGCACGGCCACCGCTGCGGCGTCGGCGTCGAGCGCAGCCCGCTGCTCCTTCAGTTCCTTCTGCTGCTCCACAAGCTCGGCGATGCGCTTCTTGAGCGAGGCGCGCTGCGTGCGCATGTTCGCCTTCGCCTGCTCCATGATCGCCTGGCGGTGACGGATCTGGCGCGTCTGACGCTGCAGGAAACGCAGGTTGTCGTGGATCTGACGCGCGACGTGGTCGGCGTGATCGGCGTGATCGGGCCCCTGCAACGCATCGGGCTCGGGGCGCGGACGGGGCTTGCGGATCGGATCACCCAGACCCTCGTGGCCCTCACTTCGGATTTGCGGCTTCGGCTCGGACATGGGACGGCATTATAAACCACGCTGGGCGGGAAGCGCCGGGCGATTGCGTTGTTTGGGTTTCCGCGGCGCGGTGCGGCTGACGTGCGGATTGCCGTCGATGAAGAAACGCAGCGGCTTGCGCGACCAGTGACCGGCGTAATCGACGCCGATCCGCGTCGTTTTCACGATTTGCGAATCCGGCACTGCGGTGCCGCGCTCAAGAAAACAAGCCTCGCTGGTGACAAGATCGACGCCATCGAGCGATTTGTCGATCGCCATCGCCTCGGCAAGCCGCGCTGGGCCGGAGCAGAGTTGGGTATCTTTGAGCGTCCGCGAAGAGGCTAGCTTTCCGGCGCGGTTCTCTCGCATGACGTCCAGGCCCTCGATCGGCTCCAGGGCGCGGAGCAGACACGCCGTCGGCACGCCCGCGCGGTCGGCGGAGATGTTCATGCAGTAATGCATGCCGTAGGTGAAATAGACGTAGGCGTGACCGGCGTCGAGATACATCGAGGCGACGCGGGCGGTGTTGCGACCGCGGTAGGTGTGGGCCGCGGCGTCCTCGATGCCGAGGTACGCCTCAACTTCGACGATCCGGCCGACCAGGCGCGTGCCGTCACTCAGCACGCGCACGAGACGCTGACCGAGCAGCGTCTTGGCGAGCGTGACGGGATCGCGGCGGAAGAATTTACGTGTGAGTCGGCGCGGCATGTTCACACGCCCGGCGCCGCGGCGCCTTTCGGCGACGGCATCAGTTCCGGCGTCACCGGAGCAAAGCTGCGCCACAGGTCGAGCGGGAAAAGCCCCAGCGCGATGATGGCCAGTTGCGTGAGGATGAAACCGCCGAGCCAGAACGGCGCGGAGTTCATGAAGCCGTAGCTGTGGAACCCGACGCCGAGCATGTTGACGCCGAACCACGACCATGAGGTGACGACGTTGCCGAAGACGGCGAGGACGGCCAGGCCGCGCTGCTTGACCATGCCTCCCCAGCGGGCGTGGAGCATCAGGGCGTTCCAGAGCACAATGATGAGTGCCCCGTTTTCCTTGGTATCCCAGCCCCAGAATCGGCCCCAGGAATCGTCGGCCCAGAGCCCGCCGAGCACCGTGCCGACGAAGCTGAAGAACATCGCGAAGCAGATCGTGCCGTAGATCATGCGGTAGAGCAGAGCGCCCATCGGCAGGCTCTTGCCCTTGGGAACAGCCGCGGCGGATTCCGCTCGACCGACCTCGGTTGACAGAGCGGGAGTGAAAATCCCAATGAGGATGTACGCGATGCCGAGAAACCCGGCAACGAAGGTCGACGCGTAGCCGAACGTAACGCAGACGACGTGCGTGGCGAGCCAAAAGTTCGTGTCGAGCACGGCCTGCATGACTTCGAACGTGTCGCGCTCCATGGCGAGATGATGCGCGATGAGCAGCGTGACGAAGCCGACGACGGCGCCGAGCAGATTGCCGAGGCCCAGACGGTAGAAATATTCCAGGGCCAGGCCGAAGAGCACGGCTCCCCAGCCGATGAAGACCGCGGAGGAATAGAGGTTCGTGACGGGCGGACGGCCGGAGATGTAAATGCGCGCGATGAGCGCCAATGTGTGCAGCGCGAAGGCGAGGAGCATGAGCCAGAACGCCGCGCGGTTCAGCGGCACGTTCCAGCCCAGCCAGGCGAACACCGCCAGCACCAGCACCAGCACGTAAAGCACCGCGATGTTGTAGAACGGTTCGAGGTGATTGAAGACCGTCTCGAACGCAAGCAGGTCAACATCGGTTTTGGGCGGCGGATTCTGGGCGAGGATCTTCTGATATTCCACAAGCGCCTCGTTGAACATCTTCACATCGTCCGTTCCGCGTGCAACCATCATGGTCGCCAGCGGCCTGAGCGCGGGGCTCGTATCGGGATCAACGACCGACTTGAGCACGGCACCCAACAGCGGCTGCCACTGCTCGCCCTTGGCCGTGGGCGGGACGAGGTGCGGCAGCGCGAGCCCGCTGCTTTCAAGCTGTTTGAAGCGCTGCACGACCGCCATGACCGCTTCGCGGCTCTGCATCGGCGGCATCGAAGTCGATTCCTGCAACGCCATGAACACCTGCATGCGGTCGGCGAACTGCACGATCTGATTCTCGAACACATCGCGATCGCCGGACTTCACGCTGTGCGCCTTGTTGGCGGCCTTGTCGACCTCGCCGAGCTTTGCTTGGAACTCGTCGATGGCGTAACGGAAGCCCTCGCGGGGTGTCAGGCCCAGCAGTTCAAGCACCTGCGTGTTGTCGATGCGGAATACCTTGTACTGCGTCGCACGCGGCGAGCCGGACATGACGTCGGCAAGCCACTCGATCGCCGGATGCCGCTTGCCGGCGTCGTCGGTGAAATATTGGCGGTTGGAGATGACAAGCAGCGAATTGCGGGCCAGCGTGTCGAGCGGCTTGACGCGGCCCTGGTACACGACGGGCAGCCGGCCAAATTCCTGCAGCTTCATCTGGCCCTTGGCGTCGCTGGGCTGCGGCACGAGCGAGACCAGATACGCGGCGGCGATCAGGATCACGATCAGCGGAAACCATTTCGCAAGATTGTTCATGCCATGGCCCTCCGCTCGATGAATTCGATGAGTTTGGCGCCCAGGTGCCCGGCGAGCCCCATCGCGACGATCATGCACGAGACATAGGGCACCATCCACCCGATGTTCTTGACGACCTGCAGCACCGTTCCGTTGTCATGCGGCAGGAACCCGGACTGATAGAACGTGCGCCCGCCGTAACGCAGCGGATCGTTCATGCGGATCGTCAGGCGTCGATCCACCTTGCGGTCCGCGTCGATGAGCTGCACGATGCTCGAGTAATCGCTCGGCGTGTCGGTGCCGATGTAGGTCTTGTGATTGAACTGGTCCAGCCGCAGCGCGAGCGGCTCGCGATCGGCGCTGGCGCGGATGTACTCACGCTCCGGGCGGAGGCGGACATCGTAGGTCTTGCCGCCGACGGTGATTTTCTCGGAGACATCCGGCAGCTGCCGCAGCGACATGTTGGCGTAGAACCAGAGTGAAAAAACATAGCGCCCCATCGACGCGCCGGTCTGCTTGTCCTTGAGTTCGAGCACCGCGGTCGGAGCGTCCTCGGCACCCATCTCGACGCCGCTGCCTTCCTTGGCCGGCAGCACGAGCAGCTGTTTGCCGTTGCCCGCCGTCGCCTTGTTCTTCGCCTGCATCGGCCCGCCCACATCGCTCATCGGGATCGGCTGCGAACTGTTGGGCATGTACTCGACGACGTCGATATCAAACGGCAAACGCTCGCTGCGGATCGCGCCGCCCTTCGCGAGCATCGCGCCGGGAACCGTGACGACCTGATCAAAATTCGGGTCCGAACCGTCGACGATCGCCAGCTCCACCGTGCGGGAGTGGTCGAGGAAGTTGACGGTCTCACCGTTGGCGATCGTCATGCGCGCCTCGACGGCGAGCAGCCCGGTGATCAGCTCGCTGCACAGCAGCAGGATCACGCCGCCGTGCAGCACGACGATGCCGGCACGCTTGCCGAAGAGCGGGATGCAGCCACCGTAGAGGGTCGCCGCGGCGATGCCACCTTGAAGCAGACGCCAGAGCACGCGCCAGAACGCATCGCCGCGGCTGCCGGCCTGCGACGGATAGGCCCAGTCCATCGCCTCCTGCACGCTGTTGGAGATGACTAGCCACGTCACGAGCATCCCGATGCCCAGGATCACCATGCCGAGGGCGAGCTTGCGGCCGCGGGCTTTGCAGGTGAACCGGATGGCGTGGGCGGCGAAGAGATTCGTCAGCAGCAGCCCGCCGATGAGCCAGCCGCCGGGGAAATAAAAACCCCAGTGCGGCACGTTCCAGCTGCGCGGAAAGAAGATGCGGATCGGGATGTACGCGAACGCGCAGCGGAAATAATCGTGGACCACGGTCCAGATGCCCGCGTCCACCTGCGCCACGGAACCGGCGAAGACGATCACAATCGACATCGCGAAGAGCGCAACGGTCAGCTTCAGCGAAGCAAGCGGCGCGAGGATGGCGCGGATCACCTGCTCCACATCACCGCCCTGATCCCGCCGCGGCGCGGCTGGAACGGCGACATCACCCGTCCGATCACCGGGCAGGCGCTGCGTGATCGTCTTTTGAACGCTACTTGCCATCCGAGGCTCCGGGGGATGCGAACTTCACCGACCTGACAAAACGCTCGAAGCCATCCTTTTGTTGCTGCACAGCCGCAGCGGGGCCGGCCATCTTGAAGAACCAGGTCATGCCGTCGCGCTGCACCGAGACGGCGAGCAGGCCGGGGCGTTTGTCACCGTCGGGGCCGTAGAGTTCGACGAGGTTGCCCTTGAGCGGGCCGACGTCGATGGGCTGCACCGCGTCCTTGAGGCCCGATTCATCGATGGGGGACAGGCCGACCTGCGAACGCCAGCGGTTCACATTGGCGAGCATGCCGCCGACGTCGCCGCCGAATTTGGTGACAGCGACCTGCGTCTCGCCCGCGCTGAATGAGAGCAGGCGCGGACCCGTGGGCGGAAGCAGTTGCCAGCCCTGCGGCGTGTCGTAGCTGAGCTTCGCATCGTCGGCAGCGGGCGCAACAGGCGGCGCGTTGGGCTTCACGGGACCAGGAGCCAACGGCGTTACATCAGGCCGCGCAAGCAGCGGCGGCGGCGCGGGTGCGGTCGGCGCCGCGGGAGCATTTCCCCCTGCGAACGGCGGCGTCATCTTCCCGGAACCGCCACCGACCATTTCGACGATCGTGATCTTGTGGCCGCCCTGATCAACAGTGCGCGTCTCTTTCGCCAGATCGCCCTCGGCGATCGGCGGCAACTGCATCTGACCACGCCAGCGGTTGATGTTCGACAGCATGCCGCCCGCCTCGCCGCCGAACGCGAAGACGGAAACCTCGAGCGGATTCGGCCCGGCGCCGATCTGCAGCGTGGCGTAACGCATCGCATTGGCCGGCGGAAGCTGCCGCCAACCCTCGGGCAGCTTCCACTGCAGCGGCTGGGTCGTATCCGCGGGGAACTGAAACGACTGGATGAAATCGGCGAACGTGTCAGCCTGATTCGAGACCGCATCGAACGGGCCAACGAGCTTGAAGAACCATGTGCGGTCGCCGTGCGTGGTGATCGCGGCGAGCAGACGCTGCGCCGGATGATCGTGCGAGTCCGCAGCAGCGGCGCCGGGGATCGGTGGGTGACCGGCGGGCAGCTGCTGCTCAGCCGAAACAGTCGGCGGCGACTGCGATTTCGGAGCTTTGTAGGAGTGGATTTCATCCTCACCGCAGCCGCTCAGCGCGATGCAGCCGAGCCCGGCGATGATGACGATGCGGCAACCTGCCACGATTTTCGCGCCTTTTTGCACGCGGTTTCCTCGCTGAATAGGGGGTCGGGGATCAACCCGGTGGGCGTGATCTCGGCGGCGTCGCCCGTGCGTTTCGCCGAGCCTCCCATGATAGCTTCATCCCGGCACGGACGCGCCGAGCTTGCGATAAACGCGGCTCACCGCCTGCGTGCCATCTTTGCCATGGCCGATCAGCGCCGCACTCCGCAGCATCTCCGCCGCGAGCCGCACCGCGGGCATCGGCACGCCAAGTGCGTGGGCCTCTTCGTAGACGATGTTCAGATCCTTGTTGATCAGGTCCACCATGAAGCCGGGCTTCATATCACCATTGATGATGCGCGGCCCGAGGTTCGTCAGTTGCCACGATGCCCCGCCGCCGGCGCCGGTGACCTCGACCATTTTCTTGGGGTCGATCCCCTCCTTCATCGCCAACGCCAGCGCTTCGCAGACACCGAGCAGGTTCACCGCGACGAGAACCTGGTTGCACGCCTTGCACGCCTGCCCGGCTCCGTGCGGGCCCATGTGCGTGATCGATTTGCCCATCGCCTTGAAGATCGGCATGCACCTCTCAAACACTTCCTCCGGCCCGCCGACCATGATCGAGAGCGTCGCGTTGCGGGCGCCGATGTCGCCACCGGTCACAGGTGCATCGAGGAAGTGCACATTCTGTTTGCCGAGCCGCGCGGCGATCACCCGGCTCGCCTGCGGGCTGATTGTTGAATTGTCGATGATGACGAAATCCGCCGTGTCGCCGGGGTTGCCCTCGACGATGCCGTGCGTGCCGAAGATCACCTCTTCGACATCCGCCGTGTCCGTCACGTTCAGGCACACCGCCTGCACGCGCTTCGCCAGTTCCGCCGGGCTCTCGGCCCACTCGGCGCCCTGCTCGATCACCGACGCCGCGCGCGATCGCGTCCGGTTCCACACGACGACCTCGAACCCCGCCTTGAGCAGGTTCGCCGCCATCGCCCCGCCCATGATCCCTGTGCCGATGTAGCCGATGCGCTTCATTTTGATTCCCCGTTTAGCGACGGCCCTTGGGCCGTGTTTTCCCCGGCCATTTCCAGAACCTCAATCTCCACCTCATCGCGCCGCAGAACATTCCGCAGCGCATCCGCACCGGATTGCGGATCATAACGCAGCGCGACAACACCCGGTGCCGCGCCCGGCGTAAACGTCGCCTCGCGCTCCGGTATCCGCAGCGCCTTCATGCCATTGACCGTCGCCATCTTCAGCAACATCGCGGGGTCCGTGCCGTCGCGCTGATGCAGGTGCCGCATCTCATCGAGAATGCTCAGCGAACCGTGGCAGAGAATCGAATCGGTGCCGAGGCAGACGTTGACGCCCTCGACGAGCATCTCACGGTAACGGTGCCCGCGATGGCCGAAGTAATCCGATGCACGCGGACAGTAGGCGACGGACCAGCCGCGCGACGCGAGCCGCGCGATCTGCACATCGCCCATGTAATTGCAATGCGCCAGCACCCACGCCGCTTGCGGCTTAGCGCTCCGCTCCTGCCCCCTCTCCCCCCGGGAGAGGGCCGGGGTGAGGGCTTCCCCCGCACCCGCATGCGTGCACCAATCCAACCAATCCACCGGATGCATCCCCGCGTTGTAAAGTTTCTCGTACGCATCCTGCCACCGCCCGATGCCCTGGAGCATCTGCTTGAACGCCCCGCTCGCCATCGCGACGAATTCCAGCTCCTCGCGCGTCTCCGCCAGATGTGTCGAAACGGGAATCCCCAGCGTGTCGCTCACCCACGCCGCCGCGCGGAACAGCGCCGGCCCCGCGGAATACGGCGCATGCGGCTGCGGCGCCGTCGTCACCCGCCCCACTTTCCGCCCCGCCTTCTCCATCGCCGCAAGCCTGTGCAGCGAATTCTCCATCGCCTCCGCGCCCAGGCCGAAGAGTTCCACGAAGCTCACGCCTCGAAGACCGCAGCGATGGTACTCGACCATCGCCGCATCCGTCCCCGCGATGTCGCCGACCGTCAGCACGCCCGCTGCCCGGCTTAGCTCCGCCCCGTGTCGCACGCCGCTCTCGATCTCCGCCGCCTCACCGGGCCGCTCCTCGATGACCGACCGCAGCCACGCGATGAAATCCCCGCCATACGGCCGATGCTCCAAACCGCTGAGATCCAGGTGGGCGTGGGCGTTGACCAGGCCCGGGATCAGCAGCCGATCAGGCAGGTCCACCCGCACAGCCTCCGGACCCGCGATCCGCAGCACATCCTCTACCCCGCCGACCGCCAGAATCCGGCCGTTTCGCACCGCCAAAGCCCCCGCCCCGCCGCGCACGAATTGCGCGTCGGCCACGGCCCCCGCGACGTACACTTTTGCCATCGCCGAGTCGCCATCTTGTGGTTGATTTATGGACGGAGTTGGATACATTGGCCGCTTGCTTCACCACCCCGAAAGGATTCGCGTCATGAGGACCAGTTTATCCGCCGTCGCTTTGCTCGTCGCCCTCGCCTTCTCGACCGGCTGCGTCTCGGAAGGCAAATACAACGATCTGCTCACCGCCTACCGCAATTCGCAGGAGCAGGTCGCCTCGGGTCAGAGCCAGATCGAAGAGCTCAAGAACCGCATCAAGCTCCTGCAGGGCGACCCGCAGGGCACCGCGGCGAAGATCGCCGATCTCGAGAAGCAGCTGGCCGACGCGACGGCCAAGTTCAATGAACTCAACACGCGCTACGATGCGCTCTCCGGACGCATCGGCACGGGCACTGTGCTCCCCGCCGCTCTCGATCAGGCTCTCAAGGAATTCGCCGCGGCGCACCCCGACCTCGTCGAATACGACTCGACGCTCGGCATGGTCAAGTTCAAGAGCGATCTCACCTTCAAGCTCGGCAGCGCCGATCTCTCCGATCACGCCCGCAACACCCTCAGCCAGCTCGCCACGATCCTCAACAGCCCCGAGGCCTCGAAGTACGAGGTCCGCGTTGTCGGTCACACCGACAACGTCCGCATCGCCCGCGCCGAGACCCGCGCCAAGCACCCCGACAACTGGTTCCTCTCCGCACACCGCGCCATCGCTGTGCGTGAGGCGCTGGGCGCCGCCGGTGTCCAGCCCGTCCGCACCTCCGTCATGGGCTACAGCATGTACCGCCCCGTCGTCTCCAACGGCAAGCTCGGAGCCGAGAAGAACCGCCGCGTCGAGATCTACCTCGTCAACATGGCGATCGTGAACCCCGAACTCCTCGGCGGCGGCGAGCACGATGCCCCCGCCGCTCCGGTCGGCCCCGCTCCCAAGAAGGCCGACGAACTCCCGCTCAAGTAAACCGCGGATCACGCAGACCAATTCAAAAGCCCGGGATGCGAGTCCCGGGCTTTTTTGTTTCTCCCGGGTGCCACGGCCAGCGCAGGCTTTGCGGAGTCGGCCGT